>JAIBDN010000057.1 GCA_024686215.1 Gammaproteobacteria bacterium | reverse complement strand
CGTCAGCTCCCGCGCCTTTGCAGTCTGAGGCAGACGTGGGGGGATTGTCACACTTGGCACCAATGACCGGAGTGTAAAAACCATCTTCGTTATAGTCGGTAAAGGACTCTGGCAGGTTCTCAAATGTCTCGCCATCATCGTAGCGATTATTGTTGTTGGCGTCGTCAAACCACTCTTCACCGTTGGCACTGACAGAGATGGTAGAGCGCCCGCCCCTGGCTGCGCCGAGATCATCTGGACAGGGACCTCTGCCGCCCGTGTAGCTGCCGCAGCCGACTGCAGTGATGGTCTTGACCAAGCTGGAATCTGATGGCATGCGAGGGTCATCACTGGTCCACAGTACCTTACATTCGCCGGTAGTAGGCGTACCTTCTACCCTTACCCCATTAGCGATACCCAGGCTACAGGAAGGATCGATCCGTCCATACTCCGCGACAAATACTGCTGTAGTGCCGCTGAGAACCGGGCTGCCAAACTTGTCACGCATTTTTACGGTGATTTCTCGCTCCACGCCATCTACGTTAAACCCATTCTCAATAACGTTGCCGCCGCCGGTTACAGTCAAGCTGATTCCACGTTGGTCGGCGACACCGGTGCTCACTGCCAGAACTTCAGTAGTCGTTGATACACCCTTGGCGTCTACTGTGGCAAAAACGAAGAAGGTAGTGGGCACGGTACCCGCAGTCACCTCAGTGGTTACTATTCCGCTGCGATTGCTGATCGCCGTTGCGTTACCCAGCGCAAGTCCACCTGCAGTGGTGGAAAGTTCAAAGGAAACGTCGACACCCGGAATTGGTGTATCTGCAGTGTCCGTGACCAGGAAGCTAACAGTTGTTTTTTCTTTTCGCTGTTGACCGTCACCAGAGCCTTTGACCACTATGACCGCCGGGTCTGCCCCGGCGAAGCTAATCTTGCCGGCAGTACTGGAAAGCGGTGCCACAGATATAGTGCCGTTGGCCTGGCTGGGTGTGTCTCTCAGCGTGGCAGTAATGAGATCCTCGCCTTCACAGCCATTAGCTGTATAGCTCACGGTAGCCTGCCCGAGGACAGCTACGGGGTTTTCAGGCAATTTAGCCAGCCCCTTGGCGATGCAATCGCTGGCAAGGATCACGCTTTCCTGAGTGTCCGCCAGGTTGCCGAACTCGTCTACCACGGCAAATGTAATAGCGGCTGTTCCGCCGGGAGACAACTCGCCCTCGGGCTGAATGTCGAGGATGCCTTCGATGAAATCGGGCCCTTCAAGATAGCCGATGCGCAAGTCGGCTTTAACCACTTGTATGTTGATGCTTCCAGGTTCCGTGCCCGCGGGGGCATCTTGCACATTAGCAACTATGCTGCCGGCACCAATGCTGCCCGCCGATTCTACCTTGAACGTCGCGACTCCATTCTCGTCGGTTAATCCCGTATTACTTTCCGGGCTTATGCTGGCGATGTCAGATGAGGCTTCCACGACAACATCGGATATTGGCCTCCCATTCTTGTTTTTCTTGGTCACCCTCACTTCCAGCCATGCCGGCTTTGTTGCAGTCACCGTGTTCGTCGGCTCTCCCAACAGGTCGAGGACAACCATAGAGACAAAGTATTTATCGTCGCTGTCGTCGTCAGGTATGAAACCGCCGCCTCCACCGCCCCCGCAGGCGGAAACAGTAAATAAAACAGCGAGCAATACAGCCAGACGGCTGGAAAGAGTGGCGAACCGAGTGATCATTTTTGTCCCCTATTGCCCGCTGTATAGCAGGTCTTATAGTGTGCTTCCCTGTCCCTTGATTCTCCGGCGTTTGCCCGGAGAGTCAACCCTTCAATTATTTACCTTTGTACAGCTTATCACTGAGCAAGTCAAAAACTCTTTATATAACATGGTGATAGCTGTGGTTTGTGACTTTTTGCACAAACATGGCAATCGGCAAACCCCTGCTGCATATGTGATTGTAAAATAACATTCCAAATAGTTATAACATGATCGTACCGTATTGTTAATACACCCCAATAAATACCTGGGGAATCTGTTGTTGCTGGCAGGCTAACTGATATTATGCGACTTATGGAAGTCAGCCCCGCCACACAATTATCCGTATCCATCGTCCTCTTCAACAGTCCGCTGGACTTGCTGCGTCGAAATTTACAGAGCTTGCTGCTTGCTGCTAGTTATGCCCGTGAGTCTCTTGGTCTGCGTGGGTTAGTTGTGGACCTGGTAGATAACTCGATAGACCCGGACTATCGAGAGCGCGTAAGTGAGTTTATCAGCGGATGGCCCGCAGACGATTTCTTCCAGCTTCGTTATATCACCAGGCCGGATAACCGCGGATTTGGCGCAGGGCACAACCAGGCTATCGGCGAGCTTGATAGTGAATTTCACCTGGTGCTTAACCCCGATGTGGAGTTGTCACAGGACGCGCTGGCTGTAGGCCTGACAGCTTTGCTTGAGGATCGTGGTGTCGCGCTGGTGAGCCCCCGTGTTGCCAGCGATGACGGTCGTCAGGAATTCCTTTGCAAACGCTATCCATCCTTCCTGGTGTTATTGTTAAGAGCTTTCGCGCCCCGGGTTATCCGCCGGGTATTTCGCCGGCGCCTGTGGCGTTACGAAATGCGAGAAACCTGTAATGGTGATCGCGAAGCTGAAATTATGCTGGCCAGTGGTTGTTTCATGTTGGTGCGTACTGAGGCGTTGCGCGCGGTTGGCGGTTTTAACGACCACTATTTTTTGTATTTCGAAGATTTCGACCTGTCCCTGCGCCTGGGAAGTCAGGGCCGACTTGTCTTCAACCCGGCAATGCGTATTGTTCATCATGGTGGATACGCTGCCAGCAAGGGTTTGTTGCACGTGAAGTACTTTTTACGCTCAGGTATATCTTTTTTTAATGAACATGGCTGGCGTTGGATATAGCCTGACTTCCAAACCTGATAGACTCACCTGACTATTACAGATTCTGCGCCGAAAACAGCATGAATGAACTCACCCGCATGGCTTATCTCGATGCCATGGGCGTAGACAGCTACATATCCCGCGCTCAGCTGCCCGGTGCGGCCATGACGCGCCGACTGGTGCTGGTGCCTCATGGGGCCGCAATAGCAGGTATCGCTGCGATCACTGAAACGGCAGCAGCGCCCGCGCCCCAGCAAGAACACCCGGTTGAAAATATACAGTCTGCAGTGCCAATGCCCACATTGGACGCGGCGCTGCCGCGTCCCAAAAGGCCTGAACCTGAGTCAGAGGCAGAGCCTGCAGTTGAAACTGCCTCGCAAAGTTCTCCCCTGGCGCGCTTCAGCTTGACCGCCATAGTTGCCGGCGGCTGGCTATGGTTGGAGGATTTACAGGGCATGCCGCTGACTCGCGATCAGGTGCAATTGGTGCAGGCTATGGCCATCGCCCTGCAGCATGTCGATACGTCCCAGTCCGCGCCCGCCGCGGGCAGGGAGGATGTTTCACAGTTCGACTGGCCTATGCATACCAATCAACAACTGGACCTTGGCGAGGAAGCGGCCCATGCGGCGCTGGCGAGCTTCGTGCGGCGCAAACAGGAAAAACAGCAGTGTCGCGGCGTGGTAAGCCTGGGGCGTGCCTGTGGGGCGCGTGTGGAGGGCCTGGATCTGGGTTGTCCCCAGGTGGTAGCTCCTTATAGCTCCGCTGAAATGCTGGCAGACGCAGCGCTGAAACGGCAAGTCTGGTCAGAACTTAAAGCCCTAGTCTCTGTGCGGTGAGTGCCCCCGCGAGGGATCTTCATCTCAGGCTTGCCCGGTCAGGCGATGTGGACAGCCTGGTTAGCATTGATACCCTGGTCAATGCTCGCCCCGGGAGTGAAGCCCGCTTTATTTTGGCCTGTGCAGATAATGGCCTCGCTACGGAGCATATCCTGGTCTTGACCCGCAAGGGAGAAGTGCAGGGGTATCTAAGTTATACGCAGGTACTGGATGAGGCCACCATACTGGATGTGGCAATTCACCCTGATGAGCAGGGGCAGGGGCTGGGCGGCATCCTGTTATCGGGGTCATTACAACAGATGCTGGACCAGGGCCTGCAGCGCTGCCTGTTGGAAGTGCGTGAATCCAACCTGGCTGCCAGGAGGCTCTATGCGAAATCAGATTTTCAGCTGGATGGACAGCGTAAGAATTATTACCCTGCGCAAAACGGGCGTGAGAATGCCCTGTTAATGTCCCGGCAATTGTGAGGAAGACGTAATGAATGTGCTGGAAACAGAGTGGTGGACGCTGGCGCTGCCCCCGGAATGGTGGGCCGATTCCGAGGAAGACAGCATTCTGATCGGTGACAGAGACGATGTGGGTTGCATTGAAGTCAGCACCTTGCATAAGGAACAGGGCGAGTTTTCCCGGCAGGAGCTAGAGGACATCGCCAGCGCAGAGGTGGAGCAGGCCGTTGCATGGCAACCGGCAGCCCTGGGCGAGTTCAGCGGACTGTGCGGCAGTTTTATGGAAGATGACGTGGCTATTCGTGAATGGTACGTGGCCAATGGCGCCATGCTGCTGTTTATTACCTACAGCTGCGATGCAGAGAACGGCGGAATGGATGATGCCGCCGTCGACGCCCTGCTGGACACGCTGCTACTGGTAGAGGCGCCTAGGAAATAGTGCCGGTTACCCTTACCCGCTTGGAACCTTTTACCGGGCGCTCTTTGCGCGCATCCTGATGTTTCTTGATGCGCTCATCGATCACATTCTTAGCCGCAATGATCAGGCCGGTAAATATAAAAGCACCAGGCGGCAAGATGGCCAACAGAAAAGGCTGGTAGCCCTCGACGAGCACGATTTCCCAGGTTGCAGCGCCGGGGCCGAACAGCAGATCCATATTGGCAAACAGGGCGCCAGTGCCGGTCAGCTCGCGCAAGCCTCCCAGTAATACCAGAATAACGCTGAAGCCTACCCCCATGATAAATCCGTCATACATGGATGGCCCCAGGGCGTTTCTGGCGGCGAAGCCGTCAGCCCGGCCCAGGATCACGCAATTGGTGGTGATCAGTGGCAGAAAAATACCGAGAATCTGGTACAACTCATATGCGAAGGCCTGCATCAGCAGTTCTATGCAGGTCACCGCGGCGGCGATGATCATCACAAACGCCGGCAGGCGCACCGCGTCGGAGACAATGTTGCGTATCAGCGACACTGCAGTATTGGAGCAGATTAATACCAGGGTCGTGGCCAGGCCCAGGCCGATAGCATTCACTACGCTGCCGGTGACCGCCAGTAATGGACACAGACCCAGCAGTTGTACGATGGCCGGATTGTTTTTCCACAAGCCGTTGAGAGAAAGCTCTTTGTAGCTGGTATCCGCCATATTTACTCTCCTGCCTTCGGGATTTGGTCGCGCTCGCCAAACAGGGCTGCGCGGTTGGCCTGGGCATATTGCAATACCCGCAGGGTGGCCGCTACCACGGCCCTGGGTGTTATGGTCGCGCCAGTGAACTGATCGAACACGCCCTTGTCCTTTTGCACCGCCCAGCCGGCCAATTCAGGATTTTCCAGTGAGCGCCCGTTGAAGCCCAGCACCCAGTCGGATTTCTTGATGTCCACTTTATCGCCCAGCCCCGGCGTTTCCTTGTGGGCCAGGGCGCGTACCCCGGCAATACTGCCGTCCACATTAACCCCGACAATCAGGTCAATGGCACCGGTATAGCCGTCTGGTGCCCTGGCGGGAATAATCGCGGCGACGATGTCGTCTCCCTGTCTGGCGATATAGATGCGTTTGTTTTCTTTCAGGCCCAGACCTTTTGACTCGGGACCCACCGGCAGGGTTTCATCCAGCATGGAGTTGTCGTGCCGCTCCCTGGGGACGATCTGCAGTAATGCTTTTTCCTCAGCGCGGCGTTTCTCCAGGGCTATCTGGTCCCGGGTGGACAAGTACGTGCCCGCGATCAACAGGGTGGTGCATACGGCGAAGATGGCCAGTAACACGCTGTTGCGGGAGATGGATTGCCACAGCATGTTATTTCTCTCCCTCGCCGTGCTGATGCCCGTAGGTGCGCGGCTGGGTGTAGTAATCGATAAAGGGCGCCGCAAAGTTCATGATCAGGATGGCGAAGGCAACGGCGTCGGGGTAATTGCCGCGCACCCGGATGATGTACACCAGGATGCCCACCATGGCGCCATATATCAGTCGTCCACGCACGGAAACCGCGGATGTGACGGGATCGGTAACAATAAAGAAAGCGCCGAACATGGTAGCGCCACTGAGCAGGTGGAATAGCGCAGAACCGCCACTGGCGGAGCTGCCGCCGTCATTGAAGATTGCCGCCATCAACGCCAGGCCTGCCAGCATGGCCACAGGGGCATGCCAGGTAAAAATGCGCTGGTACAGCAGCCAGGCGCCGCCCGCGAGGAAGGCCAGGTTAACCCATTCCCAGCCGATGCCTGCCCAGCGGCCAAACTGGGGATTTTGCTGCCACAGGTCCTCTACCAGCAAACTGTTGTTCTGTTTCATGATGTCCAGCGGCGTGGCCATGGTAGTGCCGTCAAAGCTGGCGGGTATAAAGCAGGCCTGCAGGGCCTCCAATAGTCCTGGTAGTTCGCCGACACCCCGTGGTGGGGCCCAGGCGGTCATCTGTAGGGGAAAAGAAATCAGTAGAATGACATAGCCTGCCATTGCGGGGTTGAACGGGTTGTAACCCAGCCCGCCATACAAGTGCTTCGCCAGCAGTATGGAACTGGCGATACCCACCGCGATAAGCCACCAGGGAGAATAGGGTGGCAGTGCGACACACAGCAGCGTGGCAGTTACCAGGGCGCTGTAGTCCTTGAGGTAAAAGCCCAGCGGGCGGCCGCGCAGTTTCAGGGCCAGGGATTCACAGGCCAGCGCCACCAGGGAGCCCCACAGGATATTCACCAGGGTACCGAAACCGAAGAAATACGTGAGCACCACAATGCCGGGAATGGTGGCCAGTAACACGTTGAGCATTACCCTGGAGGTGCTCAGGGGGCCGTGTGCGTGGGGCGATGTAATGCGCAGCAAGGCCACGTCAGGCTCCTTCTGTTGTTTGTAATTGCTGCTGCGCTTGCGCGACTTTGTCTGACAGTCGCTCTACGGTTGATTCCAGCGCTACGATGATTTTTTCCTCGTCACCGTTTTCCCGGCTCTGCGCCAGTTTTGTTATGGATTTCTCCAGGCGTTGCTGCAATTTCTCCAGATTGGCGCGGGCTTTTTCCTCGTCGCTCAGGGCTGACTCAGCGGCGCGGGCGGCCATGGCTTTGGCTATGGCGGCGTCGGCAGCATCGGTGGGTGCGGCATGTTCAGGGGCAGCCTCGTTCACCTGCTGGTAATCGTGCAACGCCTTTTCGGCAGCCTCCAGTTTGGCCTGGGTTTTGTCTACCCCGGTTTGTAAGGCGGCAACCAGATCGCTGCCCTCGGCTTTGGCCTGCTGCAGTTTGCCGCTGGCAGTTGCCAGGCGCTTGCGCGTGGTGACCACAGCTTTTTCCAGTTTTTCCAGTTCATTTTCAGTGCTGGCGCCAGCCTGCTGGGCGGCTTTTTTGGCTTTGGCGCGTTCAATCGCAGCCTGGATGGGGTCTTCATCGCCTCCGGCTGCTGCGGACTGCTGTGCGCGTTCCTCAGCGGCTTTTTTGCGCGCTGCGCGCTTGGCCTCTTTCTCTGCATCTTCCCTGGCCAGGCGCTCCTGGCGCGCTTCGAAGCGCACCCGCGACTGCTCGGATTTTTCATTATCCTTACGCAGTTGCACAATCTCTGCCTTGGAGGCGCGATAATATTGCACCAGGGGGATGGTGCTGGGGCAAACCCAGGAGCAGGCGCCGCATTCAATGCAATCAAATAAATTGTGCGCTTCGAGTTTTTCAAATTCTTTACCCTGCGCAAACCAGAACATTTGCTGTGGCAACAGGGATGCCGGACATACTTCAGCGCACATGCCGCAACGTATGCAGGCCTGCGCCGGTGGTGGCGTGGGCAGCTCTTTCTCAGTTGGCGCCAGCACGCAGTTCGTGGTCTTTACGATAGGGACTTCTGCGGATGGCACGGTAAAGCCCATCATCGGCCCACCCATGATCAGACGGCGATTCTTATCAGCCTGGTATCCCGCTTTATCCAGCAGGTAGCTCATGGGCGTGCCGATTAATACGTCAAAGTTCTGCGGCTGGGATACGCCTGCGCCAGTTACGGTGGTAACCCTGGAAATCAGGGGCCGGCCGTTGACTACCGCATCGTATATGGCCACCGCACTGCCCACATTCTGGCAGATAACCCCCACGTCTGAAGGCAGTCCACCGCTGGGTACCTGTTTCCCGGTGAGAATCTCTATCAGCTGCTTTTCCCCGCCGGAGGGGTACTTGGTCGGGAACTCGACAATTTCAATGTCGCTGCCCTGAGCGGCCTGGCGCAAGGCAGCCAGGCCTTCGGGCTTGTTATCCTCAACCCCGATCAGCGTTTCAACCGGGTCAATCAGTTGGCGTAAAATCTTCGCGCCTGCAACGATCTGCTGCGCGCGCTCGCGCATCAGGACATCATCGGCGGTGATATAAGGCTCGCATTCCGTACCGTTGAGAATCAGGGTGTCGATTTTTACCCCTTCGCGCACAGACAGTTTCACCGCGGCCGGAAAACCAGCGCCGCCCATGCCGGCGATGCCGGCGTCGCGGATACGCGCGAGCAATTGCGCTTTATCCAGGGTGCTGTAGTCGCTGCAGCCGCTGTGGGCAATCCATTGGTCTTGGCCGTCGCTGGCGATAACCATGCACGGCGCGCGATGGCCTGAAGGGTGTGCGATCTGGCGTTCTTCAATAGCGGTGATAGTGCCGGAGGTCGGCGCATGCAGTGGCACGCTGACGAAACCCTTGGGCTGGGCAATCATCTGTCCTTTTAATACCACGTCGCCGACGGCGACTACGGGCTCTGCCGGAGCGCCGATATGCTGTGACAGGGGGATGATCAGTTCCGGGGGAATACCCGCATCTGCTATCGGGGTACCTACCGATTGCAGTTTGTTTTCCGGTGGATGTATGCCGCCATGAAAATTGAAAACTTTTCTCATGCTGCCTCTTCTCTGCTGGCATCGGTGGCAATGATATCCACCTCTAGGCTGACTGGGTCAGGCAACTGCCAATGCCAGTTTTTAAGGCCCTCTTCCTCCGCTGGAATCATGTCGATGCAGTCTACCGGACAGGGTTCCACGCACAGGTCACAGCCGGTGCACTCACTGACCAGGATAGTGTGCATCTGCTTGGCCGCCCCGAGGATGGCATCAACCGGGCAGGCCTGCAGGCACTTGGTACAGCCTATGCATTCATCCTCACGGATATAGGCCACAGTGGTGACACTTTCCTCACCGTGTTCTTCGTCCAGGGGGATCACTTCTACATCCAGCAGATCCGCCAGGGCCTGTATGCCGGCCTCCCCACCGGGTGGACATTTGTTGATGTCCTCACCATTGGCGATAGCCTCAGCATAGGGGCGGCAGCCAGGGTGGCCGCACTGCCCGCACTGTGTCTGCGGCAGAATATCGTTAATCTGATCGACAATGGGGTTGCCTTCGGTCTTGAAGCGCTCCGCGGCGAAGCCCAGCACAGCTCCAAAGACCGCGCCCATTGCTACCAGTGCGATCACGGCGGTAAGCAGGGGATACTGTGTGATGAATTCAGTCATGAGGTTACACCAGACCGGCAAAGCCCATAAAGGCCAGGGACATCAAGCCAGCAGTGACCATACCGATAGCGGCACCTTTGAAGGGCACGGGTACATCTGCCACCGTTAATCGTTCACGCATGGCGGCAAACAACACCAGCACCAGTGAGAAACCTACCGCCGCGCCAAAGCCGTAAAACAGGGATTGCAGAAAATTATGATCCTTATTGATATTCAGCAGGGCCACACCCAACACCGCACAGTTGGTGGTGATCAGGGGCAGGTAAACGCCCAGCACCCGGTATAGCAAGGGGCTGCTCTTGCGCACCACCATTTCAGTGAACTGCACTACAACGGCGATCACCAGGATAAAGGATATGGTCTTCAGGTATTCCAGGCCCAGTGGTTCCAATATCAGGTGATAGGTCAGGTTGCTGCAGGCTGACGCCAGGGTCAGGACGAAGGTGGTGGCCATGGACATGCCCATAGCAGTTTCCAGTTTATTGGACACGCCCATAAACGGGCACAGTCCCAGGAACTGTACCAGTACGAAGTTGTTGACCAGAATCGCACTGATCAACAGAATTGAGTAGTCTGCCAGCATGGTAGGTCTCTCGTCGCAACGTCGGCAAATGCGCCCCGTCGCACAATGGTGTCAGGGCGCTATTCTAGCGTTTAATGCCCGCCAGGGCAGTCTGTATACACAAACTAATGGTCGTTAGTCTGGCGCCTGTGCCAATACCAATGTTAAGTAATATGTCGTTGATAAACAATAAGTTATTATCACTATGCCGATGAATGTTGACGGCTATTTGACCTGCATTCCAGGTGTCGCCCCCGCATGCGGCTCCAGCAGGTAAATTTCATCGCCGCCTGGACCCGCAGCCAGCACCATACCCTCAGAGACACCAAAGCGCATTTTGCGCGGTGCCAGGTTGGCCACCATCACCGTAAGCTTGCCGATCAGATCCTCCGGTTGGTAGGCGGATTTGATCCCGGCGAGCACTTGTCTTTGCTCGTCCCCCAGGCTGAGCTGCAGGCGCAGCAGTTTATCTGCGCCCTCCACGTGTTCCGCTGCGACAATCAGGGCAATACGCAGGTCTACCTTGGCAAAGTCATCGAACTCGATGGTGGCTGGTGCCGTAGATTCCGGCTTCGCGGCCTTGGGGGCTGGCGATGCCTCCGCTGCCTGGTCGGGCGTGCTGGCAGCAACCATGGCCTCAATCTGTTTGGGCTCAATACGGGTAATCAGCGGTTTGAATTTGGCGAGCGTGTGGCCAACCAGGGGTTGCTCCAGGGCAGTCCAGTCCAGCGAGGTGTTGAGAAAGGCCTCGGCTTTTTCCGCCATCGCCGGGAGCACTGGCTTGAGGTAGGTCATCAGCACGCGAAACAGATTAATGCCCACGCTGCACACCTGGTGAACCTCGCTTTCCTTGCCCTCTTCCTTGGCCAATACCCAGGGTTTCCTGTCATCAATGTACTGGTTTGCCTTGTCTGCCAGGGCGATGATCTCGCGTATCGCCTTGTTGAATTCACGGGCCTCATAGAGGTCGGCAATGCCGTCACCGGCGGCAATGCACTCGGCCAGCAATTCGGGTTCGGCGCACTGTTCGGTTAGTGTGTTGTCAAAGCCTTTGCGCAGGAAGCCGGCGCAGCGGCTGGCGATATTGACCACCTTGCCCACCACGTCAGAATTCACCCGCTGCACGAAATCTTCCAGGTTGAGGTCGATGTCGTCTATCGAATCACTCAGCTTGGCGGCAAAGTAGTAGCGCAGATATTCTGCGTCCAAATGCTCCAGGTAAGTGCTGGCATTGATGAAGGTGCCGCGGCTCTTGGACATTTTGGTGCCGTTTACGGTGAGGAAGCCGTGAGCGTAGATCGCAGTGGGTGTGCGTAAACCAGCGGAATCCAGCATGGCCGGCCAGAACAGTCCGTGAAAGTTGATAATGTCCTTGCCGATGAAATGGTAGAGCTCGGTGTCGCCGCCGGGCTGCCAATAGGCATCAAATTCATGGCCGGTGCGCGCGCAGTAGTTTTCAAAGCTGGCGATGTAGCCGATAGGCGCATCCAGCCATACATAAAAGTACTTGCCGGGCTCTCCGGGTATCTCAAAACCGAAATACGGTGCATCGCGGCTGATATCCCATTCCTGCAGGCCCGCGTCGGTCCACTCGCGTAATTTATTGGCGACCTGTGGTTGCAGGGTGCCCGAATCCAGCCATTTCTTCAGCATCGACTCGAATTCGGGGAGTTTGAAGAAGAAGTGTGTGGATTCCCGGTCAATTGGCGTGGCGCCGGAAATGGCAGATACCGGGTCTATGAGTTCCGCCGGGCTATAGGTGGCGCCACAGGACTCACAGTTATCGCCGTACTGATCTGCAGTCTTGCAGCGTGGGCAGGTGCCCTTGATGAAGCGGTCCGCCAGGAACAGTTGCTTCTCCGGATCGAAAGCCTGGGTGATCTCGCGACTGGCAATATGACCATTGGCCTTCAGTCGGTTGTAAATCTCCTCGCTCCACTGCCTGTTCTCTTGCGAATGTGTGCTGTGAAAATTGGCAAAATCGATAAGGAAGCCCGCGCTGTCACTCTGGTGAGTCTGGCGCATATTGTCTATGTGTTGCTCGGGCGTGATGCCCAGTTTTTCGGCGGCCAGCATAATGGCGGTGCCGTGGGCGTCATCGGCGCAAACGTACAGGCAGTCGTGGCCGCGGGACTTCTGGAAACGCACCCAGATATCGGTTTGTACCTGTTCCAGCATATGCCCCAGATGCAGAGGGCCATTGGCATAGGGCAGGGCGCTGGTAACCAGGATTTTACGGGGGGCGTTGGCGGCCATGATGGTCAGTGTGTCCGTGTGCTGCAAAAAGGGGCGCTACTATAGCGGTTTTGCCGCTGGTTTTCATCCGTTGCGCGGCCGTGCAGCGCGGCATTGTTGTGCGCACTGCATGCCCCTATACTAGCCAGCCTCGCCGCTGCTGCGGTGCGGGCAAAATTTCTCATACGACAGGGTTACATGAACGAAATCAAACATATTATCGCCGTTGCCTCAGGCAAGGGTGGGGTGGGCAAATCTACCACCGCGGTCAACCTGGCGCTGGCGCTGAAGGCGCGCGGTGCTGCCGTGGGCTTGCTGGATGCAGATGTCTATGGTCCCAGTCAGCAGATTATGCTCGGTGTCCCGGCCGCTACCCGGCCGGAACAGCAGGGCGGGCAGTACCTGATCCCGGTGAAGGCGCATGGCCTGAAGACTATGTCCATGGCTTACCTGGTTACCGATCGCACGCCTATGGTATGGCGTGGCCCGATGGCCGGCGGTGCTTTGGCGCAGATGCTGGAGCAGACTTTATGGGGAGAACTGGATTACCTGGTCATCGATATGCCGCCGGGCACCGGTGATATCCAACTCACGCTGTCGCAGAAAGCGCGGGTGGCGGGCGCGGTTATCGTGACCACGCCCCAGGATATTGCCCTGCAAGATGCGCAAAAAGGCATCGAAATGTTCCGCAAGGTGGATATTCCTATTCTCGGGGTGGTCGAGAACATGGCTGTGCATATTTGCTCCCAGTGCGGTCACCAGGAGCATATTTTCGGCGAACACGGCGGCGAGCGTATTGCCAGGGACTACGGGGTGCCTTTGCTTGCCAGCCTGCCGCTGGCCCTGTCTATTCGCGAGCAGACCGATTCGGGTTCGCCCACGGTTGTGTCGGCGCCAGACTCACCTGAGGCTGGCCTCTACCTGCAGGTCGCGGATGCGGTGCAGGCGGCGCTGACCGAACAGGCGGGCAATGCGGTGCAGCAATTTCCAAACATACAGATTTCAGATGACTAATTGGGATGATTAAACAGTGAGTATCAAGGCAGATAAGTGGATCAGGAGAATGGCCCAGGAGCACGGCATGATAGAGCCCTTCGTGCCGGGGCAGGTGCGTGATGATGAGGGCCGGAAGCTGATTTCCTATGGCACTTCAAGTTACGGCTACGATGTGCGTTGCTCGCCGGAATTCAAGGTGTTTACCAATATCAACTCTGCCACGGTGGATCCCAAGGGCTTTGATCAGGACAGCTTTGTCGATGTGGTGGGTGACGTGTGCGTGATTCCGCCAAACTCTTTTGCCCTGGCCAGTACCGTGGAATATTTCCGCATACCGCGCAACGTGTTAACTATTTGTCTGGGTAAATCCACCTACGCGCGCTGCGGTATCATCGTCAACGTGACGCCCCTGGAGCCCGAGTGGGAGGGCCATGTGACCCTGGAGTTCTCCAATACCACGACCTTGCCGGCGAAGATTTACGCCAATGAAGGTGTGGCGCAGATGCTGTTTTTTGAGTCGGACGAAGTCTGCGAAGTCAGTTACAAGGATCGGGGCGGTAAATACCAGGGTCAAACGGGCGTCACTCTGCCCAAGGCCTAAGACGTCTCTGCGCGATAGGGGATGCCGGTGGCAGGGATGGCCTGTCCGTCCATAAATGCAGCACCGTCGCGCAACTGCAGCCTTCCCTGCAGAAACCACTGCGCCGCCAGTGGGTAAATCACATGTTCTTGCAGAATAACCCGTGCAGCCAGGGCGTCTTCGTTATCGCCGGGCAGTATTGGAACGCTTGCTTGTAGCAGTGGCGGGCCGCCATCCAGTTCTGGCGTCACAAAATGTACGGTGACACCGGCTTCTTTGTCCCCGGCATCCAGCGCTCGCTGATGCGTGTGCAGTCCCGGATACTTGGGTAACAGGGACGGGTGGATGTTCAATAAACGTCCGGAATATGGCGCAATAAATACGGGTGTCAGGATGCGCATAAAGCCGGCCAGTATGACCAGGTCCACCGGGTAGTGTGCCAGGCAGTCCACCAGCGCCTGGTCAAACGCCTCGCGGCTGGTGTAGAGGCGGTGATCGATACTGCAGGTGGCGATGCCGGCCTGCGCCGCGCGCTGTAAGCCCGCAGCATCCGGATTGTTGCTGATGACGACGCTGATGTTGGCGTCCAGTCGGCCAGAATCACAGGCATCGATGAAAGCCTGCATATTGGAACCGCGCCCTGATATAAGAATGGCCAGGCCGGCCTGCGGGCTGGCTGTCACGGTAGCAGTTCTACCTCGTTGCTACCGGCGCTGATGCGACCGATTTCCCAGGCGTCGTGGCCAGCCTCGGTGAGCGCAGCGATGGCTGCAGCCTTGTCCTGGTCCGCCACGCAGATCACCATGCCCACGCCGCAGTTGAACGTGCGGTACATTTCAACGGTATCGACATTGCCCTGAGTCTGCAGCCACTGGAATACGGGTGGCAACTGCCAACTGTTGGTATCGATTTGCGCATTACAGTCGCTGGGAAGCACTCGCGGCAGGTTTTCCAGCAGGCCGCCGCCGGTGATATGCGACAGCGCTCTGACATTGACCTGGCTGAATAACTGCAGCAGGCTTTTTACGTAAATGGTGGTGGGTTCCAGCAGGGCCTTGGCCAATGTGGTATCGCCAAGGGGTTGCTGCAGATCTGCATTGCTGACTTCCAGTATCTTGCGAATAAGGGAATAGCCGTTCGAGTGGGGACCGCTGCTGCCCAGGCCAATCAGTGCATCGCCCTGGGTAACCCTGGTGCCATCAATAATGGCAGATTTCTCTACCACACCGACACAAAATCCCGCCAGATCATAATCTTCGCCCTGGTACATGCCGGGCATTTCAGCCGTTTCTCCACCCACCAGGGCGCAACCAGCCAATTCACAACCACGGCCTATGCCTTCGACAACATCAGCGGCGGTGTCCACGTTGAGGGCGCCGGTGGCGTAGTAGTCCAGGAAAAACAATGGCTCTGCCCCGGCCACCACCAGGTCATTGACGCACATGGCGACCAGATCGATACCGATGGTGTTATGAAT
>JAIBDN010000059.1 GCA_024686215.1 Gammaproteobacteria bacterium | reverse complement strand
TTTCTGTGACCTGCCACACCAGGTTCATCCTGTAGGAGGTCGCGTCAAGCTCCGGCTCGTCGTCTCCGGTGGTCTTGTTTTCCACATTAGCAGCGTTACTGGTGTCATATACCGCGGCCACCCGGACGCCGAGTTTACCCTCGATCAGGGGCATGCCATAGGCGATCTGGCCATTGAAACCATCGTTGTCGCCCGCGGTGCCCTGGATGTAGCCATTCGGCTCATACAGGTCTGCAGAGCGGGAGTGAATGTTAATGGCACCGGCGGGGGAGGCGCGCCCTTGCAAGGCACCCTGGGGGCCGCGCAGTATTTCTACCCGCTCCAGGTCGTACAACTGGCCGAAGGCGATATTAGTGGTGACGTTCTGATCGTTGAAATATATGTCTACTGTTTGGTCGGTACCCGCCTCAGCGTCCACGGATACGCCACGCATGGCCACCGTCTGGGAGCGCGCATTGGGCGTTGCCAGACTAAGGCCCGCTGTCTGCGACTCGAGGTCAGCGAAGCCCAGGGTGGAAAATTTGTCGATAGAATCACCAGTTACCACGTTAACGGTGGCAGCGATATCCTGGATAGTCGACTCACGCTTCTGCGCGGTTACGATGACCTCTTCAAGGAACAGGTTCTGTGCAAATACCGGCGCCGCGGTAACGGCACTAATAGCCGCTGCGAGAGCCGTTTTGCGCAGCAAAAAGGGGGCTTGCGAACATTTCTTCATGATGAATACCTGTCGAGGTTGTGGCTCTCAAGGTGATCATCCGTTATCCCCTTTGGAACACATTAATTATATTGTGTCACGGCTCAGGGATGCCCCTAGCTCGTGATTCAATCGTACCTGAAAGGGCGAAGAATAGGACTGCTGATGCTCGCTATAAATGACCAAAACGGTCAATTATTGGGGTTCTGAGATCCGAAAGGGAGCATGGTTCAGTAGCTTGTACTTTGGAGGCGGCCGGACGCAGAGCGCCCGGCGCGAAGTTAGTCTTAGTGAGCCTGTTGTTCCATCCACAGGCCGAACAGCTTGTACCAGATGGACAGGACCACGGCTCCCACGAAGAGGCCGACAATACCCGACAGGATCATGCCGCCAATGGCGCCGATCAGGATCACCGGCATGGGAATATCCAGCCCTCTGCCCATCAAGAGTGGCTTCAGGAAGCTGTCACTGGCGCCGGCTACCAGTTGGTAAACGGTGAAAACGATGGCCCAGGTGGTATCCATGCTGGAGAACGCGTAGGCCATTATTGGCGCGAGAATAATCAGCGGCGGCAACTGGGCGATGGCCAGAAACAGGATGATCACACTCCAGATGGGGGCTCCGGGTATGCCGGCCACAAACAGGCCAATCGATATCAATACGGTTTGGATGATGGCAACACCGACCACACCCTGCAATACACTGCGCACGGTTGCCACAGTCAGTGGGGCCCACTCACCACCGGGGTTAAGTCCGCCCACCCGCACGAAAAATCGATGTGCAGCCTGACCACAACTTTCCGCATAGGTCATAAAGCCTCCCGCTATGATCAGTGCCACGACAAACATCAGCACCCCTATCAGGCTACCCCCGATGCGTTTCAATACGCTGCCGATCAATTCTTTTATCTGTGCGGCATTCTTTTGCACGAATTTTTCCAGGTCCTGGCTGGCGTTGTTCCAGGCCGTGAATACCTTTTCTCCGACCAGGGGCCAGTCCTGTACCTTGGCGGCGGGAGGGGGTACTTGCAGTTCACCAGCTTCCAGATCCGTATGCAGCTTCTTCAGGCCACCCAGGGTGGCATCGGTGACCGACCATGTAGGAATGACCAGCGCGAGGATGAAAAATACAGTAATCAGAGAGGCAGCGAGCCCCCTGCGACCACCCAGTTTGGGTTCCAGCCATTTTACCAACGGGAAGGCCGCCATCGCGATAATCGCGCCCCAGATTATGGGGGTAATGAAAGGCTTGATGATGTCATAGGCGTAGGTCAGGAGTATCAGCAGCAGGCCGATACGCAAAGTCGATTCGATCATATTGCGCACAAATTGCGGGTCGAAATTGTTCGACTCGGTGGGTTGTTCCATGTTGTTCACCTCTTATTTGAATGTTTTTTCCAGCTATTATTTATTGCACACTATTATGGACTGCGTTCAATCATTACGGAAGCGGTTAGACCAAAGCGTAATTCGACGTCCTCGGGTATTTCCTCCAGTTTGATACGCACCGGTATACGCTGTGCCAGGCGTATCCACTGGAATACAGGCTTGATGCTGGGCAGCAGGTAGGCGCCGGCATTGCCATCCGACGGAGCAATACCCCAACCCAGGGACTCAACTGTGCCATGCAAGGGGAGGTCGGGGTAGGCCATCAACGTCACTTTGGCCGGGTCGCCAATCTTGAAGCGTCCAATCTGGCTTTCACGAAAATAGCCGAACACCCAGAAGCTGTTGCTGTCTACCAGTGCCAGGATGGGCGTGTTGGCGACCGCCTGGGTGCCAATCTGGAAATTGATATTGGAAACATAACCTTCCACAGCAGCATGCACACTGGTGTAGCCCAGATTCAGTTTGGCGTTGCGCAGGGTTTCATTCGACACGTCAATGTTACTGAGCGACTGCAGGTAATTGGACTCGCGCCGGTTCAGATCTTTCTGTGAGATCGCGCCCGGGTCTTTTTCAAAAATTTCCAGCAAACGGTCGTACTCGATCTTTGCGGACTTGGAGCTGATGTGCGAGCGCCGCAGGTTGGCCTCGGCCTGGGCAATAGCGATAGTGAACTGCTCCGGATCTATCTCGAACAGCAGGTCCCCCTCACTAACGAACTGGTTGTCTATCACCGCTACACTAATAACCGGGCCGGATACCCGGGGTGCTACCTGAATCACCTGCCCGCGCAACTGCCCGTTGCGGGTCCATGGATTGCTGATGTACTCCTCGAAGGTCTGGTAGGCGTACCAGATCACTGCCGCGATCAGCACGATATTGACTATGCCCAGGCCAAGTTTCTTAAAAAATTTCACCCGCTAATACCCCTAAATTTTTATCCAGAAGGCATTCATCAGGACCACGTAAAAGGTCATCAGTGCCAGAAAAGTAATTGATGGAAACATAATGTAGCGTGCCAGGCGCAGGCGATTGAGCAGGCTGATACTCAACCAGCTGGCGAGTAGCGCCACCGTAAATACCGGTAATACGGGCGACAAATACACATCCCCCAGTGCCAGTTCATGGGGCATGTCATTCATCGCGGTCTTCCCCCACGATGGTGGTCGGCTCCAGGTATTCACCCCAGTCGGTGCGCGATCGCATTTGCTCCACGATTTCCGGTTTTACGATCGGCTGGCCGCTTAGAGGCTCCCAACCACCTCCCAGGGCTTTATACAACGCTACCACCTGGTTGGCGATATTGCCGCGCGTTTGCGCGTAGACGTCTTCGCGTAGCGTCATTTTTTCCACGGTGCTGAGCAGTCTCTGGTAGGTGACCAGACCATTGTTGTACTGGGTTGCTGAGATATTGAAGGCGCGAATGGAGGCTTTGACTGCGTTGGAATCGTAGCGACTCTTGTCTACAGAATAGCGGTAAGAATCCATGGCATCAGTCACCTCGCGCACTGCTTCCAGCACACTCAGGTTATAGTTGGTGAGGCTCTCCTGGAATGCGGCGTCCTGTATGCGTACCTGGTTCTTGATTCTATCGTATTGAAATATATTCCAGCTAAGTCCAGGCCCTATGCTCGCGGTTAGGGCATCGGATGCGCTGAAACTATCACTGGAGCGCACGGTTTCACTGAAGCCTACGGAGCCGAACAGGAAGAAATTGGGGTAGAGATCAGCTTCGGTCAGGCCAATGCGAGCGCTCTGGGAACGCGCCAGCAGTTCCGCCACCTGCAAGTCAGGTCGGCGCAGAACCAGCTGTGAATCGACGCTGGAGGCCAATTCGGGTGCAGTGGGTATAACCGAAGCGGCACCGTACTCTCCGGTGTCAGGGTCCACGCGCATGTTTTCATTCAGGCTGGAAGTAAAGCTGGGTGGTTCCCTGGGGTTTTCCAGGGCCAGCAGTGGCGCTATATTCTCGGGTATCGTCCCCAGCAACACAGCGATGGCGTTGCGCGCCTGCAGGCGGTTGATGTTCAGCCCCGGTAGTGACGACTGGGTTGCGTAGAGCTGGGTTTTGGCCTGCTGTACATCAAGCTCAGAGACGTTGCCCGCGTCGTACTGCACTTGTGTCATCGCCACCACGCGCTGCTGGATGGCGATATTCTGGCGCGACAGGTACATGCGCTCCTGGGCCGTCCTGTAGTTGATATAGTTGCGCGCGATTTCGGCACTGATACTCACCAGCACGTCGTGATAGGAGGCGATGGATGCATAGAGGTTCGCTTCTGAGGCTTCAATGCCGCGTGCGTACTTACCCCAGATATCCATCTCCCAGCCAACATCGAACGAGGCATTGGCTGATTTGTACCAGTCTTCGTTGCGGTAGACACCAGCAAAATTGGAGTTAATCTGTTGTTGTTGCGGGAATACCAGGGCGTCGCTGATGCCTAAGGCGGCGCGCGCCTGCACGATACGCAGGCCGGCGGCTTCTATGTTCAGGTTTTGCGCGGCGCCCTGTTCAATGAGCCCATCCAGTACCGAATCATTGAACAGTTTCCACCAGGCTCTCACGGTCGCGCTTTGCTCGGTGGTTTCTGTGGCAGCCCACTCGCTGGGCAGCACCTCTTGTTCTGGAGCCTGGTAGTCTGGCCCCACGACGGTGCAGGCACTCACCAGTAAGCCCAGTAAAATAGCCGGGCAAAAGCGCGCGATACCTTGAATTTTTCTGTGATAAGACGTCACTAGAATTTCGTTTCCTTCAGCTGTTGCCAGTCCAGCGCCTGTTGTGCATCGAGACACGCCTGCAAGCTGGACAGTATAGACGCCTGCAGGTTGAGGTAAACATAGAACTGCGCCACCTGTTGCGTGCCATAGCGATCCAGGTAGCTCTCACCCAGGAACTCGCCAAGGCGCTCGTTAATACCTCGCAGTCTGGCACGCACCTGCTCGAAAGTATGTTCTGCAGGGCCAGCGGCGAGTGCGTCACTCAACTCCGCCAGCGGGCTTGGGTTGCTGCGTCCACGCAAGCTGTTGATCAGTGGATTGTCGCCAAATTCTTTTGACCGGTCGGCCATTACCTGAAGCTGCGCCAATAGCAGGTCACTGGACTGGTTTAGTGCATTGAGCTGTTCTTTGCCGTTGGCATTGAAATAGGCACCATCGATCTGTGCTCCCCAGAACTTCATCTTTGCCAACAACGCAGCGGTAATGCCCAGGCGCAGGTGGGGGGTGGCTTTTCCAGGGAGGCTGGTAATACGCAGTAATTGGCTGCACTGGTGGAAAAACCGGCGGCGCAGCGAGGGATATAGTCGCTGCGGCTTGCTGGTAAACGGAAAATGTACAGATATTATTAAAAGAGTGCAGACCATGTAGAACATGAGCATGATCAATAAAATGGCATCCACGTTATAGCTCATGGTGTTCTGTATGCCCAAAGTGAACAACCCTAGCAGGAAAAAAATCGAGACCGGGCCCTGCAATACGTAAAAGCCAATAAAAGCGTAGCTGAAGATAAAGGCTGCCAATTGCAGCCAATGTGTCATGTTGGGCAGCAGAAATACGTAGGCGGGTAGGGCAAATAGAAACCCCAGGGTAAAAAGTATGAACAGGAGTTTGGGTGTAACCGGGGTATAGGAGACCAGCGGAATCAACACGGTACACATGGTGACAAACATGAAGCCACCGGGTGGGTTGAATTGCATCCAGATAGTGGCGGCTATCCAGAAAGTTACAAATACGCGCACCGCGGTTTTGAAATTCTCCAGATCCAGCCACAAAAAAGTGGGTTTGCCAGTGGGTTGGCGCGACTTGTCGAATGTACCCTGGTCGAACAGCAGGCTGTCCATGGCGGCCAGTAACTCAATGAGTATGCTCTGGGTGTGTTGCAATAATTCAGCGCGTGCGACTACGGCGGCAACCGTAAAGTGATTTTCCTGGGCTAGTTGCTCCACGGAATACACGATTTTCATGACCTGCGGATCATCGATTTCGTGCCTGCCTTGCCAACGTGATTCCACTTCCTGGAACAGCGCCTCTGTATGCGCCAATAACTCATGGTAGTTGCCCATGTGTCGGTTGAACGCCATATTGGCCTGGCGCTCCTCTTTCATCGCCGGTATCAGTGTGTTTTGCAGGTCTTCATAGCAACTGACTATGGCATTCCACTCGGCCAGGTAGGCGGTGACTCCCTCGCTAGTATTCTTGATGGCGGCATAGTGCGTCTCCAGGGCGTCCTGTCTTGCAATCAGCGCCGCCAGTTGTTCATCCATTGGCGCTTCATTACCGCCGCTTTGCTCCTGCGTGAGTCGCTGAAAGGCGTTGTGGAAGCTGTGTCCGACGCCTGCCGCGAGAGTCCGGGTGTTGTCCACGCTTTTGACTGGCCACAGCAGACTTCCCACCAGGGTATAGACGATCACGCCGAAGGCGGTCATATAGGCACGGTCTACGCCATAGAGAAATGCGCCCTCGGCGTCCCCGCCGTTAAACACCATCATGGTGACCACGGCCGTGAGCATAAACAGTGTGCTGTCTCCCTGGTAGGCGTTGTACAGGTAGATGATGGCAGAAACGACCAGCGACACTATTAACAGGTACGTCATGCGGTCCTGCGGGAATAGCATGATCAGGGAAAGGCCAATGACGGCACCCACAAGGGTGCCCAGTATGCGCAAGACACCTTTCTGCAACGACTCGGATACCATGCCGGTAGCGGCAATCAACATAACCGTGGTGGCGGCGGTTTGCGGCTGGGGCCAACCGATGGCCATAGGGATAATATAGGCCAGGGTGAGACTCAGGGCGGTTTTGGTGGCGAAACGAAATTTTACCGGTACCGCACTCGCTGCATCTGCGGGGTTGGCTTTGCTGGTGTCCGTGGCTGGCATACCACCCCTGTTACTTGTTATTGTCCCATTGCGGCGAGCCGCGGACTTTGGGGTGAATTCTAGCTGAAGCGGAGCCTTTACGCGAATTGTGCTAAGTTCAATAATGTTCTTACTGATAGGAGTGACTCGATGAATAAGTTACGCACTCGCCTAACGATATCGGTGCTGGCAGTTTTGCCCGTTTCTACTGTACTGGCCCTTAGCGACAGTGACGTCAGTAAGTTGCAGCAAACCTGTGAGGCCGCCCGCCAGGAGGCTCTGGCACCCATGCGGGCGCAGAAAACCCAGGCGTGCATAGAGCAGCAGTTGCGCCGGCCTGAGCATTGCGAGCGTTATTACCAGACCTATGGCAATGTTACGCCTGGCCCCAGCGGTGCGCCGCAGCAAGGCTATTACTATGATTTGCCGCCCTGCCAGGAATGGCTGGCGGCCCGGGACGCTTTGCGGGTAAGCCGTTCACGTCCCTGATACGCAGTTGGAGGCAGGGAACTGCTGCGTATTGATATGAGCATTTTTGCCTTGGATTGTTACTGGATGAAGGATAAAGCATGAGGGTATTGAAGGTTTTTGGAGTGCTGGCATTACTGGCTTTGGCCAGCGCTGCGCTGGCACAAGATGCCGCTGAACGCGCAGGCAACGACCTGCAGCAGAAACTGCAAGACCTGGATCAAGGTACCTCTGCGTTGCGTATGCTGGATACGCGTATTGCCAGTGTTGCAGAGGAAGACCGTGAAGCCCTGCTGTTTCGCCGTGACGAACGCGGGTTCAGGCTATTACTGGATCTGGATAAGCTGGTGCGCCAGGTGGCAGAACTGCCAGCGGATGACCCGATCAGGGTGGAAGTTGAGAAACGCCTCACGCAAGACCTGGCGGGCGCGGGAGATGCCGTGTTCCGCTTGCTCGCTGATGTGAGTAAGCGTATCAGCACATACTCGGCGCAGCTGGAGTCCCTTTCGGGCTCTTCATTAATATCCACTGAGGCTTATATTAATAGTCTGGAGCTGCTGCGCATTCAGTACTTTGATGGTCTGATCGATATTATTGAAGGGCGCGCCTTGCTGGGTATTGCTGCGGATGATGCCAAGGCAAAAATGACCGATGCCCTTTATCTGCAAGCGGAGAGCTTAGCCGGGCACCTGGAGTTTTCCGGTGCCGCACTGGACGAAGTGCAAGGCCGTCTGAAACTGGACCCCACTAACGCCGACCTCGACGTGACGCTTAAAAGTATGGGTAACCAGCACCAGTTGCACCTGCAGCGACTGCAGTCAATCGCGGGGTTGATGGAACGCCTGGGCCTGGATGAGTCGGCTTACAAGAGCGTACTGTTGAAGCAAGGCAACAGCATCTCTTTGCGGACTCTGGAATCCGATGTCGCCATGAGTTTGCTGCGCGATGGCTGGATTGCGCTGCGTGAGGTGGCGGTGGCCAATGCTCCTGATATCGTCTTCAGGGCAATCGTGTTTGTACTTATATTACTGGTCTTCCGTATCTTGTCCCGACTAGTCCGGCGCGCTGTGAGCGCAGCTTGTAACCGTTCTGGTGTGGAGATGTCTGTCCTGCTTAAGGACGTTATGGTGTCGATTTCCAGCGGTACGGTAATGGCAATCGGCTTCCTGATGGCGCTGTCGCAGATCGGTATATCACTTGGCCCGATGTTGGCGGGCCTGGGTGTGGCGGGCTTTGTGGTCGGTTTTGCGCTGCAAGACACGCTGGGTAACTTCGCCGCCGGTGGCATGATACTGATTTACCGCCCCTATGATGTGGACGACTTTATTGAAGTGGCCGGGGCATCCGGTCTGGTGAAAAAGATGAGCCTGGTTTCCACTACTATTACTACCTTCGATAATCAGACCCTGGTGGTGCCTAATAGTAAGATATGGGGCGATGTAATCAAGAACGTCACCGCACAGAGACTGCGCCGGGTTGACCTGGAGTTTGGCATTGGTTACGGCGATGACATCGAATTTGCCGAGCGGGTGCTTGCCGAGATTCTCGAGGCGCACGACATGGTGCTGTCCAAACCCGAGGCGATGGTGAAGTTGCATACGCTGGGTGAGTCGTCGGTGAATTTTGTGGTGCGCCCCTGGGTAAAAACAGAGGATTACTGGGACGTGTACTGGGATCTTACTCGCGAGGTCAAATTGCGTTTTGATAAAGAGGGTATTTCAATTCCGTTCCCACAGCGTGATGTGCACCTTTACAATACGCAGGCTGAAGCTGAGAGCTAGTACTCCCAGCCCAAACCGGTGGTGAGGCCGTAGTCAAAGTCATCAGAGGACTCCGCCTGGTTGTCAAAGCTGCCATAGGCGGTGATGTCAAAAAAAAGGTCCTTGATGATTTCCCAGCGAATCCTGAGGTCGGCATCGCTTCTCAGTCGTCCAGAATCGGTCAGGCTGGGGTAGAGGTTAAGTGTGGTATCGACTTCCAGTTCCGGTGTGCTAAAACGCCAGGCGCGAAACCGGGTTGATAGAAACCACTCAACGTTCTGATCCTCCCCTGCGCCTTGTGAGCTTTCCGTGATCAGCTGCAAACCGGTAGAGCCAATCAATCGTCCCTGGTAAGTGTCTACGAAGTAGCGGCCAACACCTGCGCCAACACCAACACGATGATCCAGTTGCAGTTCATCATTGGTCTCGTAATTGGCGAAGGACGAGGTGAACATTTTTGAACGATCAGTCCACACGTTGCGCCCCAGGTTTGCGCGGGCACTGTTGGTGCTTTCATTATCGGTATCGGTATAGGTACTGCGTGCAGTAAATTCATTCTGTGAATTCGCGTTTTCGTAAGTGATCACAGTGTTTAACGTGGTCGTTGCAACGGAGCTTGCCTTGTTGAAGGAGTAACCTGCTGCCAGGTACATTTCGATGCGATCCAGCAGCTTGTCCTCGATGGGGCGAACCTCAACCACTTGCAGCCAGTCTATGTCGTGCTCGCCGTAGATGTCCCTGATATGAATTTCTCCCGGGCGCTGGGATTGATCGAAGGAACCGAAGTAGCGAGTACCGTTACTGAGGCGAATGTCATAGTGATAAATACTCTCCAGGGAAGCGATTTCCTGCCATTCGACGGGCAGGGTGCCCATGGCATCAGTACTGAACCTGAGTATGCCTGCGTTGAGGGACTTTATTTCACCGGTGATGCGGTCACCGTTATACAGTGTAAGAATATCTGTCTTGCGCTGCGCCTGGGCATGGGCGCTCAGGCAGCAGCACAGCCACAAGGCCATAATCAGTACTCTTTTAATTGTCACGAGACGCTCCCACACCCTAAATCAGGGCAAAAAAGTTGTAGCTATAGTAGTGTAATTCTTCGTATGTTTCTTACTCTGAACCTGGATTCTCAATCCTGCTGCACTCATGCTATGCTCGCGATTAACCTTGTAAGCGGCGCTTTTGAATAATGGTGTCATCCTCCAATCTGCTGAGTCTGGCGCTGCTGTATATCTGCATCCTGTTTGCGGTGGCCTGGTACGCCGACCGCAAGTCCATTGAGGGCGATGGCGGCGGGCGCTTCTCTCGGTTTATTGGCCCCAACTCTCGCGGTATCGTCTACGCCCTTTCCCTTGCTGTGTACTGCAGTTCCTGGACCTTTTACGGTGCAGTGGGCAGTGCCACCGAGTCCGCCTGGAGTCATGCTCCCATCTACCTGGGGCCGATACTGTTGTTTTTATTCGGCTGGCCGTTGATCAAGCGTTTGCTGGCGGTTGGTGCTCGCCATCGTGTGACGTCCATTGCCGACTATATTGGCGCGCGTTACGGCAAGCGTCAGTCACTGGCGGTGCTGGTAACCCTGGTCGCGACCGCTGCGGTGTTGCCGTATATCGCCTTGCAATTCAAAGCCCTGGCCCAGGCCTGGGTAATTGTTGGTGGCTCTGTGGAAGAAGTCGAAGCCATTGGCGGTGATACCGCTCTGCTGGTGGCTATCATTTTGGCGGTATTTACCATCTTGTTCGGTACCCGGCGACTGGATGGCAGGGAAAGACATCAGGGGTTAATGGCAGCGATTGCAGTCGAGTCCGTGATCAAGTTGGTGGCCTTTATAGCGGTGGCGGTACTGGCACTGTCTTACCTGGGCAAGATACCCGCAAGTGTGCGCGTGGAAAGTACCAGTCAGGCGCTGGGAGAGGTTAGCCTTTCCGCCGATTTTATCGCGCGTACTCTTATTAGCGGCCTGGCGGTATTGTGTTTGCCGCGACAATTCCATGTGATGGTGGTTGAGGCCCAGGAGCGCACCAACACTGGCCTGGCGCGTTGGTTGTTTCCTCTCTATCTAACGCTATTCATGTTGCTGGTAGTGCCTATCAGTATCGCCGGAGCCAGCGTGTTCTCGGTGAGTTCGAATATCACGCCTGACGTTTACGTGCAGTTACTGCCGATTGCGCTGGAATCCAGGTGGGTTAACGTGGCGGCATTTATCGGTGGTATTTCCGCGGCCACCGGGATGGTCATCGTGGCCACGATGAGTCTGGCGATCATGATCACCAATGAAGTGGTAGCCCCTATTGTGCTGCGCCTGAATGCCGACGCGCCAGCGGCTGTACTGAAGTTGGGCGATAGTCTGCGGCGTATCCGGCAGTTCACTATCGCCGGTATTTTATTCGCTGCCTGGCTGGTTACCCAGAAGATCATGGGAATACCCTGGCTGGCGCAGATCGGCTTTATTTCTTTTCTCGCCGCGGCACAGTTATCTCCCGCTTTGTTGGCGGGCTTGTACTGGCGCAAGGCGCACGGTATGGGCGTTATCGTGGGTCTACTTGTGGGCCTGGCACTGTGGTTTTACTGCGCAGTGTTGCCGGCCACCCTGGTAGCTGAGCACACTTTGCTGGTGGATGGTCCACTGGGCATAGACTGGTTGCGCCCGATGAACCTGCTGGGTTTGTCGGGTGAGCATCGTCTGGCCTACGCCACAGCCTGGAGTCTTGGCTGCAATGTGTTGGCAATGGTAGTTCTGTCTCTGCTGCTGCGGCCTTCCATGGCCGACATTCGCCAGGCGCGAATGTTTACCGATGAGCCTGGCCTGGATAGTCTTGCCAGCGACAGTGACTATCAACTTAGCCTGATACGGGTGAGTCAGCTGCAGGCCTTGTTACCGCCCTTTATGGAGCAGAACGAACTGCGTCAGATGTGGCGGGAGTTTGAGGTCAGCTACCAACAGCGCCTGTTGCCGGGTGACCGTGCCCCGCAGTTTGTGGTCGAGCGGGTGGAGTCGGTGTTGGCCCGTATTATTGGGGCCACTTCGGCACATCAGGCCATGGAGCAACTGGAGAGCAGTCAGCAGCTTGCCTACAGCGATCTGGCGGGAATGGTGAGTGATGCGAGCAAGCTGCATACCTTTAACCGTGAGCTACTACAGACTACCGTGGAAAGTTTGCTGCAGGGTGTATCCGTGGTAGACAAGGAGCTGCGGCTGGTGGCCTGGAACAGCCGTTATGAGGAAATGTTCCATTACCCGGCGCGTTTCCTGTATGTGGGTTGCCCGATCGAGCGTGTTTATCGATTTAATGCCGAGCGCGGTATTCTCGGCGGCAGTCTGCCTACTGAGCAAGAAGTAGCCAAACGTCTGGACTGGTTGCGTGAAGGTAATGCACACCGTTTGGAACGGGTTTTGCCGGACGGTACCGTAGTGGATATTCGCGGTACTCCCTTGCCTCATGGTGGCTTCGTGACCACCTATATCGATATTACTGACTATCGGGAATTGGTGACACAGTTGGAAGAGGCAACGACTGAGCTCCAGGCTAGAGTCGCCTCTGACTCGCAACACCTCAGCGAAACCAATGCGCGGCTGAGGCAGGAAAATCGTTTGCGTGCACAGGTGGAATCGCGACTGCGCGAAGCTCACCAGACCAAGACCCGTTTTATGTCGGCCACCAGTCACGATTTGTTGCAGCCCATCAATGCGGCGCGCCTGTTCACCGCAGCGCTGAAGCCGCAGCTGGGGGACAGCGTAGACGCCAATACCTTGCGCGTGGTGGACCAGATAGACAGTTCGCTACAGCGCGCGGAGCGCCTGATAGCAGAGTTGCGCGAGGTATCGCGGTTGGATTCCGGTAAGCAAATGCCACGGCGCAGCCATTTTCCGGCCAGCACGTTGTTCGATTCTCTTTCCCAGGAGTTTTTGCATCCGGCACAGGCCAAATCACTGCAACTGCGGGTGGTACCCAGTAGCGCCTGGCTGTACTCCGACCAGTCACTGGTACACCGTATCTTGCAGAACCTTTTGGGCAATGCGATCAAGTACACCGAGCGGGGTAGCGTGTTGGTGGGGCTGCGGCACCGGCCCGAAGGTGCAGAGATACAGGTATGGGATACCGGTCCGGGCATCGCCGAAAAGGACCAGGAGCGCATATTCCACGAGTTTGAGCGCCTGCACCGCCAATCGACGGATGGCGATGATGGGCTGGGGCTGGGACTGGCCATTGTGCAGCGCTATGGCGACCTGCTTGGCCACCCGCTGAAGCTGCAATCGGCACAGGGTCGGGGCACGTTGTTTTCAGTCACGGTTACCTACGGCCAGGCCCAGTCGCAGCAACAAGTAGATGAAGTGGACGCGCCGGGTCGTGACCTGGAGGGCTTGCGTATAGTGTGTCTGGATAATGATCCTTTGATACTGGAAGGCATGCAGCAGTTATTGCAAACCATGGGTGCTCAGGTCACTACTGCTGCTGACCGTGCACAATTACTGGCCTGCTTTGCCAGCGGCGCTCGCCCGGATATCGTATTGGCTGACTACCACCTTGGCGATGGTGATACTGGCCTCAACGCCCTGCTCGAGGTGCGCCAGCACAGTGGCACCGATACGCCGTGTATTATTATCAGTGCTGACGACAGTGATGTTATTCGCGACCGCGCCAAGGCTGTTGGCTATCGTTTCTTGCCCAAGCCGGTAAATGCCACGCGCCTGAGGGCGCTGATACTGGCTTTAATCCACCGTTAATTCCGTGCATTAGACTGGCGGAGGTACTGCCAGGTTTTGCGGGAGCTCTACCGATAAACTTCCTATGGCCAGTACTGCCTGGGTACGGGAATGCACACCCAGCTTGCGAAAAATCTCGGTCATGTGCGCCTTGATGGTCGCTTCTTTGACGTTCAATTCATAAGCAATTTGCTTGTTTAGCAGGCCTTCAACCAACATTGAAACCACGCGAAACTGCTGTGGGGTCAATGACGACAATGCATCGGCGATATCCAGGGACTGCAGGCTGGCACCGTTGCCAGCGGCATTCAGTCCGGGGTGTAAACCGCGCTCGCCGGCCATTACCCGGGCAATGCAGTCAGCCATGTCAGTTACTTCGGCTGATTTTGACAGGAAGCCCGCCGCCCCGTGGTCGAGTGCCCGGCGCACGGTCTCCGGGTATGAGTTTGCGGAAATCATTATCACCGGTGTATCCGGGTACTGTCCGCTAAACCAGGACAGAGCGGAATAGCCCAGCGCGCCGGGCATGTGCAGATCCAGCAACAACAACTCGACGTCTCGGTGCTGCTCAGCTTGCTGTTGCAGCTCCGCCACGCTGGCGGCTTCATACAGGTGCGCCTGCGGATACAGTTGTTTGATCACCTGTTGCAGGGCACTCCGAAACAAGGGGTGATCGTCCGCAATCAGAAACGAAAGTTCATTGGCACGCACTAAAGTAATCCTTTCTTGTTATGCGAGTATTGTCGCGGTTGTAGTGTGCCGATGTAAAGAGCCAAAGGCTGTGGTGGTGATAGTTCACCGATTTGCGTGTATTGGGGCTGCCAGGCATTAGACTTTAGTCGCAATAATGAGCTTTCTTTGACCAAGGTCTAATGGGTAATGGGGGGTCCCTACGCTAATACTGTGCCCGCTCAAACAACAAAACCTAGGTAGGGAGCTTGCACTATGAATAAAATGAAACCGATTGCAACCGCACTAATAGCACTGGGAGCCCTTAGTG
>JAIBDN010000100.1 GCA_024686215.1 Gammaproteobacteria bacterium | reverse complement strand
GGCCACGTGCATGGCGTATTCACCACTGACCTGGTAGGCAAAGGTGGGTGCTTTGAGCTCCTGCTTTACCCGCTGCACGCTATCCAGGTAGGGCATGCCCGGTTTGACCATGATCATGTCAGCGCCTTCGGCCAGGTCCAGTGCACACTCGTGCAGTGCCTCATCGCTGTTGGCCGGATCCATCTGGTAACTGAATTTGTTACCGCCCTTGATGTTACCCGAGGAGCCCACCGCATCACGGAACGGGCCGTAGTAGCTGGAAGCGTATTTGGCAGAGTAGGCCATGATCAGGGTGTTGTGAAAACGGCTGCTTTCCAGTTCGTTGCGAATGGCGCCTATGCGGCCATCCATCATGTCCGAAGGCGCCACTACGTCTGCACCGGCGGCAGCGTGAGACAGAGCCTGCTGTACCAGGATTTCGCTAGTGACGTCATTGAGCACGTAGCCAGATTCATCAATGATGCCGTCCTGGCCGTGGGTGGTGAATGGGTCCAGGGCGACATCGGTGATCACACCCAGATCCGGCAGTGCATCCTTCAGTGCGCGCACCGCGCGTTGCACCAGGGCGTCGTCGTTATAGGCTTCTTCCGCCAGCAGGCTTTTGCGCTCGGACGCCACCACCGGGAACAATGCAATCGCGGGGATTCCCAGCTGCTGGATCTCACGCGCCTGCGCCACCAGTAAATCGACACTGAGTCGCTCAATGCCAGGCATGGAGGGTATCGCCTCGCGTTGGCCACTGCCCTCCAGGACAAATACCGGAAAGATAAAATCTGCCGGGCTCAGGCTGGACTCGCGCACCAACCGCCGGGAAAATTCGTTGGCCCGCAAGCGGCGCATGCGGGTCTGCGGGAAAGCGCCACGTGGTGAACTGAAAGACATGGGTAGTTACTCCGTTACAGGCTGGCGAAGGCAAGCTTCGCTGCGGCGATGGTCTGGGCGATATCGCCCTCACCGTGGGCACTGGACATAAAACCAGCCTCGTAGGAGGCGGGGGCCAGGTAGATGCCGTGATCCAGCATCTGGTGGAAGAAATGGTTGAAGGCATCGGTATCGCAGGCCATCACCTGGCTGTAATTGGAGACGTTGTCCTCGGCGGTAAAAAAGCCGCCGAACATGGTGCCCGCATGATTGGTGGTAAAGGGCACCCCTGCCGCGCTGGCCGCTTCTTCCAGGCCCTGGCACAATTGCTGGGTGCGTTGAAACAGCGGCTCGTAGAAGCCCTCCCGGGAAATAATCTCCAGCGTAGCCAGACCTGCCGCCATGGCAATGGGATTGCCCGACAAAGTGCCCGCCTGATACACGGGCCCCAGCGGAGCAATCTGTTCCATTATCTCGCGTTTGCCGCCGAAGGCGCCCACCGGCATGCCGCCGCCTATCACTTTACCCAGGGTTGTCAGGTCAGCCTCGACCTTGTAATAGCCCTGGGCGCCCTGCAGGCCGAAACGGAAGCCGGTCATGACTTCATCCAGGATCAGCACTGCGCCGCTGCTATCGCAAACATCGCGCAGAGTCTGCAGGAAATCCGCGCTGGGCGGGATGCAGTTCATATTGCCCGCGACGGGCTCCACGATGATGCAGGCGATACGCTCACCCATCTCGGAAAATACCTTGCGCACCTCTTCGCTATCGTTATAAGTGAGGGTTAGGGTGTGATCTGCCAGCGCTGCCGGTACACCGGGAGAGCTGGGTACACCCATGGTCAGGGCGCCGGACCCGGCCTTGACCAGCAGTGAGTCGGAGTGTCCGTGATAGCAGCCCTCGAATTTGACGATGGCATCGCGCCCGGTGTATCCACGGGCCAGACGGATGGCACTCATGGTGGCCTCGGTGCCAGAGTTGACCATGCGTACCATGTCCATGCCTGGCATGATCTCGCAGATGCGATCCGCCAGCTGGATTTCCAGTTCCGTGGGTGCGCCAAAACTCAGGCCTTTTTCGCTTTGTTGTACTACCGCCTCACGCACCGCAGGGTGGTTGTGGCCCATAATCATAGGGCCCCAGGACAATACGTAGTCGATATAGCGTTTGCCCTGGTAATCAAATACGTAAGCACCCTCGCTGCGCTCAATGAATACCGGTGTGCCGCCCACGGCTTTGAAAGCCCGTACCGGTGAATTCACACCGCCGGGAATATGTTTCTGCGCGCGTGCAAAGAGTTGTTCTGAACTGGTCATAAACTGGGTGTCCTGGGTAGGGTGCTGGCTGCTCTTACGGTTGTGGCAGCTAGGGATAAATTATCGTGGTTGGCGCAAAGAATATCCAGTGGCATCAAAATGGCTTCAGTATTGCCAGCAGTACAATGGCAAACAGGAATAGTACCGGCACCTCGTTAAAGAAGCGGTAAAATACATGTCCGCGCTTGTTGCGGTTGTCGTTAATGGCACTCACATAGCGCCCGCACAGCAGGTGATACACAACCAGGACGGCCACGCCACCCAGTTTCAACCACATCCATTTTGCCTGCAGATAGTAATCCGGGTTTTGCGCGATCATCGCCAGCCCGAGGGCGATGGCGATTACCATGAACGGTGTGACAAAACGGTATAGCCTGCGCGCCATCACCGCCAGTTGCGCACGCACTACCAGGTGCTCACTGGCTGCGTAATAGACGAAGATGCGCGGCAGGTAGAAAATGCCCGCAAACCAGCAGATCACGAAGATAATATGAAAGGCCTTAAGCCACAGCATGTTTGCTCCTCAGTCTTTAACGCGCTAGTTTACAGTCGTGCCAGGGTGAATTTCTCGATACTCTCCGGCGTCAACACGCCGTGCAGTATACGCTTGCCGGTGTTGCGGCTGCGCTCGTACACGAAGGCGGCCTCCACTGTCTGTTTGCGCATGGTATCCATGGCCTGGCGCAGGGTCGCCTGCAGTGGCACCGCGGCCATGGTCCAGCGCCGTATATCCGCCGTGGTCAGGTCGGTGGCGTTGTCGTCATCCAGAGGCTGTTCGGCCAGCCATGCCAGTAACTCACTACCCTGAACCAGATACAAATCCTCTCCCTCGCGCTCCATCAGACACCAGGTGGGGGTGAATTCCAGCAGCGGTTCGTGGTCTTGTGCCTGCAGCAGTGTGGGCACACGCACCACCCGAGTGTCCATGGCGGAACTGACATCGGTGCGATGCAACAGCTGGTTCAGAGGGTCTTCCGGTACCACTCTCTGCAATTGGCTCAATACGGTCTGGTGCGCAGAGCGCTGCCGGAACAGGGCCGTATTGGTCAGTGTGGCGACGACAATCGCCAGCATCGCCGGCATACCAATACTTACCGAGTGGGTCAGCTCGATCACCGCCAGGATGGCCGCCAAGGGTGCATTGAGCACCGCGCCCATTGCCGCGCCCATGCCAATGACCACGTAAAGGGCCGGGTTAGAGTTCAGCTCGAGACCTAATTTTGTGCTGAGCATGCCCAAAGCGGCACCAATGCAGGCCCCTATCAGCAGGTTGGGGCCTATGAGTCCTACGGGCAGACCCATACCGCAGCTGATGGCTGTGGCCAGCAATTTACAGCCGGCTATCATTAGCAGCAGCTTGAGCGCCACTTCTCCCTGCAGTATCAGCTGCAGGCTGTCATAGCCGATACCGAGAATCTGCGGAACGCCCAGAGCCAGCGTGCCGGTGACTGCGCCTGCCAGTGTAAAGCGCAGGGCCACCGGCCAACGCGCTGCTTGCATGGCCAGTTTAATGATGCGGATAAAAGCCGCGACCGCAAGGCCACAGCAAAAGCCCAGCAATAAAATCAGCGGAATCTCCGCCAGCGATCCCAGGCTTACGGGGGGTAGCTTGAACAGCACCTCGCTGCCGGACAGGGTGAAACTCACTGCCGATGCAGAGACTGCCGCCAGCATCACCGGTATGAAGCCGACCACGGTATATTCGGCGATTATCACTTCCATGGCGAAGATAACCCCTGCCAGCGGCGTGTGAAACGCCGCCGCAATGCCACCGGCTGTGCCGCAGGCGATTAGCACCCGCAGGCTGTTGTTGGGTAATCCCAGACGCTGGCCCAGCACGCTGTTAATGGCGCCGCCCAGATGTACCCCGGGGCCTTCCCGCCCTCCGGATTGGCCGGTGGCCAGGGCGAACGCGCCGCCCACAAACTGCAGTACAGCATTGCGTTGCGGCAGCACGCCGTAATGTGAGTGCATGCGACTGATCACATGCACGATGCCAGCCTCGCGGTGTTCGGGTTGCAGTAGTGAGTAGAGGCAGCCCAGTACCAGGGCGCCGGCTGCGGGCAGGGCAAACAGTGCCCACTCTGGTAGGGATTCGAAGTCTTCACCGCCGTTGCCCACGCCCCACAGGCTGGCCAGCTCGGCAATCGCCAGTTCGAATCCCAGTACTACCAATCCAGAGGCGATGCCGCCCACCAGGCCCAACAAGGAGTAAGCCAGCAGCGATTCGTAGTTGGTCAGGTAGCGCCTGTATTTACTCAGCAGGTTGCGCACGATGACTTAGGCTCATGATTAAAATAACAATATTACCAGTTATCTCAGGGCGTATTGCTTTTATACTGTGCGGTTATTCACAGGAACAAAATCTGTACGGGTCTGGATAGCATCATGGTTAAGGTAGGAATAGTAGGCGGAACCGGTTACACCGGGGTGGAACTGCTGCGGCTGTTGGCATTGCACGAAGAAGCGCAGGTGGTGGCGATTACCTCGCGCGCGGAAAGTGGCCGCCGGGTGGACGACCTCTACCCCAATTTACGTGGTCACTACG
>JAIBDN010000111.1 GCA_024686215.1 Gammaproteobacteria bacterium | reverse complement strand
CTGGACCTGGTGCCGCGGCCGGTCCTGGACATTAAAGACGAGGGTGTAAGGCGTATCCTGAAACTGATGGTGCCGGCGCTATTCGGGGTGTCTGTCAGCCAGATCAACCTGTTGCTGGACACCGTATTGGCCTCCTTTCTGCCTACCGGGAGCGTGTCCTGGCTGTATTACTCTGACCGCCTGGCAGAACTGCCCCTGGGGGTTTTTGGTATTGCCATTGCGACGGTAATCCTGCCCAACTTGTCGGCGCACCGCGCTGCAGATCGGGAAGAGCATTTCAGCGTTACCCTGGACTGGGCAGTGCGCTCGGTGCTGCTTATCGGGGTGCCTGCTGCGGTGGCTCTGGTGATACTGGCCAGGCCTATTCTTATTACCCTGTTCCAGTATGGGGCGCTGACCCCGACCGATGTGGACATGGCAGTGCTCAGTCTGCGTGCTTACAGCCTGGGGCTGATTGCCTTTATGTTGATAAAAGTACTGGCGCCGGGCTTTTATGCGCGCAAAGATACGGCTACCCCGGTGAAAATCGGCATTATCGCCATGGCGGCAAATATGCTGCTGAATCTGATTTTTGTCTTGCCGCTGATGTATTTCTGGAATATTGGTCACCTTGGGCTAGCCCTGGCTACCAGCGTGGCCGCCTATATCAATGCGGGGCTGTTATTGCGTGGCCTGGCGCGCGCCGGCGTGTACCAGATGCAGCCGCAGATAGTGCGTTATGTGTTGCGCCTGCTGCTGGCCACCACGGCGATGGCGGTGGCGCTGTTATGGATCGCGCCTGAAGCTGAGCTCTGGTTGTCCTGGGCCTGGCAGCGCCGCGCGCTGGAGATGGCGCTGGTATGCGCCAGCGGTGGCGCGGCCTACCTGCTGACCCATGCGCTGCTGGGGACGCGATTCCGCCACCTGCGGGCACCCTCGGGCGTGTAACGGGGTCATTTCAGCGTCAAATTCACTGTTTGCGGTCTTACCGTGGCCATAGGCTAGGCGCTGCGATTTCGCTATACTCGCACGTTCGGATTGACTTGGCGCTTCCCTGTAAATGGAACTGATTCGCGGCCTGCATAATTTGCGGCCCAAACATCGCGGCTGCGTGGCGACTATAGGGGCCTTTGACGGCGTACACCTTGGTCATCAGGCGGTGATCCGGCATCTGCTGGACAAGGCGCAGGAATTGGCTCTGCCGTCGGTGGTTATTGTATTTGAGCCACTGCCGCGCGAGTATTTCTCTCCCCTGCAGGCACCGGCGAGAATCATGAGCTTTTGGGAAAAGTGCCGTGCCCTGGAGCAGCAGGGAGTAGACCGGGTGCTGCGCATTCGCTTTAACGAGCGACTGCGGGAAATGTCCGCGCAGCAATTTGTCGACGATATATTCGTGGCCGGCCTGGGCGTGCGTTATGTGGTGCTGGGCGATGATTTCCGCTTTGGTAACGATCGCCAGGGTGATGTGAAATTTATCCAGGAGCAGGGGCGGCGCTACGGTTATGACGCTGGCCCCACGCCTACTTGTTCGCTGGACGGTGAGCGCATCAGCAGTACACGTATCCGGGAGGCCCTGGAAAGCGCGGATTTTGTGCAGGCGCAGCGCTTGCTGGGCCGACCCTACAGTATCTCCGGCAAGGTGATCTACGGTCGTCAACTGGGACGTACTATAGGCACGCCAACGGCTAACCTGGAGTTGCGCCGTTTACGCGCGCCACTGTCCGGGGTGTATGCGGTTGAGGTGAGTGGCGGCGGGCTGGAACAGGCTCGAGGCGTCGCCAATGTCGGTGTAAGGCCCACGGTGGATGACAGCATCAAGGCAAACCTGGAAGTGCACCTGCTGGACCGGGAGATCGAGCTCTATGGCCAGCACATTGAAGTGACGTTTCGCCACAAGCTGCGCGAAGAACAGAAATTTGGCTCAGTGGATGAACTGAGAGAGAACATAGCAAGGGATATAGAGAATACGCGGTCCTGGTTTGCCCGGGGCTGACGGTTCGACACACTTATGAGTGATTACAAAGACAGTTTGAATTTGCCGCAGACGGCCTTTCCGATGAAAGCCAGCCTGGCTCAGCGCGAACCCCAGCGCCTGAAGCAGTGGCAGGCAATGGGCTTGTACGAAAAAATTCGTGCAAGCAGTGCCGGGCGCCCCAAGTTCATCCTCCACGACGGCCCCCCTTACGCCAACGGCGAGTTGCACCTCGGTCACGCGGTAAACAAGGTGCTCAAGGATATTATCGTCAAGTCGCACACCCTGGCGGGCTTTGATGCGCCCTACGTGCCAGGCTGGGATTGTCACGGCTTGCCCATAGAGCTCAACGTGGAGAAAAAAGTGGGTAAGCCCGGGGTCAAGATCAGCCCCGCGGACTTCCGCAAGAAATGCCGCGAGTATGCCGCCCGCCAGGTGGATGGGCAGCGTACTGATTTTATGCGCATGGGCGTATTCGGCGACTGGTTTAACCCTTACCTGACAATGGACTTCCAGTACGAGGCGAACATCGTGCGTGCCCTGTCGAAGATTGTGGGCAATGGCCATTTGCACAAGGGCTTCAAGCCCGTGCACTGGTGCACCGCTTGCGGTTCCGCCCTGGCAGAAGCCGAGGTTGAGTACCAGGATAAAATTTCGCCAGCTATAGATGTAGCCTTTGCAGCGCTAGATCCGGCGGCTTTTAATGCTGCCTGTGGAGCAAATTATAGCGGCGAGATCGCCATACCCATATGGACCACCACGCCCTGGACAATACCTGCCAATATGGCGGTAAGTCTGCACCCCCAGCTGGACTACGTACTGATAGAGGGGCACGGCCGCGCCCTGTTGCTAGCCGAGGAACTGGCGCAGTCCTGTGTGCAGCGCTATGCACTGGAGCAGCTCACGATACTGGGTCGCTGCAAGGGCGCAGCGCTGGAAAATCAGTTGCTGCAGCATCCATTGCTGGAACGACAGGTACCGGTGGTCCTGGGCGAACACGTGACCACTGAAGCGGGAACCGGCGCCGTGCATACCGCGCCAGCCCATGGTCAGGACGATTTTGTGGTGGGTCAGCAGTACGGCCTTGAGGTCTACAACCCGGTGGGTAGTAACGGGGTTTACCTGCCCGACACGGAGTATTTTTCCGGCCAGTTTGTGTTCAAGGCGAATGAGCCAATTATCGAACTATTGCGCGAACGCGGGGCCTTGCTGCACCACGAGTCCTACGAACACTCTTACCCACACTGCTGGCGGCACAAAACACCGATCATCTTCCGTGCCACGCCACAGTGGTTTATCGGTATGCAACAGAATGGCTTGCTGGCCGACGCACTGGATGCGGTTGAGCAGGTGCAGTGGCTGCCCGAATGGGGCAAGGCGCGTATCGACAGTATGCTGGGCAATCGTCCCGACTGGTGCATTTCCCGCCAGCGCACCTGGGGTGTGCCGATCGCGCTGTTTATCCACCGCGAGAGCGGTGCATTGCACCCACGAACAGCCGAATTGATGGAGCAGGTCGCCCTGCGTATGGAGCAACAGGGTATCGATGCCTGGTTTGACCTGGAGGCCGCCGACCTGTTGGGCGGTGATGCACAACACTATGAGAAGGTGACCGATACGCTGGATGTGTGGTTCGACTCCGGTGTGACCCACGCCTGCGTGCTGCGTGAGCGCGAGGGCCTGCAGGTCCCGGCAGATTTATACCTGGAGGGTTCCGACCAGCACCGGGGTTGGTTCCAGTCCTCGCT
>JAIBDN010000005.1 GCA_024686215.1 Gammaproteobacteria bacterium | reverse complement strand
ACGGAGGGATCTGCCAGGGTGCTGATGTCGCCCAGGCTATCCAGCTCGTTTTCAGCAATCTTGCGCAGAATACGGCGCATGATCTTGCCGGAGCGGGTTTTGGGCAGGCCGGGAGCCCACTGGATGATATCCGGTTTGGCGATGGGGCCGATCTCCTTAACGCACAGTTGTATCAACTCCTTGCGCAGCTCCTCGCTGGGTTCCACACCTTGCATCGGGGTAACGTAAGCGTAGATACCCTGACCCTTGATGTCGTGGGGGAAGCCTACTACGGCGGCCTCGGCAATCTGCTCATGCAATACCAGTGCACTTTCCACTTCGGCGGTGCCCATGCGGTGACCGGAGACATTAAGTACGTCATCCACGCGGCCGGTGATCCAGTAGTAGCCATCTGCGTCGCGTTTGGCGCCGTCCCCGGTGAAGTAGTAGCCCGGATAACTGCTGAAATAGGTATCAATCATGCGTTGGTGGTCGCCGTATATGCTGCGGATCTGGCTAGGCCAGGACGATTTGATAACCAGGTAGCCAGCACCCTCGCCCTCGATTTCAGAACCGTCCTCGCTGAGCAATGCCAGTTCAACCCCGAAAAAGGGGAAAGTGGCTGATCCCGGCTTGAGATCAGTGGCGCCGGGTAGGGGCGTGATCATGTGGGCGCCGGTTTCGGTCTGCCACCAGGTGTCAATGATGGGGCAGCGGGAGTCTCCCACGACTTCGTAATACCAGGTCCAGGCCTCGGGATTGATGGGTTCACCCACGGTACCCAACAGACGCAGACTGGAACGTGAACTGCGGGTTACCGGTTCGTCGCCGACTGCCTGCAGTGCACGAATAGCGGTGGGAGCGGTATAGAACGTGTTGACCTGGTGCTTGTCTACCACTTCCCAGCAGCGCCCGGCATCGGGGTAAGTAGGAACGCCCTCGAACATCAGCGAGATGGCACCGTTGGCCAGTGGACCGTAAACAATATAGGTGTGCCCGGTGACCCAGCCGACATCCGCAGTACACCAGTAGATCTCTCCCTCCCGGTAATCGAATACGTATTTGAAGGTCATGCTGGCTTGCAGCAGGTAACCACCCGTCGTGTGCAGTACGCCCTTGGGTTTGCCGGTGGAGCCGGAAGTGTAAAGGATGAAAAGCGGGTCTTCGGCATCCATTGATTCCGGTGTGCAGTCCGCATCGGCAGCCTCTACCGCCTGGTGATACCAGACGTCACGACCTTCCTGCCACGCAATATTACCGCCGGTGCGTTCTACTACAAGGCAGGTATGCACGTTGGGACAGGCGGCCAGGGCTTGGTCTGCGTTTACCTTCAGTGGTATATTTTTGCCGCCGCGCACGCCCTCGTCGGCGGTAATCAAGGTCTGGCAGTCAGAGTCCAGAATGCGGTCTTTCAGTGCCTCTGGTGAAAACCCGCCAAACACGATGGAGTGCACAGCGCCAATCCGCGTGCAGGCCAGCATGGCGTAGGCAGCTTCGGGAATCATGGGCATATAAATGCACACCCTGTCGCCTTTCTTCACCCCCCGGGCTTTCAGGGCGTTGGCCAGTTTGCTGACGTGATCTTTTAACTCACCGTAAGTAATGTGCTTGCTGTCCGCTGGATCATCACCCTCCCAGATCAGCGCCGTCTGGTCGGCGCGCTCGGGAAGGTGCCGGTCGATACAGTTATAGCTGACGTTAAGCTTGCCTCCGGCAAACCAGGCGACATCGCCCTTGACGAAGTCGTAGTCGACGACTTTGTCCCAGGGCTGGTCCCAGGACAGGAATTCAGTGGCCATTTCACCCCAGAAACCCTCAGGGTCCTGGATGGAACGCTGGTACATGGCCTGATACTGTTCGGCGTTGATGTGTGCGTCTTTGAAATTGGCGGGAACCGGATGGATAGGAAATTCAGACATTTTGACCCTTCCCTTGGAAAGTTATTTGAACATCGGATAATACTTGGCCCACTCAGCAGTGCAAGCCGACCAAGGTCGAAGGAGGTGTGTTGGGGGTGGTAGCGCCAGGTGAGGGTACGGCGGCAGAACTACTGCCGCGGGGTTTTAGCCGTCGGCCAGCATGCCCCAGTCAGACACCGGGTTAAGTGCCAGTCGCACATTGTCGATCAGACGCGTGTCGCCCAGGCCCGCAGCGGCCAGAATGGCGATTTCTTCGGTCTCTGCGGTGACTGTCTGCAAAGTGCGTGCGTCGCGAATGGCGAAATAATCGGGCTCGAAGCCAGCCTGCAGTAATTTCATACGGGCATGGGACTCAAGCTGGAGGAAGTTGTCGAAGCCGCAGGCGATGGCTTCGCGGCAGCTGTTCAGAGTTTGGTGCATAACCGGTGCGATAGCGCGTTGGTCTGGATTCAGGTAACCGTTGCGAGAACTCTTGGCCACGCCATCTTCATCTCTGACGGTGGCTACGCCGACAATTTCGATTGGCATGCACAGGTCTTTGACCATTTTGCGCACGATGGACAGCTGCTGAAAATCCTTTTCCCCAAATACAGCCAGATCTGGCTGTACGATGTTGAATAACTTGCTGACGACGGTGGTAACCCCGTCGAAATGCCCCGGTCGGCTGCTGCCACACAGGGTATCACCGAGGTCGGGCACCTGTACCTGGGTCTGTGTAGCCATGCCCTCAGGGTAGATTTCTTCCACTGCAGGGGCGTACAACACATGCACGCCCTCGCTGAATAGCTTTTCTTTATCCGCGGCCATGGTGCGTGGGTAGGCGTCCAGATCTTCGTTGGCGCCAAATTGCAGGGGATTTACGAAAATACTGACGACGACCACGTCGCAAAGGCATTGTGCCTTGCGCACGAGATCCAGGTGACCTTCATGCAAATTACCCATGGTGGGTACAAAAGCAATCGTCTGGCCCTTCTGGCGAAAGTCGCGAAGCGCGGATTGTAACTGAACATTGGTGCTGTAAGTTCGCATATCTACCTTATCCCTCTTACGGAATGGTGACGCTAAACGAATGAAAAAACACGTTGCCAAGCTTCCCTCTGCGGCTTACTTGCAGCGGGAACGGAAGTATGCCCCAAGGTCTACACCCCGGCAACGAATTTTCATGAAAAATTCACATAATCTGTTACCAAAGGAAGCAATTAAGTGGTTTTAAATGTGTTCAGAAGACACATTATGTAAGTAGATACTAACTTTCACCCGGGCTGGTTGCTGTCCGGCTGCAGTAGGCTGTGGCCCTCGGGGCTCAGGAGTAGGTGTGTTCTTCTCGCGGGTATTCGCCGGCCTTGACCGCCTGTACGAAAGATCTGAGGGCGCCCTGGATGGTGCTCTGGCCCTCCATGAAGTTTTGCACAAAACGTGCGGTGTGGTCGGACAGTCCCAGCAGGTCGTGCATCACTAATACCTGCGCGTCAGTGCCGGGGCCGGCCCCGATGCCGATAACGGGTATCTCCATTTTACGGCTGATGTCGGCAGCGAGATTGGAAGGTACACACTCCAGTACCAGCAGGCTGGCTCCAGCGTCCTGGATCTCCACCGCGTCGGCGAGAATGGATTTTGCTTCTTTGGGCGTGCGGCCCTGTACTTTGAACCCGCCGAAAGTATTTACCGACTGCGGGGTTAGGCCCAGGTGGGCGCAGACCGGCACGCCGCGTTCTACCAGCATACTGATGGTTTCGCTAAGCCAGGTACCACCCTCCATTTTCACCATTTGCGCACCCGCCTGCATCAGCAGGGTGGCATTCTCCATAGCCTGTTCGGGGGTGGAGTAGGTCATGAATGGCATGTCGGCCATCACCAGGGACTCTGGAGCTGCCCGGCACACGCACTCTGTGTGATAGCTCATGTGCTCCATGGTGACGGGAATAGTACTGTCGTGCCCCTGCAACACCATGCCCAGAGAGTCGCCCACCAGAATAGTTTCCGCGCCCGCCTGGGAAATTATGCGGGCAAAGGTGGCATCATAGGCCGTGATGCAAACAAACTTCTCCCCGGCAGCCTTCATCTTGTCCAGGGTGCTGATGGTGACTTTGCCCATGCTGCTATCCGAAAAACGTGGGATTAAAGTAGTGGCGGCCGCTGCGAATATCCAACAGGTAATCCACCAGGTGTGTGTAATCGCTCTCACCGTTCACCAGGTCAATCTCGCTGGCATTCACGATGAGCAGAGGAGCGCCATCGTAATATAGAAAGAACTCGCTGTACACTTCGTTCAGACGCTCCAGATAGTCCCTGTCCAGGGACTTCTCGAAAGGGAATCCACGGCTTTCAATACGCGCTAACAGCACATCTGTAGAGGCCTGCAGGTAGATAACCAGATCTGGTCGTGGCGCATCGATGGTCATCTGCTGATAGACTTTTTCATAGAGCTGGAATTCATCACGTTCCAGGTTGATACGCGCGAAAAGCGGGTCTTTCTCTACCAGGAAGTCAGAGACTCGCACCGGTTCGAAAATATCTGCCTGGCGCATATCCTGTATTTTTTGCGCCCGCTGGAACAGGAAGAAGAGCTGGGTAGCCAGCGCCGCTTGCTTGCGGTTGTGGTAGAACTTTTCCAGGAAGGGATTATCTTCGGTATCCTCGAGCAGCGTGTCGTAATTAAAACTGGCGGCCAGTTTTTTGGCCAGCGTGGTTTTGCCCACGCCTATAGGGCCTTCCACAGCAATGAAGGCCGGTGGTGTGCGCCCCTTGAGGTCGATATTTATGGCCGTGCTATTGCGCATCCGGGCCTGGCTCCCCACTCACTCCAATTGATTATTGTAACTGCAGCCCGGTTTTTTCCAGCTCCCCCACGGGGCAGTTGCTGACTAATGTATCAAGATCCGCACCGTCGGGCAGCACAAAATTCGCAGGACAGATATCTGCCAGTGGATACAACACGAAGTTGCGTTGCTGAATGGCGGGGTGTGGCACCTGGAGACGCGGCGTATCTATTACCTGGTCCGCATAGAGAAGAATATCCAGGTCCAGCGTGCGGGCGCCCCAGCGCAGCTCTCGCCTGCGGCCTTGTGCCTGTTCCTGTGCCTGCAATGCGTCCAGCAGGGCCTCAGGGTCCAGTTCGGTCTGTATGCATGCGACGGCGTTAAGGTAGTGCGGTTGCTCTCCAGGGCCAATAGCCGGGCTGCGGTATATTGCAGACACTTGCAGCAACTGGCTGTCGCGCAGTGCGGCCAGAGCGGCGATGGCGTGATGCAATTGTTGCTGCGGGTTCTGCAGGTTACTGCCCAGTGCGATATAGGCTGTAATCATGTATCGCTGTGGGAGCGACGTGTGCGCGTTCTGCGTCCGTCCGATTTGCCCTTGTTGGCGGCGGCCTGTTCCAGGCGCTGCTCCATGGGTAACTCCTGGAACTCGGTCCACCAACTACCCAAATTACCCGTTTCCTCTCCCGCCTGCTCCCTGAGCAGCAGGAAATCATAGGCTGCGCGAAAACGTCGGTGATCAACCAGTTCTGCTGCTTTGCGCCCCTGGCGGCGTTGCAGACGCAATTGGAATTCCCAGATTTCACGCATGGGCTGACTGAAGCGCCGGGGTATGGAAATATGCTGCGCCGCCTCGGAAATCGTTTGCTGCGCAGCGCTGTGCATGGCCACCATGGGAGGGTCGCCCTGCTGCTGCCTATGCTGCGCGAGATGGCTGGCGGCTGGCCACAGCAGTGCGGCGAGGATAAATGCAGGCGTTACCGGCTTGCCCTGCGCTATGCGCAGGTCGGTATTGCCCATGGCCGCGCGCACCAGAGCAAGTGCGTGGCTGTCTTTGCGCAGGCTGGCATTGCTTTGTGGAAAGAGGTACTGCAGCAGGTCGTATTCCAGTAATTTTTCCAGCGTTGCGGCGGCATGTCCTCCCAGAAACAGTTTGAGGAATTCATCAAACAGGCGCGCTGCTGGAATTTCCCCCAGTAGGGCGGAGCATCCCGGAATAGCTTTGGCGGTGCCCGGGTCGATGCTGAAGTCCAGTTTTGCGGCGAAGCGCAGTACCCGTAGCATGCGCACAGGGTCTTCGCGAAAGCGCACCGCCGGATCTCCTATCACGCAGATATTCTTGCGTTGCAGGTCCTGCAAGCCGTGTACATGATCGAATACTTCGAACTTGCCGGAGTCGTAGTACAGGGCATTCACCGTCAGGTCACGGCGCACCGCATCCTCTTCCAGTGTGCCGTAGACATTGTCGCGCAGTAGCAACCCACTGGCAGATTGCCGGGAGTGGTTGCCACCGCGCTCACTGTTGTCCTGGTCGCCGCTGTCGTGGTGCCCGCGAAAGGTGGTGACTTCAATGATCTCGCGGCCAAAACGCACGTGAACAATACGAAAACGTCGTCCAATAATGCGTGAGTTTCTGAACAGCGCGTGAATCGCCTCCGGAGTGGCGTCGGTGGCGATATCGAAGTCTTTGGGGTGTCCGCCCAGCAGCAGGTCGCGCACAGCGCCGCCTACAAGATAGGCCTGGTGGCCCTTGCTGCGCAGGCGAGACATGACCTTCAATGCACTGTCACTGATATTCTTACGGGAGATACAGTGTTGATCCCGGGGGATAACGTTCAAACGATTATGGGCCTGTGGCGTTGATTTGACTGCGGCGCAGTTTAGCACAGAAGTGAGTGAATCGTCGTTGCAGGTGGTGCTTCATCGCAGGCTGCTAAGGGGCGTGAATGAAGGGGAAAACAGAGTTTTCCCCATCCAGGTCTCACGTAGGAGTTATTGTTATTTCTTAGTGCTGTTATTGTTATTGGCACATATAAAAACACTTTTTATATGCATGCCCAAACAGTTATTTGTGTAACTTTTTACCTTTACTGGGCAAATACTGGCGCCAGACGCAAACTGGCGTGATCCCGACCCAAAGGCGGAAATTGAAGGGGAAGAGAACTTCCCCATCCAGGTCCATAGTGCAGAATGTTATTTTTATTGCGGTATCTGTTATTTTTATTTTTAGTACCGCGCTCATAAATGCATTGCTCGTGCCAGTTTTAATAAAATAATTGTAAAACAACGAGTTATCTATATTCCGAGGCGTTAGCCAGGTGTTTGAAAGTGCTGTGTGTTACCTAAATACTCCGCTTAATGTAACGCTTAAGGGAAAGGGTAACGCTTGTTTCCGGGCTATGCATGACTCTTGCGTCGCCCGGCAGTGCCGGATTTACTGCGCGGAATACCAAATCGCTGCCGGCGCTCCCATAGACATTTGCGGCTAACCCCCAGCTTTTGTGCCAATTCCGTCTCACTCATGGAATCCTGGTGCTCCAGCACGAAGCGCTGGAAGTAGTCTTCCAGCGACAAATCCTCCTGAGGTTCATTGCTGCCACCCAGTGCCGGCTTACTATGGGGCATGGTAATACCCTGCTGTCCGCGGATGCGGTTAATATTGACCAACTCCAGGTCTATGCCCAGTGCCTCATTGTCGATTTCCTGGTCATCTGAGAGGACCACGGCACGCTCTATGGCGTGCTCCAGTTCGCGTACATTGCCAGGCCATTGGTAGGTGGTAATCGCCTGGATGGCGCGTGGTGACAAGCTCATTAGTTTTCTGCCCAGTTTTTCGGCCTGGCTTTGCAACATGCGCTCAGCCAGATGCAGAATATCCTTGCCGCGCTCGCGCAGCGGCGGCAATGAAAGTCGCAGCACGTTGATACGATAGAAAAGATCTTGCCGGAACAGGCCCCCTGCAGCCAATTGCTGCAGGTTGCGGTGGGTGGCACAAATCAGGCGGACGTTGACTTTGCGCGAGTGCACAGAGCCTATGCGGCGGATCTCCCCTTCCTGAATAAAGCGCAGTAGCCGCGCCTGTGCTTCCATCGGTAGTTCGCCGATTTCATCCAGGAACAGGGTGCCACCATCGGCGGCTTCTATCAGTCCCATACGGCTGGCGTTGGCACCGGTAAATGCGCCTTTCTCATAGCCGAATAATTCGGATTCGATAAGGGTGTCGGGTATAGCCGCGCAGTTTACCGAAATCAAAGTTTTGCCAGCACGCAAACTGTGTTCGTGGACGCTGCGCGCAACCAGTTCCTTGCCGGTACCGGTTTCGCCCAGCACCAACACCGTGGAGTCGGTAGGGGCGATCTTCTCGATATGGTCAAACAAGGTCAGCATAGCGGGGCAGTTGCCGACTATACCGGTCATACTGGTTGGCTTGCCGCTGCTGGCGGCTCGCTCTTTTTCCTGCTCTGCACGGGGGGTGGGGTGGTCGGCGATGATGCGCTCTACCGCATTTACCATATCGCCGTGGTCGAAGGGCTTGGCAATATAGTCAACGGCACCCATGCGCATCGAATCCACTGCGGAGCGCAGGCTGGCGTAGCTGGTCATGATCAGCACCGGTACGTCGCCAGCCTTTTTGATCAGGTCAGTGCCAGGCGCCCCGGGCAGTCGCAGGTCGCTGATAACCAGATCGAAATCTCCCAGGCTATGCTGGGTCTCAGCTTCCTGTACCGATCCCGCCTCGCTGATGTGGTAATCATTGCGTTCCAGCAAACGTCGCAAGGCGGTGCGAATGACGGTTTCATCTTCGACCACGAGGATTTTCTTCATAGGGTGTTACCTCCGTGTACTAACGACACAACATACTCCTACAGGCCTTATTATTCCAGCACTGCGGTCTGCTGTGCGTGTTGCGAGAAGTTACACTTCGAAGGTGTTTCCGTAACTTGTCTGGGGTAGTTGCAGGGTGATGCGCGTGCCCGGGTTGGGTCCGTCGGCGGCAGGGCTGACCAGCTGCACGGTGCCATTCATATCGTCCATGATGCTGAATACCAGGGCGAGGCCCAGCCCGGTGCCCTCCCCTGGATCTTTGGTGGTAAAAAAGGGTTCGAAAACCTGACTTTGCAACTCGGTGGCAATACCGCAGCCGTTATCTTCGACCGTAATACTGACCTGGTCACCCTGGACGTGCGCATTAACGAGAATGCGGCCAAACAGATCGCAGGCGTCCCGGGCATTACCCAGCAGGTTGATGAATACCTGTAGCAGTCGCTGGCTGTCGGCAAGTACCACCAGTTCGCGGTCACAGTCATTGCTAAATTCCACGGGCTTGGCCTCGTGGTCAAGGCCCAGCAGGTGGACGGCCTCATCAATGCAATCGGCAAGATTGCAAGGTGCCAGCCGGGTATCCCCGGCCTCAGAGCCGACGTGGGAAAAGTTTACCAGTGACTCCACGATACGGGTAACACGCTCGGTTTGCTTGAGGATGTCCTGGGCCATATAGCGAATTTCCTGCGGGTCCTCTTCGTACTCGAGATTCTGCGCCAGGCAGGCAATACCGGTCACCGGATTGCCGATCTCGTGAGCGACACCGGCGGCAAGCCGGCCAATGGAGGCCAGACGCTCGCTGTGCAGTAATTCTTCCTCCAGCATTTCCAGTTCGCTGATATCTTCGATAAGAATAACCATGTCGTCGTTTAGTCTATCGGCGTCAGTCTGCGCCGAGGTCCGGTGCAGGCTGACCCAGCGCGATGTGCCGTCCTCATAGGGCACCTCGGCTTTGGGCAGGGTGTTGGTCTCACCCTGTTGAAATTCACTGATCAATTCTGTCCAGGGTGATGGCAATGACTCCAGCAGTGATCCCAGTACGTCTTCCTGCGGGATGCCGGTGATTTGCTGCATACTGCGGTTCCACATCAGTAACTCGCCATCGCTACTTATGGAACATATACCTACGGGTAACTTGTCCAGAGTTTCGCGGTGGTGTCGGCGCAGGTTATCCAGGTCTGCGGCCAGGCCGGTGAGCTGGAAATTGGCGCCGTCAAGGTTGCGCTCAATCAGATGCAGATCCTCGATGTTCTCGCGCGCGCCGGGCAGGAAGGGAATGCAGCGATCGATAATGCTGTGGGCGACGGCGGGGCCTAGCAGGCCAGACAGGTTGGCTTCCAGCCGAGCGCGCAGGCGCCGCAGCGCGTAGGGTCTGGATTCTTCTCCGGAAAAGCGCAATTCGCGAAGAGCACGTCGCAGTTCTGACTCTGCGGTTTTTTCCCCCAGCGCCGGGGCCAGTTTGGCGCTGAATTGCGCTGCACTTTGCACCGGCAAGGCTTGGCGTGTGGGGCGCGCAAGGTCGTCCATTGAGCAAATCTCCGCCGCGATCTTCTCCTGCTGACTGGTGCGTGTCAGTACTGAAACCAGTATGAACAACGCGGTATTTACCGCCAGTGAGGTCATTGCAATGGTGGTCCACAGGGTGTCGCTGTCAGCAAAGAATGTGTCGTGCACCATCAGCAGAATAGTGGGTTGATAGCCGCTGGCGAGTGGCAGTAGCATGCCCAAAAGCCAGATCACGAGTCCGCCGCATAGCCCGGCGAGCAAGCCTTTGCGGTTAGCGCCGGGCCAATAGGGTGTGGCGATCACCCCGGGTAAAAATTGCAGCGTTCCGGTGAAGGCCGCCAGTCCCAGTTGAGTAAGGCTCAGTGTGCCGCTGAGGCTAATGAAAAAAGTGTAGCCCCCCAGTATCAATATGCCGATGAGAAAGCGGCGCAGCCATTGCAACTGGATGTAGATATTCTGCTCACGATCAATCTGCAATAACCTGGAAGGCAGCACCAGGTGGTTGATGCACATGTTGGCCAGAGCCAGGGTGGTGACAATAATTGTGGCACTGGCGGCAGATAACCCAGCCACGAATGCAGCGACACTAAGCGGCGTGGATTGCAGTGCAGCGCCAATCGCCAGGCCGCTGTATTCTATTGGCAGGTCGTGTCCCAGTTTGATGCCCGCCCAGGTGACCGGCAAAATAGGCAGACTAAGCAATAACAGATACAGCGGTAATCCCCAGGTGGCCTTGCGCAGATCGCCGCTATCGGTATTTTCGGCAAAGGCCATATGGAATATGTGCGGCATGCATACGGCCCCGGCAAAAAACACCAGCAGCAGGGAGCGAGCGGTATCACCGGGCATTGACTGCTCCAGTGCCTGGTGCTGATCGGCGTTTTGCAGCAGCCATTGCTCTAAGTCGGTGAAGCCATCGAATACCTGGAATATTGCTGCGATCATGAGTACTGACAGGGCGCCCAGCTTGACCAGGGATTCAAAGGCTATCGCTGTCACCAGACCGGTATTGCGGTCCTGGGAAGAGCGATGACGGGTGCCAAACAAAATGGAAAATACGGTAATGATCAGGCAAAAGACCAGGGCCAGGCCGTCCTGTCGGCCTTCGTGGGAGAACAGATGATCGGCCCTGCCAGACAAAATATGAACGCTGTCTGCCACGGTTTGTATTTGCAGCGCCAGCAGGGGAAGCAGGGTGATGCACATGGCGATGGTAATACCTGCGCCTACCCAGCTGCTGCGGAAACGGAAACTCAGTACATCCGCGAGAGAAGATAACTGGTGAACCCGACACAGGCGCAGCAGTGGTAGCAGTAATACCGTGGCCATGACAAACATAGCCACCACGCCGATATAGTAGAGCATGAAGTTGTAGCCAAAGCGGTGAGCCAGATCAATGACGCCATTACTGGCCATTGCTCCCGCGAATACTCCCAGGGACAGCACGTAAATTGCCGGATGCCGGGTGATACGTTCCGTGATGATGCCCCGGTCCGCCAGGTAGGCGACGCCAAATAATCCCGTCAGGTAGACGATGATAAATAGCAGTATCTGGGTGAGGCTAAAGCTCATCAGGATACCGGGTGCGCTGGTTCCAGTAAGCGGCGACGATAACCATCAGCCATATAAGATAGGGTCGATACCAGGTGGACTCGGAACTGACCATCCAGCTCTCTACGGCGGGGAAAAAGATCAGCACCACTCCCACTACCAGCAGCAGTGCTCGATTGATATACATGGCGCCCGGTCTCCGTCAGTTTATATGCGGTGGCAGCCGATACTACGCAAGCAGTGCAAAGGGGTAAAGCTCAGCTGTAAGCGTCAGTGCTTGCTGCAATGGCCGCCGTGGCCGGGATGCTGTGCAAATTCCAGCACGCTGCAGCGCAGTCCAGTATTTGCGCGACGCTGTCCAGCTCAGTGGGTGGTTCGGGTTGGTGCAGGAAGCGCAGCGCCTGGCGCAGATTCTGCGCAGCCTGACCTTGATCCAGTGCAGGGGCATGGTTTTGCTTGCTGAACTTCTGGCCTTGAGCATTGGTGATCACTGGCAGGTGGCAGTAGTGCGGTATGCGGTAGCCCAGCAGTTGTTGCAGATAAATCTGCCGCGCGGTCGAGTCAAGTAAGTCGCAGCCGCGCACCACATGGGTGATACCTTGAGCGGCGTCATCTGCTACCACCGCAAGTTGGTAGGCGAAAAGGCCGTCTTTGCGTTTAACTACAAAGTCCGGGAAATCTTCACCGAGTTGGCTGTGTTGGACACCCTGTAGTTGATCGTTGAACTCGACATTGTGGCCGTGTGGCACAGTGACTCGCGTTGCTACGGCTGTTTCCGCGGGGTGAGTGCGCCCCTGACAACGCCCCTGGCAGGCGCCATTGGGGCCCAATAGAGCGCGGGTGCAGGCGCAGTTGAACAGATGCCCTTGCTGTTCCAGTGTGTCCAGTAATGCGCAGTAGCTGGCATGGTTCTGGCTCTGCCAGAGCACTGGTTCGTCCCAGTTCAGGCCGTGTTGTTGCAGGCTGTTGAGAATGGCATGTGCCGCTCCCGGTTCCTCCCTGGGTGGGTCCAGGTCTTCCATGCGCACCAGCCACTTACCGCGGTGAAAACGAGCATCCAGATAGCTGGCCAGGGCTGCAATCAATGAGCCCAGGTGCAATTTTCCGGTAGGTGAAGGCGCGAAGCGCCCCCGGTACTGCGCGGTGTGCCGGGGCAAAGGAGGTGTGCCTGCCGGGCGTTAGCCCATTTCCTGCTTTTCCTTGATTTCATCCAAGGTCTTGCAGTCAATACACAGGGTAGCTGTAGGACGGGCTTCCAGGCGTTTGATGCCGATATCCACACCACAGGCGTCGCAGAATCCGTAATCGTCCTGCTCTATCCGTTCCATGGTGGAATCGATTTTTTTGATCAGCTTGCGCTCCCGGTCACGGGTGCGTAATTCCAGGCTGAACTCTTCTTCCTGAGTGGCGCGATCAGCGGGATCGGGAAAGTTGGCCGCTTCGTCTTTCATGTGGCTGACGGTGCGGTCCACTTCCTGCATCAACTCTGACTTCCAGTTCAGCAAGATGGATTTAAAGTGCTCACGCTGTGGTTCACTCATATACTCTTCGCCCCGCTTGGGTTTGTAGGGTTCGAAGTTGTTGAACTCAGCGCTGGATTTTTTTTTGGCTGCTCGAGGCATGGTTATTTTCCCATACGGCAAAGGTAACTGGACGATACTCACAAGTGCTTGGAGGTGTTCTAAAAGGGTGCCCCCAAGCGAGGGCGGAGAAACTACCAGATTCGCTGCCCCGGTGCCACTATTTCCGCATAGTTTTTGCGCTGAGCTAACGCCGCTGATCAGCTATTGTTAGAATAAGCAGTATTAACACCAGTGGGGATGTTTATGGCGGATCAACAGCGCCCCGGCGGCTTTGCTCGCCGCGTTGCGGATATTGAGCCTTTTCGCGTAGTAGAGGTATTGGCTCGGGCCACTGCGCTGGCGGCCTCGGGTCGAGATATTGTGCATATGGCTGCAGGAGAGCCCGACTTCGCCACGGCGGCGCCCATTGTTGAGGCGGGCAGGGCGGCCCTGGCCCGTGGCGAGACCTATTACACGCAGGCAGCGGGTATCCCGCAGTTGCGTGAAGCGCTATCCGCGTACTACGCGCAGCAGTATGGCCTGGATATTTCGCCACGGCGGATAATGGTGACGCCGGGCGCATCGGGCGCCTTGCTGCTGATTTCAGCACTGTTGATGAATCCTGGTGATGGGATGCTGATGACGGATCCGGGCTACCCCTGCAATCGACATTTTCTGCGCCTGGTGGAAGGCCGCGGGCAGTTGGTGCCCGTGGGCGCGGACACTAATTACCAGTTGAGCGCCGAGCTGGTTGCCGCTAATTGGCAGGACAACACCATCGGTGTGCTGGTGGCATCCCCGGCCAACCCCACCGGTACTGTGCTGGATCGGGATGCCTTGTCCGCGCTGGCCGCAGAGGTACGTTCGCGCCAGGGTTACCTGGTAGTGGATGAGATTTATCACGGCCTGGCCTATGCTGTCGAGACCCCATCGGTGCTGGAGCTGGATCCCGACGCCTTTGTCATCAACAGTTTCTCCAAGTACTTCGGTATGACCGGCTGGCGCCTGGGTTGGCTGGTCGCGCCTGAGGCAGCGGTAGACGAAATGGAAAAGTTGGCACAAAACCTGTTCATCTCCCAGTCCACTATGGCTCAACACGCCGCCCTGGCGGGTTTCGAAGCCGCTACCCGGGATATTCTCGACGAGCGTCGCGAAATCTTTCGCCAGCGCCGGGATTTTCTGTTGCCCGCCGTTCAAGAGTTGGGGTTTAAGGTGCCCAGTCCGCCCCAGGGTGCGTTTTACATCTATGCCGATGCCAGCCGTTTCACTACTGACAGCCAGGCATTTTGTATGCAATTACTCGAGGAGCACGGCGTGGCACTCACGCCGGGTCTCGATTTCGGCCATCACTTGTCCGCACGCCATATTCGTTTTTCCTATACCACCGGTATGGAGCGCCTGGAGTTGGCGGTAGAGCGTCTCGCAGGCGTGTTGCGCTGACATGGATTTTACAGCTCTGCAGCAGGGCAAGTTATTACGCCGCTACAAGCGCTTTCTGGCGGATGTGGAACTGCCCACAGGTGAAATGATCACCGTACATTGCCCGAATACCGGTGCTATGACCGGTTGTGCTGAACCGGGGTCGCCGGTGTGGTTGTCGCGCAGCGACTCGAAAACGCGCAAGTATCCGCACACCTGGGAACTGGTGGAAACCAGCCGTGGTATGGCCTGCATCCATTCAGCAAAGGCCAATCAGGTGGTGCGCGAGGCTTTTGTCGCGGGTGTAGTGCCGGGTTTTGCAGGGTATCCTGATATTCGTTCAGAAGTGAAATACGCGGGCGGCAGTCGCGCTGACCTGCTGCTGGAGGGAGACGCTGGCGCTGTCTTTGTCGAAGTGAAATCCGTGACGCTGTGCCGCGAGGGCTCTTTGGGTGTTTTTCCCGATGCTGTAAGCGAGCGTGGCCGTAAGCACCTGTATGCCCTGCGCTCGGTGCTGGATAAGCGTACCCGGGCAGTGTTGTTTTTCTGTGTATTGCACCAGGGGATCGACCATGTCAGTGCTGCCGGAGATATCGACCCGCGCTACCGCGATGCCTTATGCGAGGTCATGTCCGACGGTGTTGAAGTGCAGGCCTGGGGCGCGCGAGTGACGCCTGGCGCTATAGTGCTGACCACACCCCTGCCTTTCACTCTGGACCCACCACAGGCTGCGCAAGAGGGCGTTGTATGACAACACCGGCACTCAGCTGGCAACAACTGACCGGGATGGATGAATCGCACCTGGTTGACCTACCTTGTGGTCACCGCATGCGGGAGCAGGCAGGGCAGGCATTTGCTTTACTACAAACGGATGCCCGGGAGGCAGGTTTTGATTTGGTGATTGCCAGCAGCTTTCGCTCCTACGCGCGACAGCTGGCAATCTGGAATGCCAAGGCCAGCGGAGAGCGCCCGGTGTATGACGAGCAGGACGAGCCCGTTGGCATGAGTAGCCTGACGCCTGCGCAGCAATTGCGCGCCATCCTGCGCTATTCGGCTATTCCGGGAAGCTCGCGCCATCATTGGGGCACCGATATCGATGTCTATGATGCCGCCGCCGTATCCACTGCTTACCAGGTGCAGTTATCCGCCCGGGAAGTTTCCAGCGGCGGTGTTTTTGACGCGCTGCACTGTTGGCTTGATCAGCGCATGCAGGCAAATCAGTCCCAGGGCTTTTTTCGACCCTATGCCCGCGACACGGGCGGGGTAGCGCCGGAGCGTTGGCATCTCAGTTTTGCACCGCTGGCGCTGCCTTGTTCCGGGCTATTGCATGGTGATCTGTTGCGCGAGTGCTGGGACGCCGCGGGCGAGCTACTGCTGCGTGCGGAAATAGAGGGGGATATGGCGGAGATTATGCGCCGCTATGTGCAGGTGCCGCAGGACTGGTGCCCGGCCCTGTAGGGTAGTTCCCCCGATAGGGACGGTGTCACGGTCGGGGGCAGGTGGTCGCTTTATTCCCTGGCTTTGGCCTGCGTATGCAGGTGGCCAAAGTGGTTCTGGTAATCCAGCTCTGCGGCGGCGATGACTTTCAGGGCTTCCTCGCGGCCGTAGACAAAATCTACCTTGACGTCGATTTCCTTGCCGGGAATCATTTTATAGGTAGAGAAATAATGTTGCAGGCGTTCGGTCTTGATGCTGGGTAAATCCGCAATGTCGTGAACGTCACCCCAGATGTTGTCGCCGTCCAGTACTGCGACAATCTTGTCGTCGGCTTCGCCTCCGTCGATCATCTGGATGCCGCCGACTACGCGGGCATTCAGCACGATGTCGGCGCGGGTGATGTGCCGTTCTGAGAACACGCAAATATCCAGCGGATCGCCATCGGCCACGTCTACGTCAGGGCAGCGCTTGGCCACCTCTTCGGCACAGTAAGTGCGTGGAATAAAGCCGTACAGGGCCGGGGGGCTGGAAGTGGTGCGTTGGGGGCGATCTACCATCAGGAAACCGGATGCTTTATCCAGCTCGTACTTCACCACGTCGTCAGGAGTCATCTCGATATAGACCTGGACGATGTCCTTGGGCATTCCTTCGGAATGGGTATGTAGGCCGTGCCAGGGGTGACGGCGCCAGCGGTTGAAATCACGATTACTGTACATGAACTTTACCTCGAAGTTGCTTCACTACGGAGGCGCGCATTGTACAGACAAAGGTGGTCAAAATCTCGCCTGATTGAGGAAAAGATTGACGACTTCGCCCCGCTTTGGACTAAAGTCGACTACAGCTTAAAGGTCGCTTTCAATTTCTTTTCAACGGCTATATTTTTCAATCGCACATAGCGTGGCAGGCCATTGCGGTACTCGGGATAGGCCTCACCGACAATCAGCGGGGCCAGGTACTCGCGGGCGGCTTCGGTAATGCCGAAACCATCCCTGGTGATGTAATTACGTGGCATCTTCTTTTCCCGATTTGCTACCTGGTCCAGGGGCGCCTCACCGATGGACCAGCGGTAGCGTTTGCCCTTCCCACGCACAATACACGGCATAATGGCATTCTTGCCCTGCAGGGCCATTTCAACCGCGGCTTCGCCCAGTCCATAGGCCTGCTCTACGTCCGTCCGGGAGGCGATATGCCGGGCGGAACGCTGCAGGTAATCGGCCACCGCCCAGTGATACTTGTAACCCAGTTCGTCCTTGACCATCTGCGCCAGGGTAGGCGCCAGGCCGCCCAGTTGGGAGTGACCAAAGGCATCCTTGTGCCCGGACTCTGCGAGGAAGGTGCCGTCTTTGTATTGTGCGCCCTCGGAGGCAACGATTACGCAATAGCCATGGCGCTTGACCGTGCGGCGCACCCTGGCCAGGAATTTTTCCCGATTGAAGGCGATTTCCGGGAACAGGATAATGTGTGGTGCATCCCCGTCTTGCTCGGCGGCCAGGCCGGCAGAGGCGGCAATCCAGCCCGCATGGCGGCCCATAGCTTCCAGGATAAACACCTTGGTAGACGTTTCGCACATGGAGGCCACATCCAGCGCGGCCTCGCGGGTAGATATGGCAATATATTTGGCCACTGAGCCGAATCCGGGGCAGCAATCGGTCAGCGGCAGATCATTGTCTATCGTCTTGGGTATGTGGATGGCCTGTAGCGGATAGCCCATGGTCTCGCTGAGCTGCGACACCTTGAGGCAGGTGTCGGCTGAGTCACCACCACCGTTGTAAAAGAAGTAACCGATGTTGTGCGCCTTGAACACTGCTATCAGGCGTTCGTATTCGGCGCGGCTCTCTTCCAGTCCCTTGAGCTTGTGGCGGCAGGAGCCGAATGCTCCGGCAGGGGTAGAGGCCAGGCCGCGAATGGCTGTTGCGCTTTCCTTGCTGGTGTCAATCAGGTCTTCGCGCAAGGCGCCGATTATTCCGTTGCGCCCGGCATAGACCTTGCCGATACTGCTGCGGTGTTTGCGGGCGGTTTCGATGACGCCGCAGGCTGAGGCATTGATAACAGAGGTGACACCGCCCGACTGGGCATAAAAGACATTTTTGCGCGACATGAAGCAGGGTTCCGTGGTGGCTGACCACGTCCCTGGCCAGCTGATATTCAGATGGCTGCGTATGATACGTAAAATACCATCGATTGTGGACAGCTATCGGTGTAATTAAGGCAGGTAACTGTGGGCCTGGCATGCTGCGTGCTACCATGCGCGCTGCAGAATAAGGGGCATTCGTTGAAAGAACATATTCATATATTGGGTATCTGTGGCACCTTTATGGGGGGCATCGCCCTGCTAGCCAGAGAGCTGGGCTATACGGTCACAGGATCCGACGCCAATGTGTACCCACCCATGAGCACCCAACTGCGTGCCGCCGGTATCGAGTTGATGGAAGGCTATGCAGCGCAGCATTTGCAGCCGCGGCCCGATTGCGTCGTGGTGGGCAACGCCATGACGCGTGGCAATCCCGCTATCGAATACATGCTCAATAGCGGCCTGGCCTATACCTCCGGCCCACAGTGGCTGGCCGAGCATCTACTGCAAGATAAATGGGTGTTGGCGGTATCCGGTACGCATGGCAAGACCACCACCAGCAGCATGCTGGCCTGGATTCTGGAATATGCCGGCATGTCCCCGGGGTTTCTCATCGGTGGAGTGCCGGGTAATTTCGGTCTCTCGGCACGTCTGGGAGATACCGATTTTTTCGTGGTGGAGGCTGACGAGTACGATACGGCGTTTTTTGACAAGCGCTCGAAGTTCGTGCACTACCGCCCGCGCACCCTGGCAATCAACAATCTGGAATTTGACCACGCGGATATCTTTGCCGATCTGGCTGCCATCCAGCGGCAATTTCATCACCTGGTGCGCTGTGTACCTGCGGAGGGACTTATTGTGCATCAGCAGGGTGTGGCGGCGATCGATGACACCCTGGCCATGGGCTGCTGGACCCCGACCACCTCCTTCAGCATCGGGGAAGACCCAGTAGCGGATTGGCGTGCCCAACTGCTGGACGCAGATGGTTCATGTTTCAACGTGCAGCGCGGCGCCGCTGAACCGGTGCGCGTGAACTGGCCCTATTGCGGGCTGCACAATGTGGAAAACGCGTTGACCGCGATGGCAGCCGCGCATCACGTGGGGGTTACGCCGCAAATCGCCGCCGCTGCCCTGGGTGAATTTTCCGGTGTCAAACGGCGCCTGGAATTGCTGGGCAATGTCGCTGGAATGGAAATTTACGATGATTTTGCCCACCATCCCACCGCTATCGCCACAACCCTGCAGGGCCTGCGAGCGCGTTCTGGCAGTGGCCGGGTGATCGCACTGATTGAACCGCGTTCCAATACCATGCGCATGGGACAACATCGCCAGCAACTTGCCCAGGCCACCAGCGATGCAGATCAGGTATTCTGGTTCCAACCCGCGGGCATGGATTGGTCACTGGATTCGGTGCTAGCCGACAGTCCGGTCCCGGCAGCGTTGGCCACTGATATTGATGAGCTGGTGGCGGCGGTTGTTGCCACCGGTCAACCGGGTGACCAGGTTGTAATTATGAGTAATGGCAGTTTCGGTGGTGTTCACCAGAAGCTACTGACTAGCTTGGAAGCGGAGAACCCCTGTGATTGATATGTTGCTCAATGCCTACGACTGGTTGATTTTGCGCCGGCCTCGCCTGGCACTGCTGCTGATTGCGCTTCTGGTGGGCGGTTTTTCCACGCAACTGCATAAGATAGAGCTGGATGCGTCAGCTGATTCGCTGATGCTGCAGGGCGACCCGGCACTGGAGTTCTATCGCAAGATCAGCACGCAATACAGCTCTGAAGACTTCCTGATTATCACCTGGCAGCCCTATGCGGAACTGCTGGCCCCCGCTTCCCTGCAGCCTCTTGACCAGATGGCCGAGGAGTTGCGCGCCTTGTCGGGGGTGTCTTCGGTCGTAACGGTGTTGGATGTGCCCCTGCTGGAGAGCCCGCCAGTTACGCTGTCGGATATTACTTCACCGGAGCCTTTGCCCAGCCTGCGCCAGGAGGGGATCGACCTGGAACTGGTGCTGCGCGAACTGACCACCAGCCCGATCTACGCCGATTTGTTGGCCAGCCGTGACGGCAAGGTCAGTGCAGTGCAAATCAACCTGGAGTTTGACGAGTTCTATTACGATTTACTGGGTAGGCGAGAAGCCCTGCGCATGCAGCGCGATAGCGAGGGCCTCTCCAGCCAGGAAAAGCGTGAACTGCGCGAAGTGGAGGCGGCCTTCAAAGCGCATACTGTGGTGTCGCTGGATGCCCAGGCCAAGTTGGTGCAAGAGGTTCGCGAGGTTGCCGCGCGTTACTCAGCATATGCCAGTGTGTTTGTTGGCGGTGTGCCGATGATCGCGGTGGATATGGTCAGCTTTGTCGGCAGCGACCTGGTGGTATTCGGCGCTGCCATTCTGGGGATTATGCTGGTTGCCCTGGCGATTATCTTCAGGCGGGTGCGCTGGGTGGTGATTCCGCTGGTGACCTGCTCCGCCACCGTGGTAATTATGCTGGGATTACTGGGCGCGCTGGATTGGCGTATGACGGTTATTTCCTCCAATTTCGTGGCGGTGCTGTTGATTATCACCCTGGCGATATCCATTCACCTGATTGTGCGCTACAGGGAGTTGCACGCGGAAGACCCGGATGGAGATTTACACGACCGTGTAGTGCGCAGTATGCAGCTAATGGCGATTCCCTGCTTTTATACCGGCATCACCACGATCGTCGCCTTTATGTCCCTGGTGGTGTCCGGAATTCAGCCGGTCATTGATTTTGGCTGGATGATGACGACAGGTATTGTGGTGGCTCTGTTGATGGCTTTTACCATTGTGCCCTGTCTGATGTTGGTATGGCCAACCGGCAAGCCGCACCATCACTCGGGCAGTGACCCGGTGCTGACGGCGCACTTTGCGCGTCTCGCGGACCACTTTGGTCGTGCAATCTTTCTGGTCACCGGCATCTTGGTCGCGTTAACCCTGTTGGGTATTAGTCGTCTGGAAGTCGAAAATCGCTTCATCGACTATTTCCACAAGTCCACGGAAATATACCAGGGCATGGAACTGCTGGACTCGCGCCTGGGCGGCACCATTCCATTGGATATTATCCTCACTCCCCCGGACCAGGATGCCCCACTACCCGGTCTCGAGCTGAATGCAGCGGCTGCCGATACGCTGCCAGTGGCCGCTGATGACCCTTTCGCAGAAGAGTTTGATGACTTCGGAGATGCCACTGCTGCAGTCGATGCCGCTGGCGAAGAAGAGTGGGACGATGAATTTTCTAGCGACTACGATGAGTTTGCCAGCGCCGAAGAAGCCTTTGTGCCTAGTTACTGGTTCAGCCTGGAAGGAATGCGCGAGCTGGACGCCGCGCACAACTACATAGACTCACTGCCGGAAACCGGTAAGGTGCTGTCACTGTCTACCGTTTTTGCGGCAGTGAAAAATCTGCTGGGCGATGACATCGGTGGTGTCGAGCTGGCTATCGTGCAAAAAAGTCTGCCAGACGATATCAAACAAATGATGGTCTCCCCCTACTTCTCCGACGAGGCGGAGCAGGCCAGGATTACCGTTCGGGTCAAGGAGACCAGCGAGAACCTGCGCAGAGACCAATTCCTGCAAGACCTGCATGCGCATCTTATCGACGACATGGGCTTTGCTCCGGAACAGGTGCAGTTTACCGGTATGCTGGTGCTGTATAACAACGTGTTGCAGAGTCTGTTCCGTTCGCAAATACTCACCCTGGGGGTGGTATTCCTGGCCATATTGCTGATGTTCCTGATCCTGTTTCGTTCATTTTCCCTGGCGTTGATTGCCCTGGCGCCCAATCTGCTGGCCGCGGGTATGGTTCTGGGCGTGATGGGCCTGGTCGGTATTCCTTTGGATATCATGACCATAACCATTGCGGCCATTGTGGTGGGTATTGGTGTCGATGACTGCATTCACTATGTGCACCGCTTTACGCAAGAGTTTAAGGTGGATCGGAGTTATCGGGCCACACTGTATCGTTGTCACAGCAGTATTGGGCGGGCGGTCTACTACACCACGGTCACCGTAGTGATAGGTTTCTCCACCCTGACGCTGTCCAACTTCAACCCCAGTATTTATTTTGGTTTGCTCACCGTACTGGCGATGATTGCGGCTGTTTTGGGTGCCTTGTTATTACTGCCGCGGTTGATTCTCCTGGTCAAGCCGTTGGGTCCGGATGCCGACGATGAAGTGTCGTGAAGCCTGCGGTGCATGTTGCATTGCGCCATCGATCAAGCAACCATTCTTTGGTATGCCGCTAGGTAAGGCGGCCGGTGAAGTTTGCGTGCACCTGCTCGAGGATATGGGTTGCGCTTTATTCGATGACTCCCGGCGACCAGCCCTGTGTGCTGCGTTCACACCGGAGCGCTCTGTTTGTGGCGACACCCGCGAACAAGCATTACTGAACCTGCAACAATTGGAAGTGTTGAGCGCACCCTGAGAACCCCACCTATGACTGAAGCTTTACCCTTGTTTCCCCTGTCCAGTGTGCTGATGCCCTGTGGGCGTATGCCGTTGCAGATCATCGAGCAGCGTTATCTTGACCTGGTGCGTGAGAGTATGAAATCCGCCAGTGAATTCGGCGTGGTGTGGATTCGTCGTGGTTCGGAAGTAGCAGAAAAGGGTAGGGCGTCACCGGAGCTCGGTGATTACGGGACCTGTGCACGCATTGTAGATTTTGATCAGCTGCCCAATGGATTGCTGGGCGTCACTATAGAGGGTGCCCGACGTTTCGAGTTATACACTACCAGCACCCGCAGTAACGGTCTGGTGGTGGGGGAGGTGGTTGTGCAATCGGCACCTGAGCCGGCAGTCATGTACGAGCGCTGGCAGCCGATGCTGGATGTGTTGGAGAGTCTCGAAACCCACCCTCATGTGCAGCGTATGAACCTGGCGATCGACTACAGCGACGCCTGGAGTGTGGCCGGTACCCTGGTGCAGCTGTTGCCACTGGAGGAGCACATAAAATATGAGTTGCTGGGCCTGGACACCATCGATGGATTAATGGGCGAGTTGGATCTGATACTCAACCAGATAAGCGATTAGCCTGGCTTACCAGTACTCTCCCCCAGTTCAGGAGAACTGGGGCATCCAGCCGCCGGACTCCTTCCAGCGGTTGACGATATCGCAAAATAGCTCAGCCGTGCGTTCGGCATCATACGCCGCTGAATGCGCCTCATTGTTGTCGAAGGCAATGCCGGCCTCGGCGCAGGCTTTGGCTAGTACTGTTTGACCATAGGCCAGTCCTGACAGGGTGGCGGTATCGAAAAAGGAAAACGGGTGGAAGGGATTGCGTTTAATGCTGCAGCGTTCTACCGCGGCATTAATGAAGCCTGCGTCAAAATGGGCATTGTGGCCCACCAATATGGCGCGACTGCAGCCCTGCTCGCGAATTTCCTTGCGCACTGCGCGAAACATGTCGGTCATGGCCTCTTCCTCGGGCACGGCCTCGCGAAAGGGGTGATAGGGGTCGATGCCAGTAAAATCCAGTGCTGATTGTTCCAGGTTGGCGCCTTCGAAGGGCGCCACATGAAAATTGTGCGTGCGGTGTACGCTGAGCAACCCTTGGTCATCCATGCGCACTATGGTGGCAGCTACCTCGAGTATGGCGTCGGTGCTGGCCACGAACCCGCCGGTTTCCACATCGATAACCACCGGTAGAAAACCGCGGAAGCGATCACTGATACGGTTCTCACCTGGCTCCAGCATAATCTCAGTTACCCGCAGCGCTGACGCGCCATGCTACGCTTTGCCCGGCGCGCAGCGGGGTGAGAAAATCATCTCCCAGGGGTAATTGCGGGGCCACCTGCCAGTCTTGCTTGTGCAGGGTGATGGTATCGCTGTTGCGCGGCAGGCGATAGAAGTCGGGACCAAAGTGCGAGGCAAAACCTTCCAGCTTGTCCAGTGCGTCCAGGTTCTCGAACACTTCTGCATACAACTCTATGGCCGCATGAGCGGTGTAAATACCGGCGCAACCACAGTGGTTTTCCTTGCTGGCAGTGTTATGCGGCGCGGAGTCGGTGCCCAGAAAAAATTTCGGGTTCCCGGAAGTAGCCGCCTCCATCAGTTCCACCTGGTGGATGTTGCGTTTCAGGACTGGCAGACAGAAGTAGTGCGGGCGTATGCCGCCCACCAGCATATCGTTGCGATTAAACAGCAGGTGATGTGCGGTGATAGTGGCTGCTACATTGTCGGGCGCCTCGCGCACATAGGCCACCGCGTCCCTGGTAGTGATGTGCTCCAGTACGATACGCAGTCCCGGAAAGCGTTGCGCAATGGGTGCCAGGTGGCGGTCGATAAATACTTTTTCTCGATCGAAGATATCAATATCGTGATCGGTGACTTCGCCGTGCACCAGCAGGGGAAGGTCGACCTCCTCCATCGCCGCGAGGGTCGGAAACAGACTATCCAGCTTGGCGACACCGGCGTCGGAGTTGGTAGTCGCGCCAGCCGGGTACAGTTTGATTGCATGTACCATGTTTGCCGCTGCCGCCAGTTGGATTTCGGCGGCGTCGGTGGTATCGGTTAAATACAGGGTCATCAGCGGGTCAAATGCATGGGGGAGTCCGCGCATGGACGCTACAATCCGGTCGCGGTAGGTGACAGCCTCGGCCACGGTGGTCACGGGGGGGCTCAGGTTGGGCATGACAATCGCACGTCCGAAATAACGTGCCATGTCGGCGCAGGTGTGGCGCAAGGCGGGGCCGTCGCGCAGGTGCACATGCCAGTCGTCCGGCCGGGTAATGGTCAGTTCAGTCACTTGTAGCCTGTCATTGAGGTGAGCAGTGTGCATGCTACCGCAAAGCGCTGTCCTTCGAAACACGGCTGAACCTCCGGACTGGGAATTTTGCCCGCTCGGGAGTAGAATGTGCGCCCTTTTGATCACAGCCCCGATGGAGCATGAAATGTCAGATGTAAACAAGGTTGTCCTGGCTTATTCCGGTGGATTGGACACTTCGGTCATTGTCCGCTGGTTGCAGGACAATTATGCCTGTGAGGTGGTCACCTTCACTGCTGATATTGGCCAGGGCGAAGAGGTCGAGCCAGCCCGTGCCAAGGCGCAGGCGATGGGGATCAAGGAAATCTACATCGACGACCTGCGTGAGGAATTCGTGCGCGATTTCGTATTTCCCATGGCGCAACCGGCAAGGGAAATGACCAGGTGCGCTTTGAACTGGGCGCTTACGCACTTAAGCCGGGCATCCAGGTCATCGCACCCTGGCGCGAGTGGGACCTGGGTTCGCGTGAATCGTTGATGGCCTACTGTGAGACTCACAATATTCCAGTTGATTACTCCACCGCCAAGAAGAAGTCCCCTTACTCCATGGACGCCAACCTGCTGCACATTTCTTACGAGGGCGACATCCTGGAAGACCCCTGGGCTGAACCCGAAGACGATATGTGGCGCTGGACGGTCAGTCCTGAAAGCGCGCCCGATCAACCTACCTATATCGAACTGGATTTTGAGCGCGGCGATATCGTTGCCATAGATGGCCAGGCCATGAGCCCGGCTACGGTGCTGGAACAGCTGAATAAAGTGGGTGGCGCCAACGGCATTGGCCGTGACGACATTGTGGAAAATCGCTATGTCGGGATGAAGGCCCGCGGCTGCTATGAGACCCCCGGCGGCACCATTATGCTTAAGGCACACCGCGCTGTAGAGTCGCTAACCCTGGACCGGGAAGTTACCCACCTGAAAGACGAATTGATGCCGCGCTACGCCAAGCTGGTTTACAACGGCTACTGGTGGTCGCCGGAGCGCCGCATGCTGCAAGCTGCGATTGACGACTCACAAACCGTGGTTAACGGTAAGGTACGGCTTAAACTGTACAAGGGTAATGTCATGGTGGTTGGTCGCCAGTCAGCTGACAGCCTGTTTGACGCGAGCATTGCCACCTTTGAAGATGATGCCGGTGCATACAACCAGGCCGATGCCGAGGGCTTTATCAAGCTCAATGCCTTGCGCATGCGTATTGCGGCTAACAAGGGGCGTTCTCCGCTGTAAGCAATTAATGCTGCGCACGGCGCAGCGTAAGCCTTATCGATCGCCGGTCAGGGGCACAAACCGCACCGGCAATACCGACTCGCGGCTGACGTCCCCGTTCTCGTCCACCTCCACCAGCATTAGTTCCTGGTAGCCGTCATGCTCACCCACTGGAATCACCAGCTTGCCTCCCGGCTTGAGCTGTTGCAACAGGGGCAGGGGCAGGTGCTCCGCGGCTGCGGTAACGATGATGCCGTCGAAGGGGGCGTGTTCCGGCCAGCCTGCATAGCCGTCCCCGGCGCGTACGGTGACATTGTCGTAGTTGAGTCGCTGCAGGGTTTGCGCTGCGCTGGTGGCCAGTTCCTCAATGATTTCTATGCTGTAGACGTGCTTGACCAGCTCTGCCAGCACCGCCGCCTGATAGCCGGAGCCCGTGCCCACTTCGAGGATCACGTCGCCGGGCTGTGGCTGCAACAGTTCGGTCATCAGGGCCACGATCAGCGGCTGTGAAATCGTCTGTCCCGACTCGATGGGCAGTGGCGTGTTGCGATAAGCCAGGTCGCGGTGCACGGGCGCGACAAATTCGTGCCTGGGGACAGTGCCCATGGCGAGCATGACGTTGTCGCTGAGTTCACTGTAGCCGGTGTAGTCCTCACTCTGGCGGACAGATTCGCGCACCGCTTCCAGCATGGCTTGTCGTTGTTCGGCCATGTCATCATTCTCCGCACCGGCTGCCAGTGCCGTTAAAACCAGCAGGATGCAGGCAAGCACGGCCGGGCTTAGGTATATTCGCTGCATATAATTAGTTTAGACTGTTCTTATCCACTTCATCAAATAGCAATGCGCATGGGTAAATTTTTAAAAATACTGGCGTGCCTGCTGGTGCTGGCGTGCATCGTAATCGCTGTGCTGGCCTGGTGGTTCCTGCGCTGGGATGAGTTGCCGCCACCGCAGCTGCCCGGCGTCATCGAGCGAGGAAGCCTGGAACATGATGGCAGGCGGCGCGAGTGGCTGGCCTATATTCCACAGTCGGTAGATGAGAAACCTGCACTGCTACTGCTGCTTCGAGGATCAAAGCACTCGGGAGAGCAAATGCGCACGGGCAGCTTTTACAGCTTTGATCGCCTCGCTGAGCAGAAAGGGTTCATTGCGGTTTATCCATCGGGATTTGAAGGGCACTGGAACGATTGCCGCGCGAGTGCTGCTTTTTCTGCGAATACCCTGGGTATCGATGATGTGGGTTATTTACGCGGGCTGACAGCAACCTTGGTCAGCCTCTACGCTGCCGACCCCGACAGGGTTTATGCGGCAGGTATATCCAACGGGGGCCATATGGCCTATCGCCTGGGTTTTGAAGCACCTGAGCTGGTCAGGGGCATTGGCGCTATCGCGGCCAACCTGCCAGTGGAGGGGAATTCAGAATGCGAGGCCAGCGGGGAGCCGGTGGCCACCATTATTGTCAATGGTACCGAAGACCCGGTGAACCCCTATCCGGGAGGTGTCGTCGATCTGTTTGGTGATACCAGCAGGGGCGCAGTGCAATCGGCCGGCGCCAGCGTTGCCTACTGGGCTGAGTTGGCAGGCTATAGCGGAGACGGAGACAAGCGCAAGTGGCCGAATCGGGACCCTGGTGACGGTACTTCGGTACACAGTGAGCGCTGGCAGGCCGCCGGCCTGCTCCCCGTGGAGTTAGTGACCGTGGAGGGTGGAGGACACGGTATCCCCCACCCTGACTATAGCGGCCCCAGGATATTGGGCCGCCCCAGCCATGAATTCAATACGGCTGAGGTCCTTTGGGCCTTCTTCGAGTCTATCGACTAGGGCTTGTACCAGATAGGCGAGGTATAGGCCCGCTCCTGCGTGCTGGTGGGTGCCCCTTCGGGAATATCGACACCAAAGCGCAAGGCGTCGTGAGTAGACCAGCGTGGGGTGGGGATCTCCAGTACGCGCGCGTAATAAAAGGCCCGGTGCGCCGGGTTGAAGTCAGGATCAGACCACACGGTGCCCAGTTCTGCAGCGCCTATGCTATTACTCCAGGAGGCATTCGCGACGTTCACTGTATTGCCAACCGCAGGCAGCTTGCCGTTATTGTCGGGTTTGCGCTCATCCGACCAGCTCACATCGTAAACCTTTTCCTGTAGTTGCTTGCCATCGTGCCAGCCTTTGATGATCTGGATACGATCCAGATTGGCGCCTTGGGGATCGCGCAAAGCGAATACCATAAAGCTGGGGGACTGTTTCATGTCCTTGGGAGGCAGCTCGCTGCCCATTGGCACGCCCTTGCTGTAACCCGCAAAGGCCGGCTGCCGATTGTTCAGGTCCGCCAGGGTGAAGTTCCAGCCGCCGAACATGCGCACCCTCATGCGACTGCCTGTGGTGGCGTAGGTCTCCTTGCGCTCCATGGCGTCAAACAGCGCTTCTCGCGTGTTGTCGCGCGCCCATACACCTGCCAGTCCGGACGCTACCTGTTGCCAGCCCATGATGGTGCCGTTCTCATTCTTCATGAAAGGGTGGACCATGCGCTCCGGGCCAGGCTCCGCACCGGAGTGTTTGCCAAAAAAGTTGTCTTCCTGGGCAGTAGCCAGTGAAGTGTGGCTATCGGTGGATCCTATCATGCCGAACTGGTAAGGATTGGTGCCGAACTTTGCCTCCAGTTCCATGCCGCGCTTTAACGCTTCGCGGGCATATTCGCCGGCCAGCATCTGGTCGGTCTTGGCCTCAGAGACATCCAGGTTGCCGATATCCCAGGTTTCATAGTCAGCAAACTCGTCGTTCGGGGACAGGAATGCATGTGTCTCGCCGTCACCCTTGATCTGGGTGGCTTCGTACAGTTTTTCCCATTTGGCGCGGCGCTGGGCCCAGTTTTTGTCCAGTGCTTTGCCGTCACTTTGTTCTATCATGGGGAACATGATGCCATTGGACAGGTTGCCGTTGTGTGCGATGGCCAGCACATCACCGCCGGTTTTGGCCTCGTAGTTCTCCAGCCAGGTCCACAAGTCGCTCGGCGTGGTGCTGCCTTGTGGCGCAATAGTGGTGAACGGCACCATGCTGCCGCCCTTGTCGCCGCCGTCGCGGTACACCACTACCCGGTGCATATTGTTACCCTTCACCAGTGAGGTCCATTCATAGCCTATAAGTGCGGTAAAGCGTCCGGGTTCGTTATAGCGTTCCGCGGCATCCACAGTCTTGGCCCAGGCATCCTTATAAGGTTGTGAGTCCGGGGTATAAACCAGGCCGGGATCGAAGGTTCCCTGTGAGAATTTCCCGATCAACTCTATGGCTACTCCTACCCCTTTACCGGCCTTAATCCGCTCATACCAGTCCTTGCCCGTGGGGTTGGAGAGAATATGCGGCGCACCAGACAGCATGTCGGGGAAAAACCCCATATTATCGGAGTGGTCGGCGACCACCAGGAAGTCCAGCGGCCTGGACAGGCGAGCAGGGCCGCCATTGGTAGACTCTACCTGTTCACCGCGGGCAAAACGGTAGGCTTCATCCAGGCCCAGACGGTTGCCAAAGGCACCGGCGTCCATGGAGATATCGGTATGCAGGTGGGTATCTCCCCAATAGACATTGGTGGCGAAATCGCGCCCGGCGTAAGGCGAATAGGCGGTGCCTGTATACGCTTTGGACAGTATCTGCCCGTCAGGCGGCACAGGTACCTGCGCTTGTGCCGGTAACACTAAAGCGCTCAATGTGGCTGCCAGTGCGCTGGCACTCAAAAGGGTAGATTTCATGTGTTTCTCCCAAAGCGTTATTAAACGCGTAATTTTGTTATCAAGCTTAGATGATAGCCGGCTTATATCAAGCCCATGTATGACCTGAATCAGTTGTCATGAAATAAATGCCGTGCAAGCTGCTTACACTGGTCGTTGTAATGGCATTGATGGGCTATACTTTTGCGCTATTGTGGATCGGGTGTAGAGAGCGCAGCCGGTGCAGTCCGTTGGTAATGACTATTCGTGGAGAACCTCGGCAGTGGATGACGCTGATAAAAAATTAGAGACAAGGTCTTTCTTACTGCTGGTGGTGGTGTTAGCCCCGGTGCTCGCTGTTGCCATCGTTGGAGGCTACGGCTTCCTGGTCTGGTTCAGCCAGATGTTCTTCGGCCCGCCAGGGGTATAGCCGGTGAAATTGAGTCGACGGAATTTCCTGCGCGGCCAGGTCTCAAGCTCAGAGGTGCATATCTCCAGCCTGGTAGTGCATTGTCGCGCGGATGCGGTGACTACGGTGATAGCTGGCATATCTGCCATGCCCGACGCCGAGGTGCCCGAACATACTGAGCAGGGCAAGCTGGTAGTGCTACTGGAAACAGATAACGAATCCGGCATCATGGACCGTATAAGCGCCATTGAAAACTTGTCCGGGGTGATTAATACCGTCCTGGTCTATCACCAGATTGATAATGAAACAGAGGCAACTACATGAGCTCAACCCGTCGCGATTTTATCAAGGCCAACGCCGTTGCAACTGCTGCTGCAGCCGCTGGAATCACAGCGTCTTCCAATGCTACCAATCTGATAACCACAGACACCAAGCTGAAATGGTCAAAGGCACCCTGCCGCTTTTGTGGTACTGGTTGCAGTATCAATGTTGCCACACGCGATAACCGGGTAGTGGCTACCCACGGCGATATCAAGTCACCGGTGAATAAGGGCCTGGCTTGTATCAAGGGCTACTTCCTGTCGAAGATCATGTACGGCGAGGATCGACTGACACAACCCATGCTGCGCAAAACCGACGGCAAATACGCTAAGGACGGCGAATTTACCCCGGTAAGCTGGGACGAAGCCTTCGATATTATGGAGGTAAAGTTCAAAGCGGCGCTCAAGGAAAAGGGCCCGCGCGGCGTGGGCATGTTCGGTTCTGGCCAATGGACTGTGTGGGAGGGATATGCTGCATCCAAGTTATACAAGGCAGGCTTTCTGTCCAACAACATTGACCCCAATGCTCGCCACTGCATGGCCTCAGCGGTGGGCGGCTTTATGCGTACTTTTGGCATCGATGAGCCCATGGGTTGTTACGATGACCTGGAGGCAGCGGATGCCTTCGTGCTGTGGGGCTCCAATATGGCGGAGATGCATCCCATCCTGTGGACCAGGATCACCGACCGTCGCTTGAGTAACCCCCACGTAAATGTAGCTGTACTGTCGACCTTTGAGCACCGCTCTTTTGAGCTTGCGGATTTGCCGGTGATCTTTACCCCGCAAACAGATATGGCCATGCTCAATTACATTGCCAACTACATTATCCAGAATGACAAGGTCAACAAGGACTTTGTCAGCAAGCACGTCAACTTCCGTAAAGGTGCGGCGGATATTGGCTATGGGCTGCGCCCGGAGAACCCGTTGCAGCAAAAAGCGGAAAACCCTGATAGTGGCGCCTCGGAACCCATGAGCTTCGAGGAGTTTGCCGCATTTGTTGCCGACTACGACGAGGACAGTGTCTCCAAGTTGAGCGGTGTACCGGTGAAGCAATTACGCGCTCTTGCGGAGATGTATGCCGATCCCGACATCAAGGTGATGTCCCTGTGGACCATGGGTGTTAACCAGCATACCCGCGGTGTCTGGGTGAACAATATGCTGTACAACGTGCACTTGCTGACCGGCAAGATATCCGAGCCCGGCAATAGCCCCTTTTCATTGACGGGGCAGCCCTCGGCTTGTGGTACCGCCAGAGAAGTAGGCACCTTCTCCCACCGTTTGCCTGCTGACATGGTGGTGGTGAACCCGGAACACCGCAAAATTGCCGAGAAAAAGTGGAAGCTGCCAGAGGGTATATTGCCTGACTGGAATGGTTCTCACGCGGTCAAGCAGGGCCGCGATTTGAAAGACAGCAAGATCAACGCCTACTGGGTACAGGTCAACAACAATGTGCAGGCGGCGCCCAACCTGAATGGGGAGACCCTGCCCGGTTATCGTAACCCGGATAATTTTATTGTGGTATCCGATGCCTACCCCACCGTAACGGCCCAGGCCGCGGATTTGATCCTGCCCTCTGCGATGTGGGTAGAGAAAGAAGGCGCCTTCGGTAATGCTGAGCGGCGCACGCAGTTCTGGCACCAGATGGTAGATGCCCCGGGAGAGTCAAAGTCCGATATGTGGCAGGTGGTGGAGTTTTCCAAGCGTTTCACCACGGATGAAGTGTGGCCTGCAGACATTCTGGATGCCAACCCTGAGTACAAGGGTAAGACCCTGTTTGATGTGCTCTATGCCAACGGCCAGGTGGATCGCTTTCCCCTGTCCGACATGGAAGAGGGCTACGCCAATCACGAGGCAGAGGACTTCGGATTTTATATCCAGAAAGGGCTGTTTGAAGAATATGCAGCCTTTGGCCGCGGTAAGGCACATGACCTGGATGACTTTGATAACTACCACCAGAATCGCGGCAAACGCTGGCCAGTGGTGAATGGTAAAGAGACGCTCTGGCGTTTCAAGGAAGGCTCTGACCCCTATGTGGAAGCGGGCAGCGACTTCCAGTTTTACGGCAAGCCCGATGGCAAGGCGGTGGTGTTCGCCCTGCCGTATGAGCCTGCACCTGAGAGTCCGGATGAGGAATACGATCTGTGGTTGTCCACTGGTCGGGTGCTGGAACACTGGCACTCCGGTTCGATGACGCGCCGCGTTCCGGAGTTGCACAAAGCCGTTCCCAGTGCCGTGGTCTATATGCACCCGGAGGACGCGCGCAAGCGTAAACTGCGCCGCGGTGATGAGGTGAAGATTATTTCACGGCGCGGTGAGATTCGTACCCGGGTGGAAACCCGTGGTCGTAACAAGCCGCCTCAGGGGCTGGTATTCGTGCCCTGGTTCGATTCCGCGCAATTGATTAACAAGGTGACGCTGGATGCGACCGATCCGCTCTCCAAACAGACGGATTTCAAAAAATGCGCAATCAAAGTGGAAAAGGCATAGGAGGCAGGCGATGAAAATTAGCATAGTCACTACAGTCATTTTGGCCCTCGGCATTGCCGCGGGTTCTCTGGCCCAGAATATCGCCACTACACGCAACGCCGCAATCGATGTGGAACTGGAGCCGGCGAAAATGGCCCGTGTGGATAATAGCGACATCAAGCGCAAGCGCGCCTACCCGATGCAGCCACCGACTATTCCGCATAAGGTAGATCAGTACCAGGTGGATCTTAATGCCAACAAGTGCATGTCTTGTCACAGTCGGCGCCGCAGTCAGGACAGCCAGGCACCTATGGTCAGTGTTACCCACTACCAGGATCGTGATGGCAACTTCCTGGCAGATATCTCCACCAGGCGCTATTTCTGTCAGCAGTGTCATGTTACCCAGGATACTGTGAAGCCCCTGCTGGCAAATGAGTTTGTCGACATCGACGAAATACTGCGTCGCGATAGCGAATAGGGGATAACACCGTGATAGACCTGATCCGACGCTACTGGCGCACGATTTCCCGTCCCAGCAAATATTTCAGCCTGGGGTTCCTTACCCTGGGCGGGTTTGTCATGGGTATCATGTTCTGGGGTGGTTTCAATACGGCCATGGAATTTACCAACTCCGAGACTTTTTGCACCAGTTGCCACGAGAACCTGTACGAGGAATTGCAGTCCACGATTCACTTCACCAACCGTTCTGGCGTCAGGGCTATTTGCTCTTCCTGTCATGTGCCCCACGATTGGACAGATAAAATTGCACGTAAAATGCAGGCCTCGAAAGAGGTTTGGGCGTTCCTGATGGGCACTATCAACACCCAGGAGAAGTTTCTCGCGCGGCGCCGCCATCTGGCGGAAAATGAATGGGCGCGTCTGAAAGCCAATGATTCGCTGGAGTGCCGCAACTGTCACGACTTCGAGTATATGGATTTCACCTGGCAGAGTACGCGCGCTTCTTACCAACACTCCACCGCATTGGCCAGCGGCGAGAAAACCTGCATTGATTGCCACAAGGGCATAGCGCACCGGCTGCCCGATATGTCGGGGGTTGAAGGCTGGGATTGAGGGTTACTGTGGCGTGGCCAGGCTTCCTGTCTTACGCCCGCTAACGCTTCATTACGCCACTCAGCGGAAGTCGCGCGAGCTAAGCTGTAGCGCTTGCAACTCGTTGCTGTAATCGTGCAATGCGCCGGCGATTACATGAATGACATTGTCCTTGGTTTCAACTGTGCCCTTGATCAGTAGCAACTGTGCTGTCATCAGCGCCTGGCGAAATTGTTGCTGAGTGCGCTGCCATACCACGATATTACTGCTGCCGGTTTCGTCTTCCAGTGTAAGAAATAACACACCGGAGGCACTGCCCGGGCGCTGCCGGCAGGTGACCAGTCCGGCGATGCGCACGAAACGGTTGTTGCCAATATCTTCCAGGTCCGTATGGCGTTTGCAACGATTGAACGGGTAACGTTCACGCAACAGGCTCATGGGGTGGGCGCGCAGGGTGAGGCCAGTGGCGCGGTAATCTGACAGTACTTCTTCTGCGACCTGTGGTGCAGGTAACTGCACGGCATCATCGAAATAACTGGCCGGCTGTTGCAGTTCGTCCTGCAGCAGTGGCCGCGCTTGCTCCAGGGCCATAATCTGCCACTGGGACTGGTGGCGGTGACCACTTAATGAGCGCAAGGCATCGGCGTCTGCCAGGGCCTCCATATCGCGTTTATCCAGGCGGGTTCTCTGGCGTAACTCACTGACCTGGCGAAAGGGCGCTTGCCTGCGCGCTTCCACGATACGTTGTGCCCCTTCCCTGCTCAGGCCTTTTACCAGGCGCAGGCCCAGTCGCAATGGCGGCTGCGCTGACAAGCCCTGGCGGCTGTCCAGCAGTTGGTGGTCCCAGTCACTCTGGTTGATATCCACCGGCAATACGCTGACGCCGTGGCGGCGCGCATCCTGCACCAGCTGTGAAGGGCTGTAAAACCCCATGGGTTGACTGTTGAGCAAGCCGGCGAAGAAAGCCGCCGGGTGGTGGCACTTGAGCCAGGCTGAGACATAGGCCAGCAGGGCAAAGCTGGCAGAGTGGGACTCGGGAAAGCCGTAGCCGCCAAAGCCCTTGATCTGTTCAAATAAGCGTCGGGCAAAATCCTCGTCGTAGCCACGTTCGATCATGCCCCGGGTGAGCTTCTTCTCGAAGGTGAGTAGTTTGCTGTTTCTGCCCCAGTTGGTAATGGCCCTGCGCAACTGGTCTGCTTCACCACCACTGAAGCCCGCTGCCACCATGGCCAGTCGGATCACCTGCTCCTGGAAAATCGGTACTCCCAGGGTGCGTTCCAGCACTGACTTGATGGCCTCACTGGGGTAGGTAATCTGCTCCAGGCCCTGCTTGCGGCGCAGGTAGGGATGCACCATATCCCCCTGTATTGGCCCAGGGCGCACGATCGCGATTTCTATCACCAGGTCGTAAAAGCATGCCGGTTTAAGTCGCGGCAGCATGGACATCTGAGCCCGGGACTCTATCTGGAATACGCCGACGGTGTCGGCGGCCTGCAACATGCGGTAGGTAGGCTGATCCTCCCTGGGAACATCACCGATAGTTTTGATGCCGGGTTGGTAGCGATGCACCAGTTGCAGGCTCTTGCGGATGGCGGACAGCATGCCCAGTGCCAGGATGTCTACTTTCAGCAGGCCCAGGGATTCTATGTCTTCCTTGTCCCACTGGATCACCGTGCGCTCTGCCATGCTGGCGTTCTCCACGGGCACCAGGGTGGAGATGGGGCTGCGGGTAATGACGAAGCCACCTACATGTTGTGACAGGTGGCGGGGGAAGCCGAGAATTTCCTGTACCAGACGGTAGAATAACTCGGCCTGACGGCTGTGTTGTGCGACGCCCTGTTCCTCAAAGCGTTTAGCCAGGTCTGCGCTGCGGTCCCACCAGGCCAGTGATTTGGCCAGGTCATTCACGAATACCGGATCCAGGCCCAGTGCCTTGCCCACATCGCGCACGGCACTGCGCGAACGGTAGGTGATGATGGTGGCGGCCAGCGCCGCGCGCTTGCGGCTGTACTTGCGATAGATGTACTGGATGACTTCTTCACGGCGCTCGTGTTCGAAGTCCACATCGATATCAGGAGGCTCGTCCCGTTCCCTGGAGATAAAGCGCTCGAACAGCAGGGATATCTGTTCGGGTGAGACCTCGGTGATGAACAGGCAATAGCACACCACCGAGTTGGCCGCCGAGCCCCGCCCCTGGCACAGAATATCGCGCTCCCGGGCAAAGCGCACGATGTCGTACACGGTGAGAAAGTAATACTCGTATTCCAGTTCCTGTATCAGTAGCAGTTCCCGCTCAATACGCTGTTGTATGTCAGGTGGCGCGCCCGCAGGCCAGCGCATGGCCGCGCCGCTGGTGACCAGTTCTCGCAAGTAGCTGTTGGCTGTGTATGTCGATGGCACTACCTCTTGTGGATATTCGTAGCGCAATTCGTCCAGAGTAAAATTGCACAAACCGGCGATGTGCAAAGTCTCTTGTAGCAGTGCGGCGGGATATAGGCGCTGTAGCTTGTGCAGGTCGCGCAGGTGTTGCTGGCTGTTGCCCAGTCGCCGCCGACCCAGTTGCTCGATACTGGTGTTATGGCGCAGGGCGGTGAATACATCGTGCAAGGGTTTGCGTGTGGCACAGTGCATCTGTACATCGCCACAGGCGACCATAGGCAGGCCGGTAACTGCAGCCAGCTGGCACAGTGACTGGTAGCGTGCCACCTCATTGTTACCCAGCAGGTGGCTGATACCCAGCCATACCCGCTGCTTGCACAGGCGTTGTAACTGCTGGCCCCAGGCACGATTGGTCTCGTTATCAGCGTCAGGCAGCCAGATCAGCAGGCAACGTTTGAGGTGGAACATGACATCGCGCAGTGCCGCCCGGTATTGCCCTTTGGGGCTGCGTCGCCGGGCCATGCTGATCAGCCCGGACAACTCACTGTAGGCGGCCCTTGACGGTGCCAGCGCCAGCAGGCGAATGCCTTCATCCAGTTGCAGTTCACTGCCGATAATCAGCTGCATGTCCAGTGCTTTTGCCGCTACATGGGCTTTTACCACCCCCGCCAGGGAGCACTCGTCAGTGATGGCCAATGCGCTATAACCCAGCTGTGCGGCGCGTTCCACCAGTTCCTGTGGGTGGGAAGCGCTGCGCAGGAAGCTGTAGCAGCTGAGGCAGTGAAGTTCGGCGTAGGGCATATATGGTTTGGGGGATATTCAGCAATACTGTATATATATACAGTATATGATAATTCAATTATTTCAAGTCTGTTGTTCCTGCGGGCTTGTTATAGCCCTGCGTATTGTCTTAAATGGGCGGCTATCGCAGCCGGGAATGATTTCATGCATAGCGCGGCCCGACAGCAAATAAGGATGACATGACACCAGCAGTGAATATCGTCAGGCAGGCCAGGCTTGAGTATCAAATACATGAATATGCGCATGCAGTTGCCAGTGAGTCCTATGGGCTGGAAGCGGCTGAGAAGCTGGGAGTATCTCCACAGCGGGTATTCAAGACCCTGGTGGTGAGCCTGGATAATGCATTCCTGGCTGTAGCGGTGGTGCCGGTATGCGCCATGCTCAGTCTCAAAGCCATGGCCAGGGCGGCCGGTGCGAAGAAGGTGGTGATGGCTGCGCAGGTCGATGTGGAGCGTTCAACCGGTTACGTTCTGGGTGGCGTCAGTCCGCTGGGACAGAAAAAACGCCTGAAAACGGTGATTGATACATCCGCCAGAAACCACCAAACGGTTTATGTCAGCGCGGGCCGCAGGGGCCTGGAAATTGAGCTGGCCCCTGATGATCTGGTGCAGTTGGTGGGTGGTATCTTTGCAGAAATAGGGCAACCGTCAGCATGAAAGCCGACACACAAAAATTTGTCGCCGGCCTATGCATAGGTAGAGCCCTGATGTTTGCCATTTTTATTGTCTATAGGGAATAGTGTTATGAATAAAGCGATACTGATGATTCTCGCGATCCTGTTACCGCCGGTTGCTGTGTTTTTGAACAATGGCGCGGGCAAGGACCTGTTGATTAATATTGTGCTATGCCTGTTCTTCTATGTGCCGGGTATCTTGCATGCGCTGTGGCTGATCACCCGCTAGTTACGATTCCCGGTGAAATTTTAACCGCGGCCCTTGCTGGGTGTTCCCATGATGCGCAGGTTCAGGCAAACACTCCGTGGATATACCACTGCTGCGCCAGTCGATCGCGAAATATCCAGTAGTGTTGCCCCAGGTCATCCGTGGCGATGTAATAGTCGCGGCTGATCGCCTCTTGCCACCAGTTATCTTCAATACGTTCCGGGCCATATAGCAGTTTGAGTGCGCGCTTCCAGTACAACTGCTGGCGTTGCTGTCGCAGGAGCTGGGGCTGTGGCATTAGCCAGAAAGGGCGCTGGGCGCAGTCTGGTTCATTGCCGTGCGCTTCCCCGGCGCTGTCGTTGCTGATATGCAGTGCCAGTTCCGGCAGGTGCTCGTCGCGGTAGCCTATTTTCTCGATTGCCTGAAGCCCCAGGCGGCTGCCCAGGCGATCCAGCAGGGCGGCCAGAGGTTCGCGTTGGCTGGCGGGGCTGAACAGGTCGATGCTGTCCAGCTCGCCGGCATGCAGTTGCCGGCTGGTGAGGGTCAGGCCTTCCACGCTGTTGGTCAGTTGCAGTTGTTCAAAGCGAATGCGGGTGAGCTGATGCCAGTTTCTCCAGTCGCTGTGGCTGCTGGTGCTGCGCACGGCGACCTCATGTACCCGGTGATCAATACCTACCAGTTGCCAGGTTATCTCGCTGGTCTGTAGCTGGGTGTTGCGCAGGAAACGGCACAGTGATTGCAGCAACAACTGCGCCGCTGGCAACAATTCAGCATTCGCCTTCACCTCGTAACCGAACCAGTATTCGTCGCTGAAAGTGGTGGGCGGTTGGTAATGTATCTGCAAGTCTTCCAGCTGTCCCAGCATCTGCTGCAGAAAATGGGTGAATGCTTTGCCGCAGCGACGCGCCAGTGCCGCTGGTGGCAGCGCCAGGATGTCGCCCAGGGAGTGTAGTCCGGCGCGGCGCAGGGAGTCTATCGTGGGGGAGAAGTCATCCAGTAAGCGCAGGGGGAGGGGGGCGAGGCGCTCTTCCAGGGGGTGTTGTATGGCGGCCGCAGTATCGTCATCAGCAAAAGACAGTAGCCATGCAGCTTTGGCCGTCGGCGCCAGGCCATATTGCGCGCAATAGCCGCGCTTGCCTATGCCGCTGCGCACTTCCGCCAGCAGGGCGCCGAGTCCCTGGAACAGGTTCAGGCACCCGCCGATTTCCAGTTGCAGGCAATCCTTGCGCCAGGTATGCAGTGTGGGAGTGATGCTGTATGCCCAGCAACACAGCTGTTGCAGGCGGCGTTGCTCGGCAGTCTCGTCTCTTTCCAGCAGTTGTACCGGATCGGTCCCGGCCAGTGCCCGCACCGTGGCGCTGGTCATGTCCGCTTGTATGCCCAGAGTCGCGGCGCAGTCGTTGGCGCATACCACGCGCTGCCCCGCCAGCACTATCACCGGCTGGTCTTCGGTGTGGCTCAGGCATTGCAAGGGTAGTTGCGCAAAGCGCAGGCAAAGCCACAGGCTCACCTGGTCCACCGTGGGTGTGGGACATTATTTGGCGGGGGCAATGTCCCCATTATATAGATTGTACTGTACATATATACAGTATTAGGGATACCGGGAGGCTTGTCTACTGCCGAACATCCATGGGCTGTGCGGCAGGCGGATAATAGCGACCTTCCTCCCTCGTATATTCGAATTGCAGGGTGTGCGTTGGTCACTATTGCGGCGAATACACTGGCCTCAGGGTAGGCTTGGTGTTTTTTGTTACTAAATGTTACAAAGTGGTGCGTGTGATGAGCTACTGGATCACAATAAATACAGGTAATTTTAAGGGGATTTTTAGCCAATAAATCATAATAAATGCATTGCGTGTGCAGGGCTAAATGTGGATAGTTGGTAACAACACATAAGTAATGTTACTTATAGTTACAAAAGGAGGGTCTTATGATGAAGACCGTACTCGCAACCGCCCTGATGTTAGCGGCGTTGAATACCTCTGCTGCCTGCCCTGTGAAAAGGCCGGGCGACGCCCCAGTGCTGCCCGACGGCGCAGTCGCAAGCAAAGAGGACATGTATGAGGCGCAACTCGCTGCGGAGAGCTACATACTGCAGGCAGAGGCCTATATGGATTGTAAGGTGATGAATAGTCGGCAGCATCGTGCCCTGGCAGCGAGGGTGTCTGCGCTATCCGGGCAGTACGAACAGGAAATCACCGAGTATCAGATTCGCACCGATATGGTGGCAGAGAAATAAGCCGCAAATAGGGTTGCCAGCATCATTGCCTGGTAATCAATGGAGCGAGTAATACCGGGAGCGGCCCTTAACCTCGCTCACTGATCTACACCCCCGCGTTTTCCAGCAGGTAGGTGATGATGAACTTCATCAAGAAGCCGGCGATGCCCATGGCCAGGCCTATATAGAGAATCATGGTGCCGAATTTGCCGGCGTTGCTGCGCTTGGCCAGATCCCACACGATAAACAGCATAAACAGGATAAGGGCGCCCACGCCAAGGGTGACACCGTATTCAGTGAGCCACTCATCCATGTACTAGCGTGCCTCGCGGTAGGTCTGGGCGGCCGCCAGCATTTCCATGGCATCGTCCGGTTGGGTGTCGAAGGGTTGGGCGTGTGCTGGCAGGGTCACCCAGGATTGCTTGCTGGTTGCCCAGATATACACTTCAGGCTCAACGTTACGCGTGTCCTCCAGTAAGCCCGCCTGCAATTTGGCCAGGCCCGGACTGGATTCGCCGACACCGTAGATGATATTACCGCAGTCGCTACAACTGTAGCGGGTGTTGCTGTTGCCATCATCCGACGTGCGGCTCCAGGCGGTGAGATCACCGCTTAGCTGCAGGGCCTCTGTGGGAATAATCAAGCCCATACTGAAAGCACTACCGGTGCGTTTCTGGCAGCTGTGGCAGAAGCAGGCATAGGTGAGCAGCGGCGCTGTCGCCACCGTGAAAGCGACAGCACCGCATTGGCAACTGCCGGTCAGGTCTGTATCCATGGGGTGGCTCCCGTTTCAGGACGCGACAATGATTTCGGTTTCCAGGTGGACTTCAGCTGTCAGCGAATTGGTGATCAGACAGGCTCCCTCGGCTTTTTCCAGCAGGCGTTGGGCTTTGCTGCTATCACTGCCTGCAGGCAGTGTCAGTGTGGCCGTTACCGTAAATCCGGTAAAACAGGTCACCCGATCGACGCGATCCAGTACGCCGGTAGCGGAGCTTTCCAGGTTGCTCCATTCCAGTTTCGAGGCTCTGGCGATGGCCCGGAAAGTAAGGATGAAGCAGTCGGCCACAGATGCCACCAGTAGGTGCTCTGGTGACCACTGATCGCCGGGCCCGCCGAATTCTGCCGGGGGAGCGGAGATCAATTGTGGCAGGTTATCTGTTTTCAGGACGATGTTGCCCTGGGCTTCGGCATTGGCGTTGACGTGGTAGTGGTGTGGCAGATCCTGCATGACTTTTCCCCTGTATTGCGTGTGGTCAGGCTGACATGCTGCGATGGCGCAGTCACGTTCACCAGGGGAGCAGTATAGATCTTTGCAGCCCTGTTGTGCACAGGGCTGCAGCAGGTTCTACGCCAGAGCTGTGCTCTGTTGCGCCAGATCACTGTTCCAGGCGGGCAGCTCCCACAATTGCGGTTGCTGTGGCACATCCTCTGAAGGGGGTAGATCCACATCGATGTCCTGGTTGCCCCCGCGCTGCTTGAGGATGTGCACCTTGCGGTATTCGCGCATTTGCAATCGCAGGCTGGCCGGGGAGTGGTTGTGGGCGGCCTGGTTGGGGCGGAACAATATTCCCAGGCTGTCGCCGCTGGCGGCGGCCAACTGCAGTTTACGCAGCTCGGTGTAGCTGTAATTGTGGCTGCCCAGCCAGCTGAAAACCGCGCTGCAGGTGCTGCTGCGCAGTGCCTGCTCGGTGGCCCACAACAGGTCCTCCCGGGACTTTGGATGTACCAGCAGGACCTGCTGCGTATCGATACCCCGCGCTGACAGCAGGGGGGCATAGGGGGTGTAGGGCGGCGCGATAAACACCTGCCAGCGCCCCTGCGCACTGAGAGCCTCCATGGCGGGCAGGAACAGTCCCATGGACCCGAGGCCGCAGCCATCACTGAGTAGCTCAATGGTATTACCCAGGGGCCAGCCGCCTTGCTGTAGTTCGTTGTCCAGTGAGCAGTAACCGGTGGGCAGCTTGCCGTCATCCCGGTGCTGCGCGCTATTGGCGGACAGGAATTGATTGGCAAAGCGACCCTGGTTGCCACGCCAGGTGTCGTTACGATTGATAACCTGCTGCAATGCTTCGTTCATGATGCTGCCTCCGAATACTGTGTTTATATACACTGTTCATATATACAGTAGTCGTGAGTTGAGAATAATACAAGCCCTTGATGACGGGTATAAATTGGCAAAAATGCATCGGCTTGAAAAAGCGACAGGTACACTCTGTGGTAAGGGTGGCGGAGAAATTGGGTATGGTTGCCTGCGAAAATCCTGAGTTTCAGGCGCAGAATTTTACTGGATGCCAGAGAGCTCGACGACCAGGGTTTCCAGGTTATCCCAGGGCTTGCCGTCAGCAAATCCCTTGATGCTGCCATCGGTCTGTGCCGCCTGCTCCAGCAAATTCTCCAGCGATAATTTGTCGTGACGCGACAGGGCGCCCTGCATAAGTGCCATACGGTTTTTCCACACGCGCAGAGAAGTCAGTGCCTGCTGCGGACTTTGCCCTTGATCGCAGGCCTGCTGCGCCTGGACCAGTGTGCGAATTTCACGTAGCAGCGCCCAAAGGATGACGGGGGGCTCGCTGCCTTCACCGCGCAGCCCGTGCAACATGCGCAGGCTGGCAGTGGCATCACCCTGCAGGGCGCAGTCGGTCATGCCAAACAGGTTGTAGCGGGCATTGTCCGAGACTGCAGCGGTGACGGTTGCGGCGGTGATTTGCGCATCCGTTGCCAGCAGTTTGAGTTTTTCTACCTCCTGTACTGCAGCCAGGAGGTTACCTTCCACGCGCTCGCAGAGTAATTGCAGGGCGTCGTTATCGATGCTCATGCCGGCGTTGCGCACCCGTTGTTGCAACCAGCGCGGCAGTTCCTTGGCGTCTACCGGCCACACCTGTACAGTGGCCCCGGCTTTGTCCAGTGCCTTGTACCATTTACTGTTGGTGGATTGCTTGTCGATTTTGCCGGCGATGATCAGTAACACGTCTTCACCGCTGGCGATATCCAGGTATTCACACAGGGCCTTGCTGCCCTCGGCGCCGGGCTTACCACTAGGCAGTCGCAGTTCTACCAGTTTGCGCTCGGCAAACAATGACATGCTGGTGGCGCTGTGCAGGATATCCTGCCAGTTGAAGCCGGAAACCCCGGCATCGATTACCTCCCGCTCGCTGCAGCCCTGCTCGCGTGCTTTCCGCCGAATCTGGTCACTGTATTCCTGCAGCAACAGTGGCTCGTCGCCACTCACCAGATAGACTGGCAGCAGTTGCTGTTGCAGGTGAGTCGAGAGCTTTTCGGGGTAGAGCCGCATTTAGCCGTTGCTGGAAGCGAAGAAGCCGATGCGGCGCATGATTTGTCGCGCCAGGTCGCCGCGCATCTCGGACTTGATGATGCGGGTTTCTTCGGCCTTGCCCACCACATTGCGCGGATCATTTTCCATCTGGCGGACCACGGCGACCTCGGTGGCTGCAATGATCACCTGGTTGTCGGCGTCCAGCACTGAGAAGCGCGCGGTCATGGTCAGCTCAAATTCCGCCACCCGGGCCTCGGCATTAAGTGACAGATTGCGTTGGCTGAAGCGCTCGGCCCCCAGGTCCAATCGGTAATTGGCATCTTCCCAGGTGTTCCATTGTATGCCCTGTGCGGCAAAACGGGTTTCCACTTCACGACTAAACTCGCCGTTGGGGTTGCTGGTAACAAGATGCATGTTCTTCCAGTCGTCGGGCAGGGTGGTGGCATTATCGCCCACGCCGCGTAACTGGAAGCCGCAGGCGCTGAGCACCAGGGGCAGGCTCAATAGGAGGGTGTAACTGACGAGGCGCCTGTGCATAGTCATTCTCAGTGAGGGGTTAGTTGGCAACAATATTAACCAATTTGCCGGGTACCACAATAACCTTGCGCACGGTGACCCCGTCCAGGAAGCGTTGCACATTATCCTGCGCCAGTGCCGCTGCCTCAACTGCGTTCTTGTCTGCGTCAGCCGCGACCTCCATCTTGGCGCGTACCTTGCCGTTCACCTGCACCACAATTTCGATGCTGTCACGGGTCAGTGCGGCTTCATCTACTGTGGGCCAGGGGGCATTCAGTACGTCACCCTCGCCACCCAGGGTCGGCCACAACAGGTGGCAAACATGGGGCACGATGGGGTTCAGCATCAACACCACGGCGCGCAGAGCTTCATCGATCACTGCGTGGCCCTGCGCATTGGTGGAATCGAGCTTACCCAATTCGTTACACAACTCCATAATAGCCGCGATGGCGGTGTTGAAGGTCTGGCGACGGCCGTAGTCGTCACTGACCTTGGCGATGGTCTCGTGGGTTTTGCGGCGCACCGCTTTCTGGTGGTCGTTGAGTGCAGCGACATCCAGGCTGTTGCTTGCACTTTGCGTGTGGGTCGCCACCAGTTTCCACAGGCGCTTGAGGAAGCGATTGGCGCCCTCTACCCCGGAATCGGACCACTCCAGTGACTGCTCCGGGGGTGCGGCAAACATGCTGAACAGGCGCACGGTATCGGCGCCATAACGATCGATGAGTGATTGCGGATCTACCGTATTGCCTTTGGATTTGGACATCTTGGCGCCGTCTTTGAGTACCATGCCCTGGGTCAGTAGGCGGAGGAAGGGCTCGTCTGAATCGACCAGCCCCTCATCGCGCAGTAACTTGTGGTAAAAGCGCGCATAGAGCAGGTGCAGGATAGCGTGTTCAATACCGCCTACATACTGGTCCACCGGGGCCCAGTAACTGGCCTCGCCATCCAGCATGGCCGTGTCATTGCGCGCGCAGGCGTAGCGCGCGTAGTACCAGGAAGACTCCATAAAGGTGTCAAAGGTGTCGGTTTCGCGAACGGCGTCACCGCCACAGCTCGGGCAACTGGTTGCATAGAATTCAGGCATCTTTTTGAGCGGCGAACCCACCCCCTCAAAGGCCACATCGGTGGGCAATACTACCGGCAGGTCCTGCTCGGGGACCGCTACCGCACCGCACTTTTCGCAGTTGATAATGGGGATCGGTGCTCCCCAGTAGCGCTGGCGTGATACACCCCAGTCGCGCAGGCGAAAATTCACCGTGCGCTTGCCGCGACCCTGCTGCTCCAGGGTGTCAGCGATAGTGTCGAATGCGCGCTGGAAATCCAGGTCGTCGAAGTCACCGGAATTGACCAGCAGGCCCTTGGCGGTAAAGGCTTCTTTGCTCAGGTCGCACTCCTGGTCGTCCTCGGGGGCAATTACCTGTGTTATGGGCAGCTTGTACTTGCTGGCAAATTCCCAGTCACGTTGGTCGTGTCCGGGCACCGACATCACCGCGCCGGAGCCGTAACTCATCAGCACAAAATTGGCGACCCACACCGGCAGGTCCTCGCCGGTCAGCGGGTGTGTGGCACACACGCCGGTGGCCATGCCCAGCTTCTCCATGGTGGCCATATCCGCCTCGGCCACCTTGATATTACTCTGTGACTCAATAAATGCTGCCAGTTCCGGGTTATTGGCAGCGGCCGCCTGTGCCAGTGGGTGTTGCGGCGCTACCGCCACGTAAGTCACCCCCATCAGGGTGTCGGGGCGGGTGGTGTAGACACTCAGGGCACTGCCGTCGGGCAGGGTGAATTCCAGATCCACCCCCTCGGAGCGTCCGATCCAGTTGCGTTGCATGGTGCGCACTTGCTCAGGCCACTGGTCCAGGGTGTCCAGGTCATTCAGTAGTTGCTCGGCGTAGTCGGTAATCTTGATAAACCACTGGTCGATTTCACGGCGCTCCACGGGCGTGTCGCAGCGCCAGCAGCGGCCATCTACAACCTGTTCGTTGGCCAGCACCGTCTGGTCGGTATTGCACCAGTTCACCTCGGCCTTTTTCTTGTAGGCCAGGCCCTTTGCGAACAGCCGGGTGAAGAACCACTGTTCCCAGCGGTAGTACTGGGGGTTACAGGTGGCAATTTCCCGGTCCCAGTCGTAGGCGAAGCCCAATTGCTGCAGCTGCTCGCGCATATAATCGATGTTCTGCGCGGTCCACTCGGCGGGCGGCACATTGTTCTTGATCGCCGCATTTTCCGCGGGCAGGCCAAACGCATCCCAGCCCATCGGCTGCAGCACGTTCTTGCCCCGCATACGCTGGTAGCGGGCGATGACATCGGCGATGGTGTAGTTGCGTACATGCCCCATATGCAGCTTGCCACTGGGGTAGGGGAACATGGCCAGGCAGTAGAACTTCTCCCGGCTATCGTCTTGCTGTACGGCGAAACTGTTGTTCGCCAACCAATGCTCCTGGGCGGTCTGCTCCAGGGCCTGCGGGTTATAGTGCTGCTCCATCACGGTCTGCGTTTTGCGTCCTTGTTGGTTGCCTGGAAACCCCTGCCACACCGGGTCGCTGACGGGGTGTGTTGAGGGGAAAAAGAAGCGCGAATTCTATCAGTATTTGGATGGGGCTGCGATGGTTCTCGCTCGCAGTTCCCCCGGGTGATCGCGTTGGTATTTCCCCTTCCAGGGGACGCTACAAGCCCATCCATGGGGGCTCGGCGGCGCCCGTCCATGGCCGCCGACGCCCCTGGAAGGGTAAATACCAACACAATCACCCTCCTTAGAGCTCGAGGTAGCCCAGCAGATGTCAGGCTCTAGTCCTGGGCTGTGTGAGGCAGGATGCCGCAGCCCAAGTCCCCAAGGACGGGTTTACGGCGTGCCCAGGGCTAGAGCCTGACATCTGCTGGGCGGCAGGTATGCCGTGTTCCTAAAAATTGTTGGCCCGGATACATAGCCAAATCTACGTTTTGGGTCCAAGATTAAGCCATGCGCAAAACCAGTCACATCATTTGGCAGGATGCCCAGCACCAGGTGCTGTTCGAAATTCTGGATCTGATCAAGGAATCCGGCCCGGACTCACAGGTGCTATTAAAATTACAGGATTACACCGAGAACCACTTCGCCCTGGAAGAGCTGTATATGGCGGAATTGGAATTCCCGGGCAGAGATGCGCATATAGAATCCCACAACCGCTTTCGCACAGAAATCGATCAACTGGTGGGAGTAGGGGGGCAGCTGGATGATCAGTTTCGCGAGATCATCGCTACTTTTCTAACCGAGTGGCTGACGCGCCACGTGTTCGGTATCGACAAAGAGCTGGAAGACTACATCCTGCAGTCTGACGCCAGGTAACTGCGGCGCGGTTATTCCGTGTCGCGCCAGAACCCCACGTACATCAGTATCATCAGCAGCAGGGTAATACCGCTGCCGGTGATGATCGGTGTGATGCCGAAGCTGCCGAAAGGGGTATTGCCCAGCATTACATTGACTTCACCTACCAGTGTGGTGGCCACGAACTGATCACTGCGTTTTACTATGCGCCCCTGGTGGTCGATGATGGCCGAAATACCGTTGTTGGTGGCGCGCAGAATATAACGGCCGTTTTCCAGGGCGCGTATCTGCGCAATTTGCATGTGCTGCAGCGGTCCTATGGAGTTGCCAAACCAGCTGTCGTTACTGATAGTGATAATCAGGTCTGTATCGCGGGCCGCTTTTGCCACGAGATCTGCGTACACAATTTCATAACAAATGAAGGGCGCTACGCGGTAGCCACCTACGCGCAAGGGTTGCTGTGCGGAAGGTCCTGGGCTGAAGGATGACATGGGCAGGTCAAAAAAGGTGATCAGACCGCGCAGCCACTTTTCCATAGGCACATATTCGCCAAAGGGCACCAGGCGCTGCTTGTGATAAGTGCCGCTGCCGTGCCCCATGGCCACAATGCTGTTGTAGTAGTGATCGCTGCCGGGTTCGCGGTAGGGGATGCCGGTGATCAGTGTGGTTCCACTGTTACTGGCGTGTTCCGCAAGGGGGGCGAGAAACGGCTGGGCACGTTGCAGCTGCCGGGGAACGGCGGCTTCCGGCCAGATTACTATGTCGCGGCCCATTTGCGGCAGGGTGGCTTCGCTGAGTTGTTCAACGATTGGTTGGTACCAGGCGGAATTCCATTTGTTTTCCTGGGGCACGTTAGGTTGCACCATGGCAACGCTGAGTGGTTTCTCGCTGGCCCTGGCAACCCACACGGTGGGCTTCAGCACTGCGCCGCCGCCCCACAGGGTAACGATGATAACGCCATAGGTAGCCCAGGCTATCGGCTCACGGCTGCGCCAGCCGAGGAACAGGCAGGTGCCGGTCAGTGCGCAGATAAAGGATAGGGCGAACACGCCCATGATGGGCGCCCAACCGGCGATCCAGGTGCCAACGTGGGCATAGCCCAGATAGAGCCAGGGGAACCCGGTGAACAGCCAGCCGCGCAGCCATTCAAACAATACCCACAGCACCGGGAAGCCCATCAGCATGCCCCCGGGCAGTGGGCGTACCAGGAAGACATAACACCAGGCAAACAGGGCCTGAAGCAGGGCCAGCCCGGCGCAAAATAGCAGTGTCAACATAATCGCCAGCGGCACGCTGGCATAGCCGTATACATGGATGCTGACATAGACCCAGGAGACACCGCTGCCAAACATTCCCAGGCCGTATAACCAGCCACGCCACAGGGCCTGGCCGGGGCTGCAGGTGCATAGCAGGTAGGCGAAGATGGCGCAGCTCAGTATGCCCAGGGGCCACAGCTTGAATGGCGCCAGCGACAGAGTCACCAGCGCGCCGGCAAATGGCGCCAGTAGCATTATTAGCAGGGGGGATAGGCTGGCGTCAGTCTTTATCTGCATGGAGTGCCGTCTGCTATCAGGGTTGCAGTGGACGCATACGCAAACTTTGAATCTTGCGCTGATCTGCGTTGATCACCTGGAATTCGTAATTCCCGATGGTGGTGGTCTCATTGCGCCCTGGCATGTGGCCGAAAGCCTGTATGACCAATCCACCAATGGTGTCAAATTCTTCTTCGCTGAAATCTGTTTTGAAGTACTCGTTGAAATCATCGATGGGGGTGAGGGCCTTGATAAAGAAATCGTCGTTAGTGATCTTGCGGATGAAATGGTCAGTGGCGGCATCAGTTTCGTCCTCGATTTCGCCGACAATTTCTTCAAGTACGTCCTCGATAGTCACCAGGCCGGCAACACCGCCGTATTCGTCTATGACTATGGCCATATGGTTGCGGTTCTCGCGAAACTCCCGCAACAGTACATTCAGGCGCTTGCTCTCGGGCACTACCATGGTGGGTCGCAGGAGATCGCGAATGTCGACCCCGCTGTTGTCTTCGTTGAGTATCTGGGGCAGCAGGTCCTTGGCCAACAAAATACCGAGAATGTCGTCGGTACCCTCGCCAATCACCGGGTAACGGGAGTGCGCTGAGCGAATAATCTGCGGCAACATTTCCTCCAGTGTGCAGTCTGACTTGATCACCATCATCTGTGCGCGGGGAATCATGATATCGCGGGTCTGCATGTCGCTGACCTGCATTGCCCCTTCCATGATGCTGCGGGCATCTTCGTCTATCACCTCGTTTTCCGCGGCAATGGACAGCACATCCTCCAGGTCATTGCGGTTGCGTGGTTCGGAGGAAAATAACAGTGTGATCTTGTCTATCCAGGACTTGTCACTGGCATCACTACCAGTTCGATCGTCGTTCATCCGGATGTCTGCTCCAAGGCTTGCGTGTCCCCGTAGGGACAGACGAAATTAAGTTGTTCCAGAATACGGGTTTCCAGGGCCTCCATGGCTACTGCCTGTTGCTCTTCGATATGGTCATAGCCGAGCAGGTGCAGGGTGCCGTGTACCGTCAGGTGGGCCCAATGGGCGCGCAGCGACTTGTGCTGCTGTGCGGCCTCGGTGCGCACCACCGGTGCGCAGATGATAATGTCGCCCAGCAGCGGCAATTCCAGCTCGCTGGGCAGATCGGAGGGGAAGGACAGTACATTGGTGGGTCCCTCCTTGGCGCGGTAATCACGATTAAGCTTGCTCATTTCATCGCGATCGACAAGTCGTACACAAATCTCGCTGTCCGCACTGCGTGCACCGCCCGCCAGGGCAGCAGCGATCCAGCTGCGTATGTCGTCCTCTTCGGGGGCGGGCTCGACGCTGGCGGTCTGTATATCCACTTGCAGCTTCATCGCCGGGTTTTATCCAGGGTCGTGGTGGTGTCCTCGTGCAGTTCGTAGGCTTCCACGATGCGCTGTACCAACGGATGGCGCACCACGTCCTTGTTGCCAAAGTAGGTGAAACCAATACCATCGACCCCGTCGAGGAAATTACTGACGTGAGTAAGCCCTGATTGTGTGCCCCGGGGCAGGTCGATCTGGGTGGCATCTCCGGTGATGACCGCGGTAGAGCCAAAACCGATGCGCGTGAGAAACATCTTCATTTGCTCGCGCGTGGTGTTCTGTGCCTCATCCAGGATGATGAAGGCGTTATTCAGGGTGCGGCCGCGCATAAAGGCCAGTGGTGCCACTTCGATGATATTGCGCTCAATATACTTGTCGACGGTTTCGAAGCCCAGCATCTCGTAGAGCGCGTCATACAGTGGCCGCAGGTAGGGATCGATCTTCTGGCTCAGATCTCCGGGAAGGAATCCCAGTTTCTCGCCGGCTTCTACCGCCGGGCGTACCAGCAGAATGCGGCGCACTCGCTCCTCCAGTAAAGACTCCACCGCACAGGCCACTGCCAGATAGGTTTTGCCGGTCCCCGCCGGTCCGATACCGAAATTAATATCGCTGTGCTTGATGGCGCGCACATAGGCCTGCTGGTTTTTGCCGCGAGGCTTGATCGAGGAGCGCTTGGTGCGTATCAACTGTATCGCTTCTACCGAGGGGTCCCCGGCAGTCTCCACCAGGCTTTCCAGCCCTGATTGCTGTAACTGCAAGTGCAGTGATTCAGGGCTCAAGCCTACGCCCTGGCACACTTCAGCATACAGGTGGATCAGCAATTGCTCACCGGCGGACACATTCACCGCCGGGCCATTGAGCAGAAACTGGTTGCCACGGGCGCTGATGCTGATGCCCAGCCGCTGCTCTATCTGGCGCAGATGTGTATCCAGCTGTCCGCATAACAGGGTCAGATGGCGCGCGTCATTGGGTTCCAGAGTAAGGCTTTGCTGGGTCGTCGACTGGGGGGGGGGTTCGCTATTCAAAGTACTCTGTCGCCGCTGTGGGCATAACGTTTAAAGGTAAGCATATACCGGAATTCACCTGCGTCAACTATCACTGAGGCGACCGCGCAGCGAGTTGGGCAGTGCTTCGACGATATCCACATGGACGAATTGGCCTATCAGCTTGTGGTCAGCGGCAGAAAAATTTACCGCGCGGTTGTTCTCTGTGCGCCCCTGTAGTTGCCCGGGGTCTTTTTTGGATACACCGGTAACCAGTATTTCCTGGTTGGTGCCCACCATGCGCCGGCTGATTTCCTGGGCGTGTTGGTTGATGCGCGATTGCAGGATTTGCAGTCGCTGTTTCTTGGTCGTCTCCTCAGTGTCGTCGGGCAGCTCCGCCGCCGGGGTGCCGGGGCGGGCACTGTAGATAAAACTGAAGGAATTGTCGAAACCGATCTCCTCGATCAGTTTCATGGTGTCTGCGAAGTCAGCCTCGCTCTCGCCCGGGAAGCCGATGATGAAATCGGATGAAATACTGATGTCTGGACGTATTTTACGCAGGCGACGAATTTTCGACTTGTATTCCAGTACCGTATGGCCGCGCTTCATCGCTGCCAGGATGCGGTCCGAGCCACTTTGCACCGGCAGGTGCAGATGATCTACCAGCTGCGGTATGTCGGCGTAGGCGGCGATCAGTGCGTCGGAAAACTCCACCGGGTGGGATGTGGTGTAGCGGATGCGCTTGATACCGGGAATACGTGCCACTAAATGCAGTAATTCGGCGAAATCGACGATTTCGTCCACGTGATTCTCGCCGCGGTAGGCGTTGACGTTCTGGCCCAGCAGGTTGACTTCATGTACGCCACCAGCCGCCAGGTGGGCGACCTCGGCGATCACATCGTCAACCGGGCGCGACACTTCCTCGCCACGGGTATAGGGCACGACACAGAAGGTACAGTACTTGCTGCAGCCTTCCATGATGGAAACAAAGGCGCTTGGCCCGTCGACTTTGGGGTCTGGCAGGCGGTCGAACTTTTCAATTTCCGGAAAACTGATATCGACCACTATGGCGCCCCCGGGGCCGCGTTGATCTATCATCTCCGGCAGGCGATGCAAGGTCTGTGGGCCAAATACCAGGTCCACATAGGGTGCTCGCCGACCGATTTCCGCACCTTCCTGGCTGGCCACGCAACCGCCTACGCCGATCACCAGGTCAGGATTCTGCTTTTTCAGATGTTTCCAGCGACCCAGTTGGTGGAACACCTTCTCTTGGGCTTTTTCCCTTATAGAACAGGTATTTAGTAGCAATACGTCGGCCTCCTCGGGGTTGTCCGTGGGCACCAGGTCATGGCTTTCCTGCAGCAGATCACGCATACGGGCTGAATCGTATTCGTTCATCTGGCAGCCGTGGGTTTTGATATACAGCTTTTTGCTCACAAGTTTCCGGGCAGCGCTTTTATCGCTGGGCCTGTTCCAATGCTAAAATGGGCAGCGGATTATACAGAGTTCGCCCCGCGAAACCTAGGCTGCAACGCTGTTTCGTGCTGGTAATCTGTGCTGATGGTGGTAATATTGCCGCCCCCTGAAATCAGGTGCCCGCCGCGCGCACTGCGCGTTAGCTATCGCACGAGGAAATAATGGCCAACCAACCCGTCTACAAGGTGATTTTTCAAAACGGCAACCAGGTGTTCGAAGTGTTCGCCCGTCAAATCTACCAGAGTGATATGTGGGGCTTTATCGAGGTCGAGGAGTTCGTCTTCGGAGAGCGGTCACAGATTGTGGTAGACCCCAGTGAAGAGAAGCTGAAGAATGAATTCAACGGCGTGAAACGCAGTTACATTCCATTACAGGCCATTATCCGTATCGACGAAGTGGATAAGGAAGGCAGTAGCAAAATTTCCGATAACGCACCTGGTGGCGGTAATGTCTCCAGCTTCCCCTTTGCCGGTGCCCATCCTGGCCAGCAAGGCGGCGAAGAGTAGCCCTGCCCACTCCGGCACTTTGTGCGCCTCCTCTGCGCACTCCATTCTGGTTTTTCATCGACCTGCTTGTGGCAGTACAATTCCTGCAGTGCTGCCATGCACTGCGCTTGAAAAGCGTCCCCTGGGCCCTCATATAAGTTAACTCAATGTCAGCTTAATCAGGGGTCATGCAAGCATGAGCGAACAGGATGAATCGATAAACGCCGAGGTCGTAGATCCGGACCTGGGCGCTCATACTCCCGCGGTAGCCGACGATGTGCTACCCGATACCCTGTATCTCATGCCGGTCCCCAACCGGCCTTTTTTTCCGGGGCAGGTGCAGCCTGTCGCGATCAACCCTGGAGACTGGGGTGCCACCCTGGACGCGGTAGGTAAGGCCGGTCACAGCCTGATTGGCCTGTCTTATGTAGATCAACTGGATCCGCAGTCCTTGGATACGCGGCAGTTTCCGGAGATCGGCTGTGTGGTGCGCCTGCACCGTCCACCGCAAGGCGAGCAACTGCAGCACGGACAATTCCTGGCTCAAGGCGTGAAACGCTTTCGCATTGTGCGCTGGTTGAGTGATACCGCACCCTACCTGGTCCAGGTGGAGTATCCGCGCAGCCAGGGTGACAAGGACTCTGATGAAATCAAGGCCTACACCATGGCCTTGATCAAGGAGATCAAGGAACTGCTGCCGCTAAACCCGCTGTACAGCGAGGAATTGAAACAGTACCTGGCCAACTTCAGCCCTACCCAACCCAGCTTGCTGGCCGATTTTTCTGCCGCCTTGACCACCGCTTCGGGAGAGCAGTTGCAGGAAATTCTGGATACGCTGCCCCTGTTGTCACGTATGGAAAAAGTGTTGACGCTGTTGCGTAAAGAGCGCGAGGTAGCGGAGTTGCAAGGGCAGATTACCAGCCAGGTTAACGAGAAGGTCTCCGATCAACAGCGGGAGTTTTTCCTGCGTGAGCAGTTGAAAATAATCCAGAAAGAGCTGGGTATCTCCAAGGATGATCGCACCTCTGATGCTGAGATGTTCGAAGCGCGCCTCGCAGGGCTGGACATGCCCGAGGCCGCCGCCAAACGCATCCACGACGAATTGCACAAACTTTCAGTGTTGGAAACCGGGTCGCCCGAATACGGGGTGACGCGTAACTACCTGGACTGGGCGACCGCGGTGCCCTGGGGCGTGTTGTCTGAAGATAACCTGGATCTCAAACATGCCCGCACGGTGCTGGACCAGCATCATGAGGGTCTGGAGGACGTCAAGGAGCGCATTCTTGAGTTCCTCGCAGTGGGATCTTTCAAGGGAGAGATTGCCGGTTCTATTTTGTTGCTGGTGGGCCCGCCTGGGGTGGGTAAAACCAGCATCGGGCGCTCGGTGGCGGATGCGCTGGGACGCGAGTTCTATCGTTTCAGCCTGGGCGGTATGCGCGATGAGGCGGAGATCAAGGGGCATCGACGTACCTATATCGGCGCCATGCCCGGTAAGTTCGTGCAAGCGCTGAAGGAAGTTGAAGTCGCCAACCCGGTGATCATGCTGGATGAAATCGACAAAATCGGCGCATCTTTCCAGGGCGATCCTGCTTCGGCACTGCTGGAAGTTCTGGATCCCGAGCAGAACAGCGAATTCCTGGATCATTACCTGGATTTGCGCGTGGATCTTTCCAAAGTGTTGTTTATCTGTACCGCGAACCAACTGGATACCATTCCCGGTCCCTTGCTGGATCGCATGGAAACCTTGCGCCTGTCCGGGTACGTAGCGGAGGAAAAACTCAGTATTGCGCGCAAACACCTGTGGCCCAAGCAGTTGCAGCGTCACGGCCTGGAGGGCGAACAATTGAAAATTAATGACGCGGGCCTGAAATACGTGATTGATTCCTATTGCCGCGAGGCCGGGGTACGCACCCTGGAGAAGCAGCTGGCGCGTATCATGCGCAAATCCATCGTGCGCCTGCTGGAAGAGGAGGAGGAAAAGTTACGTGTCGGCAAGAAAGATATCGACAGTCTGCTGGGCAGGCCCCCGTTCCAGCCGGATAAGCCCTTGCGCGGTCTGGGTGTGGCGACGGGTCTTGCCTGGACGTCCATGGGCGGTGCCACCCTGGCCATCGAGACTTCCCAGATACACACGCTTAACCGTGGTTTCAAACTCACCGGACGCCTCGGTGAGGTAATGAAAGAGTCGGCGGAAATTGCCTACAGCTACGTCATCGGTCATCTCAAAGACTATGGCTGTGACCTGGACTTTTTCGATATGAGCATGGTGCACATGCATGTCCCGGAGGGCGCTACACCCAAGGATGGCCCCAGTGCTGGTGTCACTATGGCCACGGCGCTGGTGTCGCTGGCACGCAAGGAACGTATCAAGCGACCTTTGGCCATGACCGGCGAACTCACGCTCACCGGGCAGGTGTTGCCCGTGGGTGGCATTCGCGAGAAAGTGATTGCCGCGCGGCGCAGCAAGATCATGGAATTGATTCTGCCACATGCCAATCGTCGTGATTTTGAAGAGCTTCCCGACTACCTGCGCGAAGGTATTAATGTGCACTTTGCACGGACTTATCGCGAGGTTTTCGAGTTTGTGTTTCATGAGCATCGCCGGGAGAAATCGCTACACTGATGTAGCTATGGCGGGGCCGGAGGGTGCAGCGTGGTCAGTCGTTGGTTGGCAGCCAGCTACCGGGTGCTTTGGCAGTGACGATGGCGCGCCGTGGTGCAGGGTAACCCTCAATAGTTTTCTGCCTGTCTTCGGGGTCGAGGAAGTTGCTCAGTGAATGAAACTTCATCCACTCGGTGGAGCGTTGTTCCTCGGTTGAAGTTACCGTGATATCTATCAGTTGCGGCTCGACAAAGCCCAGTTTGCGCAGCCAGCTAAGCAAGGTGTCAGTGCTGGGCAAAAACCAAACGTTGCCCATGCGCGCATAACGACCCTCAGGCAGCAGAGTGGCGCCCAATCCACCCTCAACCACCAGCGTCTCCAACACCAGTTGTCCACCGGGCCTCAGGCAGTCCTTCAATTCCTGTAGATGATCAAAGGGCGAGCGACGGTGGTAGAGCACGCCCATGGAAAACACGGTATCGAAGGCCTGCAGTTTCTGCGGCACGTGTTCGATGCCCAGGGGTAACACCCAGGTGTTGTCCTGCTGCAGGTATTTTTGCAGCGCCCAAAACTGCACCACGAACAGGGGGGTGGGGTCGATGCCAATCACTTGCGCTGCGCCATCGCCGAGCATGCGCCAACAGTGGTAGCCGCTGCCGCAACCGACGTCCAGCACACGGCGGCCTGCCAATGGATCAATGCGCTCCTGCAAGCGATCCCACTTCCAGTCGGAGCGCCATTCGGTATCGATGTGTACGCCGAACAGCTCGAAGGGCCCCTTGCGCCAGGGGTGCAGTCCCTGCAGGGTGTCGCGTAACTGTTGCGTCGCAGCCTCATCCAGGGGGGTGTCCTGGCTGGCGCCCACATGGGCAGTGTTGAGTTGGATGCGATCGGGCTGTAGATCGGGTAGTTCGTCTAACACTTGCAGCCAGCGCGGCAGATCGCCATAGCGCTTTTTATCCAGCCCCTTGGCGATCTGTTCGGCCAGGACCAGTGCCCAGCTATCAAGTTCACCGCCTTGCCAACGTTCTATCAAGGGTTGGTAATTGATCATTTCAGCGCGACCAGAGAGGCGAAGTTAAAGCATTGGAACCATACGTCGCAACTGCTGAAGCCGGCCTCGGTGATACGTGTTTTGTGCTGCAGCAGAGTTTCCGGCAGCAGCACGTTTTCCAGTGCGTTGCGCTTCTGCGCAACCTCCAGTTCGCTGTAGCCGTTGGCGCGCTTGAACTGATGGTGCAGGTCGATATTCAGTTCATCCAGGTGCGGGTCTGCAAAGGTCACCTTCTCGGACAACACCATGATGCCGCCGGGTCGCATACCCTGGTAGATGCTGTGTAGCACCGCGTCGCGTATCTCCAGCGGTATAAACTGCAGGGTGAAGTTGAGTACCACCACCGAGGCGTCTTCGATGCTGATGTCCTGCAGGTTCGCGCAAACCAGGTCCACCGGCGTGTCGTGGGTGTCCGTGTCGATGATGCTGCGGCAGCGGTCCAGCATGGAGGCGGAGTTATCCACGCCGATGATGCGGCATTCGGGCTGGCGCAGATTCTGGCGCATGGCCAGGGTTGAAGCGCCCAGGGAGCAACCCAGGTCGTACAGGGCGCTGCCTGGCGTGGCATAGCGGCCCGCCAGCAGGCCGGTCATAGCGACAATGGTGGCGTAGCCGGGCACTGAGCGCTTGATCATGTCTGGAAAAACCCGGGCCACGTTGTCGTCAAAAGCGAACAGGCCGGTCTCGGACAGCGGGTCGGCGTAGATGGTATCGCGGGGATTAGTCACAGAGGTCACTGGGCTTGGGCTATATCAAGGTTTCAAGGGATTGCTGCCAAGGGCGCAATTCTAGCATGATTTGTTAAACCGGGCTGCTCAGGTTTCGCTGTATTCCTGCCCCTATACTGGCCACAATGAGGCTGTGAATTGTTCACAGGGAGTCCTTATGGTAGCCACGTACCAAAGTTTTACCCCGGATTTGCGCCCACCCCGTTTGCGTCACAGTGTGATGGAGTTGGGTCGTGTGATCCTGGAAATGGGCAGTACCGCCATGCTGGGACCACTGTTAAGGACGCTGCCCGACGGCGACGGCCATAGCATTATGACCCTGCCGGGTTTTATGGGCGCCGATGGCTCCATGTCCCAGTTACGTAAATTTCTCAACCAGCGTGGCTACAACGCCATACCCTGGGGGCTGGGCCGCAACGCGGCTGAGGTGCGCTCGCAAAATATCGATGATTTTCTGGATCACCGTGCAGAGACGGAGGATGTGATTGCGGATCTGGTGGAGAAGGAATTCAATGCTACCGGGCGCAAGGTTACCCTTATTGGCTGGAGCCTCGGTGGTCTGTATGCGGTGGCCCTGGCGCATCGCTGCCCGCAGTGGGTGCGACAGGCAATCACCCTGGGCACGCCCTATGGAGATCCGCGTGGTACCGCGCTGTACAGTGTGATGGGCAATCTTTATAACAATGAGGTCGATGACGCCGCTTTGGAGCGGTGGGTAGCGCACACCTATAGCGGCGGTGAGTTGCGGGTGCCGGTGCTGGCCTTACACAGTGAGTCCGATGGCATTGTCGGGGCGGGTATCGCCAGGTGTCAGGGCGATCCACGCTATGTCACCAATGTCGCGGTCATGGCCAGTCACGTGGGTTTTCCGTTTAATCCGCTGGTGTTTGCCGTTATTGCCAATCACCTGGTGGAGCCGCAACACCGCTGGGCCCTGTGTAAAAGTGAGCGCATCAGACCCTTCGTGCGCCTGGCACATAATCGCTGAAACACGGCTTGGCTGACGCAAAAAGAGTTTTAAGTGTTTGCTCGTGTGGGTTTTTTCGGGGCCGTACTTACCCTTCCGGGTTCAACCGGTCAGGCAGGAAGGGGTCGCGACGCCTAGTTGGCGCTGCGAATCAGTTGCGAATCTTCAGTGCTAAGCGCGCTTTTGTCACGGGCACGCGGGTTGAAATGGGCGAAGTGCTGCGTAGGGCACTTGGCGCGCTGATTCGCGTCGTTGTGTTGGGCAAATTTGATGCTGTTGAGAAACTCAACAAAGCTTGTTTTGCCGTCATCCAGTCTTTTCATTTTGCTCTCGATCATAAATTAACCACTACCACTTTAAGTGTAGACCGCCAATTAGCGGTTTTGTTGTAAAAATTCCCTCTCAATTATGTGAAAATTGCGAACAATGGCTATCTGGAGTATTCGCGGGGGCTGCAGCATTGGTTGGTCACCGTGAGGCTAAACTTGTTTTCCTTGAGGGGCGCGATGATTCGCGCAATAATCAAATAGCTGACATGACTGTCAGTTTTTTGACTCAGGGACAATAAAATGGCGAAAGACTCGCGCGCAAAAGTGTATAAAAGTGGCCGTATCCGCCTGGATAATGAAGCCCAGATCCTGCGCAGCGCCGAGCAGGAGTTTGCCGAGCATGGTTTTCAGGGTGCATCGATAAACAGTATCGCCAAGCGGGCGGGAATTCCGCGCACCAACGTGCACTACTACTTCAACAGCAAACTCGACCTATACATGGCTATCCTCACCGGTGTTATCGAGTTGTGGAACGATGCTTTCAGTCGCATCACCGCGGATGATGATCCGGCAGAGGCGCTGGGTGCCTATATCCATGCCAAGGTGATGTACTCCAGAAGCAACCCCCACGCATCAAAAATCTTTGCCAGTGAAATTATCCATGGGGCGCCCAACCTTAGTGTTTACTTTAAAAAAGAATTCAGGCCCTGGTTTAACGCCAAGGCGGGTGTCATTCAGGCCTGGATAGAGCAGGGGAAAATGGATGCGGTAGACCCCTATTACCTGATTTTCCTGATCTGGAGTGCGACCCAGCACTATGCTGATTTCAACCTGCAGGTGTGTGCCGGTTTGGGTAAGTCGAAATTGACCAGTAATGACTACGAGGACGTGTCGGATAATCTGACACGTATAATCCTTAAGGGTTGTGGCCTCAAGTTGCCGGATAAATAGTTTCATCTGTGCGGGCAGGGCAGCGGTAGCTGCTTGATGGCGACCTGTAATTGGTCAAAAACTTGACAGTAATGACAGGTATTTGTAGCTTGTCTGTACGCCCGGCACAGTGCAATAGTGTGAGGCAGGTGCGCTCCGGGTCTGTCCCGTCGCCTTCTTGCAGATATTGATCCCTGTTTGTTTGGGTATCAGACGTTAGCTGAACGGTTTTTCAGGGTGAGTATATAGTGGTCAGGTTTTTGCTTAATGATAGTGAACACTGTGTGGATTCGGGCAACCCGCATACCAGTGTGCTCGAATACCTGCGCGAACGTTTGCAGCAGGTCGGTACCAAGGAGGGTTGTGCGTCGGGCGATTGTGGCGCCTGCAGCGTGGTGTTGGGTGAGGCCATTGACGGTAGCATGCAGTATCAGGCTATCAATGCCTGTATTACCCCACTGGCGACTCTGCAGGGCAAGCAGCTAATCACCGTGGAGCACTTGAAACGCGACGGTGAGCTGCATCCTGTGCAGCAGGCCATGGTCGATTGCCACGGCTCGCAGTGCGGCTTTTGCACGCCGGGATTTGTCATGTCCATGTTTGCCTATCGCAAGAATCACCAGCAGCCTGAACGCCACAGCATTATTGAGGCACTGGGTGGTAACCTGTGTCGCTGTACCGGTTATCGTCCTATCATCGATGCGGCCGTGCAGATGTATGAACCCGCTGTGCAGGACCAGTTCAGCGCGCGCGCTGCGGCTACCGTGGTCGCGTTGCAGTCGATTAATGATGCCGAAGCCGATATCAACTGGACCGACCCGGTGAGCGGCAAGCAGTACTTCGCACCCTGCAGCCTGGCCTCCCTGTCGCAGTTGTTGCTGCAATACCCCGAGGCCAGTCTGGTCGCTGGGGGTACCGATCTCAGCCTTGAGTTAACCCAGTCTCTGCGTGAGTTTGACGTGCTTATCTACACCGGTAGGGTGCCGGAGCTGTTGCAAGTCTATACCAGCGCAAATGAACTTGAGATAGGCGCGGCAGTCAGCTACAGCGCTTGCGCGGAGGCTCTCTGTGCGCATTATCCTGAGCTGCGTGAACTACTGGAGCGCCTGGGCTCACTGCAGATTCGTAACCAGGGTACCTTGGGTGGTAACGTCGCCAACGCCTCGCCTATTGGTGATATGCCGCCGGTACTAATAGCTCTTGGTGCCAGGCTGGTGCTGCGCTGTGGGGGTGATACCCGTGAAATACCGGTGCAGGACTATTTTGTCAGCTACAAAGTGACAGCCCAGCAGCCGTCAGAGTTTATCGAGCGCATTGTTGTGCCCAGACCGGTCCCGGGTTATGCATTTCGCGTCTATAAAATCAGCAAACGCCTGGAGGATGATATATCTGCCACCTGTGGCGCGTTTTACTTGAAAGTGCAAGCGGGGGTAGTGGTGGATGCACGCATCGCCTTTGGCGGCATGGCGGAAATCCCACGTCGTGCCAGCCATTGTGAACAGGCCCTGATTGGCCAGCCTTGGGAGGAGCCTGCCGTTGACGCAGCGATGCTCGCCCTGGGCAATGACTTCCAGCCGATTTCAGATTTTCGCGCCAGTGCACAATACCGGCTGTCAGTGTCGCAAAACCTGCTCAGGCGGCTGTACCTTGAGCTTACCCACCCGGGCACTGCAGTGAGGCTTGATCACTATGCGTAAGCTACCCGGTGCAGACCCGCAAGCGCTCGCCGGCAGCGCAATACATGGCGCCCCAGGCGCTGATCTCAAGCATGAAAGTGCCCACAAGCATGTCAGTGGTGAAGCCCTGTATACCGACGATATGCCGACACCGGCGAACGTGCTGCATGCCTATGTGGGCATGAGCAACAAGGCGCATGCACGGATCAACAGCATGGACCTTGGTGCGGTGTTGGCTGCAGAGGGTGTGCACAGTGTGCTGACCCTGGACGACGTACCCGGCCATACCGATATCGGCCCGGCATTCCCCGGCGATCCGCTGCTGGCAGATGGCGTGTCGCAATTCTGGGGTCAGCCGCTATTCGCGGTGGCCGCGAGCAGTTATGACCTGGCACGCAAGGCGGCGCTTCTGGCGCAGGTGGAGTACGAGGAGTTAGCGGCGGACCTGAGCATAGAGCAGGGGTTGGCCAATGACAGCTTTGTGCGACCCAGTCACACCCAGCAGCGTGGCGATGCTGCCGCGGCACTGGCGCAAGCCGCTAACGTGCTGCGCGGTGAGTTTCGTATGGGTGGCCAGGAACACCTGTACCTGGAGGGGCAGGCGTCACTGGTGATCCCGGTGGAAGACGGCGGCATCCTGTTGTACACGTCCAACCAGAACCCCAGTGAGATACAGAAACTTATTGCCGAAGTGCTGGATATTCCCATGCACCTGGTGACCGTCGATATGCGCCGCATGGGTGGAGGTTTTGGCGGCAAGGAAACCAATGCCAATCAATGGGCCTGTATAGCAGCGTTGCTGGCGCGTAAGACGGGGCGCCCGGTAAAAATTCGCCTGGCCCGTGCAGACGATATGACCACTACCGGCAAGCGGCATCATTTCAGCGGCACATACCAGGTGGGATTTGATGATCATGGGGTGATCCAGGCCCTGGATCTGGAATTGGCAGGTGGTTGTGGCATGTCGCCCGATTTATCGGATGCGATAGTCGACAGGGCCATGTTTCATGCGGACAACGCGTACTTCCTGCCGGCGGCGCGCGTGGTGGGACACAGGGTAAAAACCAACACGGTGTCCAATACAGCATTCCGCGGGTTTGGCGGCCCCCAGGGTATGGTGGCTATAGAAGGCATTCTCGATGATATTGCCCGGGCGGTGGGTCGCGACCCGCTGGCGGTGCGCCAGGCCAATTTCTATGGCGAAGAGGGTGAACGCAATACTACCCACTATGGCCAGAAAATAGAGCAGCACATCATTCCCGGGCTGGTGCAGCGGCTGGAGCAGCAGTCGGAGTACCAGGCACGTCGCGCAGCTATTATTGCTTTCAACCGCGACAGCCCGGTATTAAAGAAAGGTATTGCCCTGACTCCGGTCAAGTTCGGTATTTCCTTTACGCTGCTGCACCTCAATCAGGCAGGGGCGCTGCTGCATGTGTACACCGACGGCAGTATCCAGCTGAATCACGGTGGCACCGAGATGGGTCAGGGCCTGTATACCAAGGTCGCCCAGGTGGTTGCCCACGAGCTGCAGGTGGATATAGAGACCATTCTATGCACCTCAACGCGCACGGATAAGGTACCCAATACCTCTCCCACCGCGGCATCCTCGGGAACAGATTTGAATGGCATGGCGGCACGCGACGCCGCCTGCAAGATCAAGTCGCGCCTGTTGGCCTTTGCCAGCGAACACTTTGCTGTAGACGTCGGCGCTGTGCGTTTGCACAACAACAAGCTGATAGCCGGTGAGCAGGAAATGGCCTTTGCCGAGTTTGTGCAGTTGGCCTACCTGAACAGGATTTCCCTGTCGGCCACGGGTTACTACCGCACACCGAAGATCTTTTACGACCGGGAAAAAGCCCAGGGCCGCCCATTTTTCTATTTTGCCAACGGTGCGGCGGTTTCTGAAGTGCTGGTAGATACGCTCACCGGTGAATACAAACTACTGCGCGCGGATATCTGCCAGGATGTAGGTCAGTCGCTTAATCCCGCCATCGATATCGGCCAGGTAGAGGGCGCCTTCATCCAGGGTATGGGATGGTTGACCACCGAGGAACTGGTATGGGGTGACGATGGCCGGTTGCAGACGGTGAACCCGGCCAGTTACAAGATCCCGGCTATCGGTGATGCCCCTGCCGAATTCAATGTGGAGTTGCTACCCGACAGTCCCAATGTGGAGGCAACGATTTATCACTCCAAGGCCGTGGGTGAGCCGCCGCTGATGCTGGGCATCTCCGTGTGGAGCGCATTGCGCGATGCGGTGTCCAGTCTGAGCGATTACCGGGTCAGCCCACGCATGGATCCGCCCGCCACGCCCGAGTGTGTGCTGCGCGCTGTGCGCGAGATAAGCGGGGAGGGCGGGTTATGAGTGAGTGGTTGGATATTGCCCGCGATCTGGAAAGTGGTGGTGTGGCTTACGTGCTGGTCACGGTACTGGGGGCCAGGGGTTCGACTCCCCGCGATAGCGGGACCAAGATGCTGGTCACTGCCGATCGCAGTTTTTGTACTATTGGCGGCGGTCATCTGGAGTACAAGGCGATGGACATTGCGCGTGACCTGCTGTGCTGCGCTGAGGCGCAGCAGCATATAGAGGTATTCCCGCTGGGTGCCAGCCTGGGGCAGTGCTGTGGTGGTAGCACCCATGTGCTGTTCGAAAGCTTCCCCGGCAATGAGATTAATCTCATGTTGTTTGGTGCCGGGCACGTGGGCAAAGCCCTGGTCAGTATTCTGGCGCAGTTGCCCTGTCGGGTGCGCTGGGTGGATTCCCGGTCCGAGCAGTTTCCTGCGCAGCTACCTGCCAACGTTGAGCGAGTGTTAAGTGAAGCGCCGGCCGATGCAGTGGCGAGTATGCCGGCCAAGAGTTATTACCTGATAATGACGCACAATCATCCGCTGGATTTTGATATTACCCAGGCGGTGATCAAGCGCGGCGATGCACGCTATATCGGCCTGATCGGGTCAGCGACAAAGTGGCGCCGTTTCCAGATGCGTTTTCAGCATCGTGGTTACGCCGCGGAGCAGTATGCGAACGTACATTGTCCCGTGGGGCTGCCACAGGTGCCAGGCAAACTGCCCATGGAAGTGGCGACATCTATTGCCGCGGAGCTGATCAGCCAGTACCAGGGCGACAGACCGGCGCGCGAGACCCAGCGCGGCGTGGGGTGGCGGGAGTTGAAACCGCTGATGTCTGCAGCAGCTGAGGTGGCGATAGAGGCAGGCCCGGCTGATAAACCGGGCAAAGCTGAGGTGCCGGTGCAAGGAAAAAGTTATGAGTGAGCGTGCAGCGCTGGCATTGCGCTGTGAGCGCACCCTGGTGGACGGGCATATCAGGCCAGCGACTGTTGTTGTGTCACAGGGTAAGGTGGCCGGAATCCTGGATTTCGATGCTCAGGTGGAAGCCGTGCGTGTAGAAACGATTGCGTCGGGTGTGTTGCTGCCCGGATTGGTTGATACGCATGTGCATATCAACGAGCCCGGTCGCACTGAGTGGGAGGGATTTAATACCGCCACCCAGGCAGCTGCGGCGGGGGGTATTACCACAGTGGTCGATATGCCCTTGAACTGTACGCCGGTGACCACCACCGCCGACGCCCTGCGTCAGAAGATAGCTTCACTGCAGGGTAAGTTGTGGGTGGACTGTGGCTTTTGGGGTGGCGTGGTACCCGACAGCCTGGATGCGCTGGATGAATTGATCCGCGCCGGGGTGCTGGGAGTGAAGTCCTTTACCATTCACTCTGGCATTGATGATTTCCCGCAGGTGGATGCAAGCCATTTACGTCGCGCGATTCGCATCCTGGCCGAGCACCAGGTGCCGTACCTGATTCATGCTGAACTGGACAAGGAAGAGAGCGAGCCACCGCTCATCGGTAAGTCTTATCAGAGTTTCCTGGCGTCACGCCCGCGGCGTTGGGAGGACGAAGCCATCGAGATGTTGATCGCCCTGGCACAGGATGCCGCGGCGGAAAACGTCAGCGCCCGCTTGCATGTTGTGCACCTGTCGTCTGCTGATGCGCTGCCGGCATTGCACGCGGCACAGCAGCAGGGACTGCAGATCAGCGCGGAAACCTGTCCGCACTATCTGACCCTGTTTGCCGAGGATATTCCCGACGGCAAGACCCTGTTCAAGTGTTGCCCACCTATTCGGGAGGATGAAAACCGACAGCGGCTGTGGCAGGGGCTGGCAGAGGGCACTATTGGCTTTGTGGTGTCGGATCACTCGCCCTGCACACCGCAGTTAAAACACATCGACAGCGGTGACATCGAACATGCCTGGGGTGGAATATCCTCGTTGCAGTTCGGCCTGTCATTGACCTGGACTGAGGCACAGCAGCGCGGTTATAGCATAGAGCAGATCGTTGACTGGATGTCCACGCGGCCGGCCGAGTTTGCCGGTCTGGGGCAGCGCAAGGGCCGGATTGCGGTGGGCTACGATGCGGATTTCTGTGTGTTTGACGACAGCGCTGAATACGTTATCCACGCCGACATGATCAAGTATCGCCATAAAGTGACGCCTTATGCAGGACGTAAAGTGAGGGGTGTGGTGCTACGCACTTTTGTGCGTGGCCAGGAGGTATTTGCAGCGGGTGACATACTCAATACGCCGATGGGCGAGCCGTTGTTACGCCAGGGTGGCCCACGCATAAGGCAACCTGACGGTCCGCAGCGAAGCGGTCATTGATCAAGGGGAATAACAGCACATGCAAGACAGCACGCAACAACATCAGTTTACAGCGCACTACACTGACCTGCTGAATGAAAGAGTTGGCGGCAAGGCCCTGGCTTGTTCAGATGAATGGTTTGCCGAGTGCGCCAACCTGGTACTCAATAGCGTCCCGGTATTCAAAGAGGGTCACTTTGTGCCTACCGGTCAGTGGATGGACGGCTGGGAGTCACGCCGCAGTTTCGGTCGCGCCCAGCGCCGCGACGGCGAGCCGGATTACGACTGGTGCATTTTGCGCCTGGGTATTCCCGGCAGAATTCGGGGTGTGGATATAGACACCAGTCATTTCAGGGGTAATGCGCCGGAGTATGCGTCGTTAGAGGGCGCCTTTGTAGAGGGCGATCTGGATGAGACAGCTGTGTGGGCGGAAATATTGGAAAAGTCCGCCACGCAGGCGCATAGCCCGAATGTTTTTGCGGTTGATAGCGACCAGGTGTGGACCCATGTGCGCCTGAAAATTTACCCAGACGGTGGGGTGGCTCGCCTGCGTGTTTATGGTGAGGCCGAGGTCAATCGCGATAATTTTGTCGACGGCGAACTATTGGACCTGGCCAGTGTAATGAACGGTGGTCGCGGTCTCACCTGCAGTGACATGTTTTACAGTTCACCCAGCAATCTGCTGATGCCGGCACAAGGCGCCAACATGGGTGACGGCTGGGAGACCAGGCGGCGCCGTGATGACAGTAACGACTGGTGCCTGATCAAGCTGGGTGTGCCCGGTAGTATTCGCAAGGTGATTGTGGATACCGCGCATTTCAAGGGCAACTTTCCCGATCGCTTTTCCCTGGAGGCGACCCATTGCGACAGCGATGACCTGAACAACGCCCAGTGGCAAACGGTGATCGCACAGACGCCACTGCACGCCGACCAGGAGCATCTTTTTATCCGACAGATCGCGGCCCCTGAAACCTTGCAGTTCACCCATGTGCGTCTGAATATCTTCCCTGACGGTGGTGTCAGCCGTCTGCGGGTACTCGGCTTTCCCGATTGGTCCTGAGAATATTATGCGTATTGAGCAGATCAACCAGGCGAGCGCGGCAGAGGCGGCGCATATGTTCCTGCAATGTTGTACCAGCCAGCAGTGGATTGATTTGATGGTCGCTTCGCGTCCTTTCATCTCGGCACGAGCGGTGCGCGATCATGCGGATGCGCATTGGCGCGCGATGGGTGAGGCGGATTTCCTGCAGGCCTTTGATGGTCACCCCAAAATTGGTGATGTCGGTTCGCTCAAGGCCAAATACGCCAATACCAAGGAGTTGGCAGCCGGCGAGCAGTCCGCGGTCAATATCGCCAGTGACGAGATTATCCAGCGCTTGGCTGACGGCAATGGCAAGTACCAGGAAAAATTTGGGTTTATCTTTATTGTCTGCGCTAGCGGCAAGTCCGCCGGAGAGATGCTTGAACTACTGCAGGCACGCCTGCCCAATGACCGCGCTACAGAACTGCTTAATGCGGCAGAAGAGCAGCGTAAAATATTTAATATCCGCCTGAATCAACTACTGGAAGACGCGTAATGAGCCAGATCACCACCCACATTCTTGATATAGCCCTGGGCGCCCCTGCGGTAGGCGTGCCCATCACCCTGTTTACTCTGGACGCTGAGCAATGGCTGCAGGTGGGCAGCGGAGAAACCAACACTGACGGCAGGATTCCCGATTTGTGTGCACCCGAGGCGGTGTTGGCTGCGGGCGATTACCGCGTGCATTTTGATACGGCGGCCTACTTCGAGTCCCGTGATGCTGCGGTGTTTTATCCCTGGGTGGATGTGGTGTTTCGTATCGGCGGCGACGGCCAGCATTATCACATCCCACTGTTGCTCTCGCCCTATGGCTATTCAACCTACCGGGGCAGTTGATGAGCGCTATGCTATTGCAGGCACAAACCCTGACGCGTGAGGCCTTTGCACCCTACGGTGATGTTATAGAGGTGTGTGATAACAACCAGGTCATACCGATCAACTACGGTTTGACCGATCGCCACCACGACCTGGCACAAGTGGATGTGGCAGCCGATGGTGGCAGGCCCATCATCAGCATATTCCGTTCACGTAGTGTCAGTGTGCCGTTCCAGGTGGAAATCATGGAGCGACACCCCCTTGGCAGTCAGGCCTTTATGGGGCTGGGTGGTCATCCCTACCTGGTTATCGTCGGGCTCGCCGGAGAGTTCGATGCGCATAAGCTGCGGGCTTTCGTGGCCAGTGGCAATCAGGGGGTCAATTATCATCGTGGTACATGGCATCACTACTGTCTCAGCCTGGAGGCGGATAGCGATTTTCTGGTTGTGGACCGCGGTGGCGACGGGCACAACTGTGACGAGGTCAGGCTGCCTGCAGATCTCAATATTTCAGTGACTATCCAGGAATAACATCACTATGGTTAAAGCATATCGCGCCAGCATTCTTCATTTTCTGGCAGACCCGGACAAAACTCCCGTGGAGGATGCCTATGAGTATTACGAGGATGGCGTGCTGCTGGTGGACAATGGCGAGGTAGTCGCTTGTGGTGAGGCGCAAGCAATGCTGGCTGGCCTGCAGGGTGAGTACGAGTTGGTGGCCTACGAAAACGCGCTGATCGTCCCCGGGTTTATCGACACGCATATCCATTACCCGCAGACAGAGATAATCGCGGCCTATGGTGAGCAGTTGCTGGAGTGGCTGGAAACTTACACCTTTCCCGCCGAGGCCCAGTTCAGCGACCCGGTTTATGCCCGGGGTATAGCCGAGCGCTTCCTCGATGAACTATTGCGAGCGGGAACTACCACAGCCCTGGTGTTCGGTACTGTGCACAAGGCGTCCGTGGATTCGTTTTTCGAGGCTAGTGAAGAGCGTAACCTGCGCATGATTGCCGGTAAGGTGTTGATGGATCGCAATGCTCCGGACTATCTGGTCGATACGCCGGAGTCGGGCTATCAGGACAGTAAGGCGTTGATTGAAAAGTGGCACAACCGCGGTCGTGCGCGCTACGCGGTGACGCCGCGTTTTTCCCCTACTTCTACGCCTGAGCAACTGCGTCGCGCCGGAGACTTGCTGGCCGAATTTCCGGGTGTCTATATGCACACCCACCTGTCGGAGAATAAGGACGAGATTAGCTGGGTGCGGGAGCTGTTTCCGGATTGCGAAGACTACCTGGACACCTACGACCAGGCGGGTTTATTGGGGCGGCGCAGTGTCTTCGCCCACTGCGTTCACCTGGAGGACCGCGAGTGGCAGCGCATGAGTGAATCGCAGTCGAATATTGCCTTTTGCCCTACGTCGAATTTGTTTCTGGGCAGTGGTCTGTTTCATCTGTCGCGCGCGCAGGAAAACAATATTCGCGTGGGACTGGGCACCGATGTCGGTGGCGGTACCAGCTTTTCCATGCTGCAAACCCTGAACGAGGCGTACAAGGTATTGCAGTTGCGTGGCGAAAAATTGTCGCCGTTCAAAGGCTTCTACCTGGCCACCCTGGGTTCAGCGGACTGTCTGGACCTGGCGGACCTGGTGGGTAACTTCGAATCGGGAAAGGAAGCCGATTTTGTAGTTCTGGATAAGGCCTGTACGCCGCTGATGGATTTCCGCATGCAGCAGTGTAAGGACCTGTTCGAAGAGTTATTCGTATTCAGTATGTTGGGTGATGACCGCGCTGTGCAGGCGACGTACGCGGCAGGCGTTAGAGTCCACCAGCGATAAATAGCAGTATTCGAGGAAGTTGGGAATGGAAAGCTACATCATCGATTGGTTCAGCCTTATTTTTCGCTGGCTGCACCTGATAACCGGCGTGGCCTGGATAGGCGCCTCGTTCTACTTTGTGTGGCTGGATAATAGCCTGCAGGATCCACCCCAGTGGAAGAAGGACAAGGGTATCAAGGGCGACCTGTGGTCTATCCACGGCGGCGGAATATACGAAGTAGCCAAATATCAGCTGGACCCGGAAGAAATGCCGGCTACCCTGCACTGGTTCAAGTGGGAGGCCTACACCACCTGGTTGACCGGGATGGTGTTGCTCACGATTATTTATTACCTGGGGGCAGATTCCTACCTGATCGATAAGCGCGTTGCCGACCTGAGTCAGTTACAGGCCATTGCCATTGGCGTGGGCTTTCTGGTTGGCGGCTGGGTGCTGTATGAACTGCTGTGCCGCAGCCCTTTGGGAAAAAATGGCTATGTGATTGGCGCTATTCTGGTTCTGGCAGCGGTGGCCTCTTCTTACGCGCTCACCCACTTGTTCAGTGGTCGCGGCGCCTATATCCACATGGGTGCAATGATCGGGACCATCATGGCCGGGAATGTATTCCGGGTGATAATGCCCTCGCAGCGCGCGCTGGTAGCGGCCATTGAAAAAGGTGAGGCGCCGGACCCCAGTTGGGGTGCCCGTGCCAAACTGCATTCTACCCACAACACCTACCTGACCCTGCCGCTGCTGTTTATCATGATCAGCAGTCATTACCCGTTTACCTACACCAACCACTACAACTGGCTGATATTGCTGGTGATCATGGCGATCACCGCGGTGGCGCGGCAGTATTTCATTCTAGAGCACAAGCAGATCAACCGTCCGGTGTTGTTGGTGGCTGCGGCTTTTGCCACGCTCATCCTGGCAGTGGTGATTGCGCCGAAACAGGTAGCCACCACCGGGGGCAACACTACTGTGATAACAGACCAACAGGCGCTGCAAATCGTGCAGCAACGCTGTGCCAGCTGTCACGCGGCAGCGCCCACGGACGAGGTGTTTACCGTTGCACCCGGCGGGGTGATGTTTGACACTCTGGCAGAAGTTAAACAGTGGGCGCCGCGTATCAAGGCGCGTAGCATTGATGGCAGGGATATGCCCTTT
>JAIBDN010000066.1 GCA_024686215.1 Gammaproteobacteria bacterium | reverse complement strand
ACCTCGGTGTAGTACTGGTCCACGTAGTCGATATTGGAGACCAGGTCGACACGCGGAATGTAATCCATGTACATGAACAGGTCGGGGACTGTACCCAGGGCAAAACCGAAATTCGGTACCAGATACTGGGGTCCCAGGCTCAGGGTGATGTGCATGTTGGTGAATGTGGACTCCGGTGAGCCAATGTAGGAATGCACATACCAATCCACTTCCGGGCCGGTGTAGGTGTGCAGAGATCCCTCGGCACCGTCCTGGGCAACGCTAATGCTCTTGTAATCTTTGAAGCGGTCGCTGCACGGGTCCAGGTTTAACTCAAAGCGCGCCTGAATTTTGTCATTCATCTCCGCCAGGATGGCCCACAGCAGGGTGAAATTTTCGCGGTTGTCGACGTCCGGGGATTGCTCCACCAGGTCGATAATCGGGGTAAGAATTCTCTCGCTCATTGACTTTCCCTAGTTATATCACTGCCATGCGGCATGCTCGAATAGCACTATCATAGGTCAGCGAGCGCTGCCTGCTCTTGACTAAAATCAAATTGAGGTGGGGCTAATCGCCGTCTTCCACCAGGTGTGACCAGATGCTGGAACTGAATGGTTCTTCGTGCACCGGACCATCCTCGCCCCGGGGGTCCAGGGTATGGCGCCGCTCGCAGCTTGGCCATAAGCGGGTGCCCTTGGCGGTGAGCGTGCGTACTGCCTCGCCGTGGCGATACAGCACCGTGTGCCGTACGCGCTCGCCGGGAGCGGTAAGCATGATGAAGTCGGGTTCCATGTAGACATCGGTGGACTTGTCCAGCTGCCGTGCATTGAAGGTCAGGATGCCGGGCCCCCCGGACATGCCTATATTTTCGTAGGCACCGGGTCCCAGTGGGTCAAACACCAGTAAGTCGTCGCGCATGTAGCCGGTAAATGTCTTGGCAGCGGTTTCCCGGCCGCGTATGTGCACATTGGTCAGTGACAATTTCTCTCCGTCAAAATCGATATACACCAGGTTGTCGAACGGTCCCGGCCCGGGGCTGCCACTGCCGGCGGTGGAATCATCGTCCAAAGGTGTGCCATCGAGGTTGTACAGCTCGATATGGTCGTGCCAGGTGCCGCGCAGCAGCATCAGGTTATAGCCGACGCTGCCGATGGGGAATACGGGGTACTGTTTGCTCATGATTTCACCGCAATTGATCATTGGGGTTGATTTAGTAAGAACTAATGATATATCAATAGCGCCAGGCAAAGGTAAGCTTCCTTTAAAAAACTGGTGCCGCATGGCGTGTCAAACGGAGAACAACGTAATGAAAACAGTAGTGATCACAGGTAGTACGCGTGGAATTGGTCGGGGTCTGGCGGAAAATTTCCTGGCCAGGGGGTGCGCGGTGGTGATCAGCGGCCGCCAGCAGACCGCGGTAGATGCTGTGGTGGCCGAGTTGGCGGCGCGTTACGGTGCCGATAAAGTGGCGGGCAAAGCCTGCGAGGTTACCGCTGCTGACCAGTTGCAGGGGCTCTGGGATGCGGCAGTTGCGCACTTCTCCAGTGTGGACGTGTGGATAAATAACGCCGGTATCAGCGTGCCGCGCAAGCCGCTGCATGAAACCGACCCGCTGGATATCTCGCGAGTCGTCGACATAAACCTGGCGGGCTTACTATTAGCCAACAGTGTCGCCCTGCGCGGCATGCTGGGGCAGGGCAGTGGGCAAATCTGGAATATGGAGGGCTTTGGCAGTGGTGGTCAGGTGCAGCCGGGAATGTGCGCCTATGGCGCTACCAAGCGCGCCGTAAACTATATCAACAAGGCCCTGCAGAAGGAGATCAAGGGCACCGGGGTGCAGGTGTGTACCCTTAGCCCCGGCATTGTGGTGACCGACCTGCTGCTGGGGGACTACGACACCGCTTCTCCGGAGTGGGAGAAGAGCAAGAAGATCTTCAATATTCTCGGCGACAAGGTGGAGACGGTGACGCCCTACCTGGTGGAGGGCATTTTAAAAGCGGACAAGAGTGGCGCCAAGGTCGCCTGGCTGACCAGCGGTAAAGCGTTCCGTCGCTTTATGACCGCTGGTTTCAACAAGCGCGATTTGTTCACTGATTTGTAGCGGGTACCGGGCAGATCAGGTGTGGCTTGCTGCGCAGTATCAGTGCCCAGACCATTACCACAGCGGCGATGAGACCAAAGAACACGAAAGGACCGGTCTGCATCCAGTGATCGAACAGGTAACCCCCGACCACGCTGGCAATCAGGATACCGATAGCGCCGGTAAGGGTGAACACGCCTACCACGGAACCGCGCAGGCGGTCGGGGGCCTGCTCGGCGATGAGCACCCCGCTGGTGATGATGCAGCCGACCTCGGCCATGCCGATCAGGATCAGGCTGCAGATAGCGGGTAAGCCAAAAGGGTCATCCAGAAAATAGGTACTGCCGTAGCCCACGGCGCCTACCAGCAGGCTGATAGCCAGTGCAGTAACGCGGTTTATCCGGTCTGACATGATGCCGAACACGGGTGCGCTTAGCAGCGACGCCGTATAGGATATCGCCAGGATGATACCGCCTTTGCTGATGGATTCGGCCGTAGTCAGGCCGAGTTCGGATGTCCCGTAAAGTGCAGCCCACAGCGTAAAGAATGTGCCGACTACAGCGAGATTGCCGCGGGCCACAAATGACGCCGCATAAGCCAGCGCTATAACCGGGCGTCGGGCTTCAGCAATACCCTCGCGCAGTTGTTGCAGCATGGGCGGGTTGTGTTCGCCGCTGTGGGTGACGCCGCGGCGCAGACCAAAAAACATGGCGGCGCCCAGACACAGGGTAAAGGCCGCCATGCTGGCGTAGGTCGCGAAAGCCGCGCCCTCTGCATCCATGCCGCTGTCCTTGAACATGGCGGGTAGTTTTAGCAGGAACAGGGCGGCTGTCATCGCGCCCAGTCCATTCATGATGCCGAGGAAACCGGTGGCCTTGCCGCGGCTGGGGTTGCATACATAATCAGCCATGAGCGTGATAATCATGGTGCTGATGGCGGCGATGCCGGCTGAATAAATAACCCGTCCCAGTAACAGGCCGCTAATGTCGCGGGCGAAACCGTACATAAAGATGCCCCCGGCGATCAACAGGAAGCCCATCGAGGTCACCGCTCTACGACCGATGCGGTCAGACAGTGAGCCCCATAGGCCCACGGTGACAATAATCACGATTTCGCCCCAGAAATTCAGGTTGCCACTGACCACGCCCTGTTTCGACGGGTCCAGGTGTAATACCTCTGCCAGCAGAAAGGGCTGGGTCTGGGGTACAAAGGTGGCCAGCATAATGGCCGCGTAACAGGCCAGGTAAAAAGTCAGCATGTGGTTACGGTGCACACCGTCATGCAGAGTAAGGCCGAGAAAGCGTACGGCGCCGGGAAGTGGGTTTGCCTGTGTTGTCATGTTTCTGTCCACATTTATAGTTATTGGATAAGTTACGCGTTGTCTGCAACCACGGATCACTCCGGGCCTGTTTTTCAACCGATGAGGTGCGTGCCCAGTGCTGCGTTGATGAATAGCCCACCCCAGATACACCAGACCCAGGGGCGGCAGCGAGCGATGGAACTTGCCATGGTCCGGTCGGTAGTCTCGGTGGCGCCACTTGCCAGCATACTGCCAAACGCGGGCACGAAAGGTTTCAGGTTGATACGTATAGCGATGCCACAGCACACCATCAGGGCGAATATCAGTAACTTCCAGGCGGCCCAGGGGGCGCCACTTGCTGTGCTCAGGGCGTAGCCGCTATAGCCCAGCAGCACTGCCGCCACGCCTATGCGGAAATAAAAATCCACCTGTGAAAGTCGCGCGGTAAACGCTTTGCCCTCGTTCAAGTAAAGTACCAATACCACCGTGAACCAGTACAGGGCGGCGAGCCAGGCGACTATGATCGCCGCCACGGGCAGCGCTAAAGCGCCGGACAGGTAGGCCATGTGCAGGCCCAACGGCAGGATCAGTGGCATCGCCAGTTTTGGGCCCATGTCGCAGGCCAGCATGATTTTCAGGGCCACATGTCGCGATTGTGGGCTTAATTCCCGGTTGATCACCTGTTGGCTTGCGAGAAAAGTGCCCAGGTCGCCACCCAGCCAATACACGAAGGCAATGATATGGGCGAACTTCAACAACAGGTATTCATTCATGGGATAGTTGGATCCAGTGGTTCGCCAGCCTGGCACTGTTCGTGCGAACCTGAAAAAGATTTAATGTCGATGCAGTATAACAACCGCGGGCGGTGCTCTTTTGACTTTTGTCATCTGCGACAGCGTTGGCCCGTCGTAAGCTGCGCCAGGACAGCACATTAGCGAGTGATTCCAGTCTTATGAGCGAACAAACAAGCATACGCGTGGCGGTTGCCCAATTTCATGTGGGTGCCGATATGGCGGCTAACCTGTCCAGTTGCCTGCACTGGCTGGAGCAAGCGGCCCAATGCAGCCCCGATCTGGTAGTACTGCCGGAATTCTGTAATCACCTGTCCTGGTACGATGACAAGCAGCATTGTTTCGACGTATCGGTGCCCCTGGGCGGTCCGTTTCTGACAGCTATCGCCGACAAGGTGATTGAACTGGGTATTTACGCTGTGGTGAATTGCACAGTACAGCGCGATGATGGCTCTGCCACCGGTTCCAGCCTGCTGTATTCCCCACAGGGTGAATTGCTGGCGGATAACACCAAGCAGATCTATATCGGGCACGAGAATGATTTCCTGGAGAAAGCGACGCGCGAGGGCCCCGTTGCCGCGACGGCACTCGGGCGCGTCGGTCTGTATGCCTGCATGGACGGGGTTATCAATGAGACACCCCGTTGTCTGGCCCTCAATGGTGCGCAGATTATGCTGAATAGCCTGAACTCCTTTGCCACCGACGAGGCGTCTCTGCATATTCCGGTGCGCGCTGCGGAGAACAAGGTTTTTGTGGTGGCGGCTAACAAGGTGGGTCCATTGGTGCCCGAGGAAATGCTCGAGGCGATCAGCGCCGGTACCGGCATTCCGCTGGAGTTTCTTTGCGGAGCGGGAGAGAGCCAGATAGTGGCGCCAGACGGGACTGTACTGGCGATGGCTTCGCGCGATCAGTCGGAGGTGGTCTACGCGGATATCGATGTATCCGCGGCGGATGACAAGCGGCGGCCGGATGGCACCGATATCTTTGCCAGTCGCCGGCCGCGTTTGTATCAGGCCATCGCCGAGAACCCGTCCGGGCAGGCCTTGCCACCCATGCGCGGCGCTGCCGAGGTATCTGCCGCGGTGATCCAGCTAAGACATGCCGCTGATATTGAAGAAGCCTGTGCCCGCGTTGAAGAGGCGGCTAGCGCAGGCGCGCAATTGATAAGCCTGCCGCCGATGCCCGGTGATCTTGAGCAGATGGAACAGGCGGTGATTTTTGGTGAGCGGCTAATTGCCGCTGTGTCGGCGGTGTGTCAGGACGCCCATGTGGCTACTGCGATTGTGCGTCGCGACGGGCAGGGCGCTTACCAGTACTGCGCGGTGCTGCTGGGGGCGGAGGGTGTGGTGCTGACGCAGCCCCAGGTACACGCGTCCAGCCGTTTCGCCTTCAGTGCGCCAGCCGATCAGTTTAAGACACTGGATCTGGCTTGTGGGCGCGTGGCCGTGGTGACTTCCGATGACAGTTTTTACCCGGAAACCTTTCGTTTGCTGGCGCTGGCGGGAGTGGAGGTGGCGCTGCTGCCGTTGTCGCCTCTGGAAGATTGGGAACTGCACACCGGGTTACTGGAGCGTTCAGCAGAGAACCGCATTAACCTGGTGGTGGCACCGGATACCACGCAACATGGCCCGGGTTTTATCAGCAGTCTGCAAACAGATTTTACCGTGATGACCGAGTGGCAGGAGCGCCCCTTTGATGGACTGCTCAGCCAGCCGCAATGGCATCGTTGTGGCAGTGATCCCGGGGTTAGCCTGCATCCTGTGAGGCCGGCCAATGCCGCTAACAAGGTGGTGTCGCGCAATACCGATCTGCTGGCCGATCGGCCCTGGCAGCTTGCCGGCGCCATCGTCCGCTGACGCCGTAATCACGGCGGGTCGCTGATTTTGAGAATTATCAAGGTAGGCGCTGCGCTGCAACGGCAGACTGGGGGCTATCGTCACAGCCAACATGCGCCATACGCCCCGTTAACTATCGGGTAATAACAATAGCAAGGAGAACACTATGTCCGATTCTGAGGGCTCGCTGCCGGGAAGGCTTTTTTCCACCACGCTGCAGCGACTGGTAGATACACTGAATTTGCAGGAGCAGTTGGATGATAACGGCGGCCCTTTTCTGCCCTTGGTTAGCCAGTTGCCCATGGTGCAGGGCGAGGTAGGAAATGTACGCCTGTTTACCGGTAATCCCCTGTTTCGCGTGGTGACCTGTTCATTGACCGTGGATCCGATTCAGCTGGATTCCCATATGTTGTTTGCCTTTACCCCGGGCGACAGTGCGGTACCGCATTTTACCCTGGACTCAGTAAAGGCCGGTGAGCATTTCGCTTTTCACCTTGATCTCATTCCCCGTCTCGATCTGGGTGCCAACCTCACCTACATGGATGAGGTGTTTGCTCCGCTCACTCCGGCGCATGAAGCGGGCAGTGCGATTGAGGGTTTGAGCAAGGCGCACCTGTCGCCGCGCCAGTACGCCATTATGTCGCCCTGGATGTTGGCCAATCGCGCCTCCGAGCAGGCCTTTACTGCGATTGAGGATGCGGTGCAGGCCTATCAGCAGCATTGGTTTGGCCTGTTGCAAAACGGTATTTCCGATGCGGCCCTTGACGGGGTTTCCGCTGCGCAACTGGAACAGCGAAATCTGCGCAACAAGCGCATCATTTTTGATCCTGAAGTAGACCCTGTATGGGAGCGCATTACCGCCATGATTGGCGCGGAAGCGGTGGCCATGCAGCGCGCCTTACTGATCGGTGAAGACGAGTAAACCCCATTGCGGTCCGGGATTGGGCTGCGTTGAAAATAGAGGATGAAACCATGCCAAAACTGACGGGACAGGCCCTGATTGAAGATATGAGCCCCGCCGAAATAGCCCGTGCCGAGAAGGTGGAGAGTGTGCTGCCGACACTGCGCGCTGTAGCGGCTGAGGTCGACGCCCGTGGCGAATTTCATGTGCCCCATGTCCAGACCCTGAGCGAGGCGGGCCTGCTGGGCCTTATCGTACCCGAGGAATACGGTGGCCTGGGGGGCTGCTTGCGCGATCTCTGTGCGGCGACGTTCAGCCTGGCCACTGCCTGTCCCTCTACCGCACTGACCTTCTTCTTCCATTGCAGCTCTGCGTCGCGCGGCCTGCTCGCTCTGGAAGCATTGGATGCAGGTCTGTTTGATGAAAGCGAGGCGCCGCTGGTAAAGGCCTTTGCTGAGCAGGTACTGCACACCATGGGGCGTGACGGTAAATGGTTGGCCAATTTCGCCAGCGAATCAGTGAAGTCAGAAAAAGCGGCGATTACCATCAGTACCACTGCCCGCGCAGTGGACGGTGGCTATGTACTCAACGGGGTGAAGTCTTTTGGCTGTGCCACCGGAGTAGCCGACCGTTACCTGGTGACCGCCAGCCTGGAAGGACACGACACCGCTGCCGGTTTGTGTACCTTCTTTGTGGCGCGTGATGCGCAGGGTGTCAGTGAGCGTGAGCACTGGGATGCGATTGGTATGCGCGGTACCGCCACGCACGGCATCATTCTTGAGGATGTGTTTGTGGCAGCGTCAGACGCCCTGGCGATACCCGAAGCCTTTACCCGTTGCATGCAAATGAGCCGTGGCAGTTTTGTCGGTAACCAGGTGGCGGGCATCGCCTGTTACCTGGGTGCGGCACACAGTCTTTATCAGTACACCATTGGCCAACTGCGCAGCAAGAAATTCGCCGACAGCGACAAGTCCGTAGGCACCGCGCCTTATCAACAGGAGTTGATAGGTCATATGATGGTGGAGCTGGAAACAGCGTCTGTCTGGTTGCGTCGCCAGATAGACCTGGAGAGCAGTGAGAGCCCGATCATGTCCAAGGATGAAGTGGTCAAGCGCTGGCGTCTGTGCAAGGGTGTGGTTGCCGAGGCGGCCTTTAACCTGGCAGCTTACTGCGTCAAGGCTTGTGGCACGGGGGGCGGCACCGGTAACCACGGTGTGCCCGCGCGAGCCATGCGTGACTTGTGTATGGGCCTGGTACAGGCGTTTCCTGCGGAGCGCGGTCGGCTGATGGCGGCGCAAATGGAAATCGAGGGCAGCGAGCAGGCCCAGTTCGGCACCCGTTAATATGAGCGTGCAACAACAGGACCTGATCATTGCAGGGCGCCGTCAGGCCGCCTGTTCCGGGGCGGTGTTTGATGTGCTGGCCCCGGAAGATGAGCGCCTGATGGCTCAAGTTGCCCGCGCGGATAGCGCCGATGTTGATCTGGCCGTGGCGGCCGCGCGCAAGGGTTATAGCGCCTGGTCTGCGCTGGCGCCGAAGGAGCGCGAAGCCGCGTTGTTGCGCGCCGCTGACCTGGTGGCGACACAGGGTGAAGCGCGTTTGCTGGATACCCTGATCGATGAAAGTGGCAGCGCCATTACCAAGGCCCGCTTCGAAATTTCCTATACGGTTGACCTGTTGCGTACTGCAGCGGGTGAGGCGCGAAGGCTTTATGGTGACACCTTTCCCAACGACAACCCACAGCGCTTGTCCATGGTATTTCGCGAGCCTATGGGGGTGGTGGCGATTATCTCTCCCTATAACGCGCCACTGTCCCTGCTGACCAAGATGACGGCTTTTCCCCTGGCTGCGGGCAATAGCGTGGTAATCAAGCCATCCGAGGAAACGCCGCTTACCGCGTTGGCCCTCGGCGAGATATTGGTGGAAGCGGGTATTCCCGCCGCTGCCATCAACGTGGTCACCGGTTTTGGTGCTGACTGTGGCGCACCGCTTACCGCGCATGCGGATATTGATTGCATTGCACTGACTGGTTCCACAGCGACGGGCACAGTGGTGGGCGCGCAGTCGATGCAGCGCATGCGCCGCTGTCAGTTGGAACTGGGTGGTAAGAGTGCCCTGTTGGTGTTGCGTGATGCAGACCCCGTAGCGTCGGCAAACATTGCTGCCCAGGGTATTTTTACCCACGCTGGCCAGATCTGTATGGCCAATTCACGCATCCTGGTGGAAAGACCGATATATGAGGAATTCATCGCGGCATTGAAACAGGCGGCGGAGGCCATTCACCTGGGTGACTTGCGCGACGAGCGCACGCAATATGGTCCGCTGATCAATCGAGCTGCAGTGACCAAGGTCATGGGGCATATTGAACAAGCGGTCACGGAAGGCGCAACGGTATTGACCGGCGCTGAGATTGAACGCGGCCTGGTGATTCGCCCCACGGTACTGCTGGAACCTGACCGCAGCAGCGCGGTATGGCGCGAGGAAAGTTTTGGCCCAGTGGCCTCTGTGGTGGCAGTAGAAAACCTGGATGAGGCAATTGCCGTTGCCAATGACAGCGACTACGGTTTGTCGGCGGCGGTGCTGACCCACAATATACAGTGGGGCTTTCGTGCGGCGCGCGGTATCCGTTCAGGCAGTGTGCACATCGGTATGCACGCTTTCCAGAGTAATGCGTTGGCGCCAATCGGTGGCGTTGGGCTATCCGGTATTGGCCGCAGTGGTGGCAAGTACAGTACCGAAGAATTTACAGAATTGAAGTGGGTTAGCGTCTCCCTGGAGGATGACGGTTCGTGAGTGTCTCTGCGCCGGTGCGTCGTGCTTACCTGGATGTGTCTGGCAGGCAAGTGCACTACCGCACGGCCGGTCGGCAGGGGCTGCCGCGTTTGTTATTGTTGCATCAAAGCCCCAGTTCCTCGGCGATGTATCAGGCGCTGATGCAGCTGTTGGCGGACCGCTACCAGGTGTTCGCTCCGGATACCCCGGGCTTTGGTAATAGCGATCCCCTGCCCGTTGCGCAGCATGCGCTGCAAATTGCCGACTACGCCAGCGCCATTCATGGTTTTTGTGACGCTCTGGGGCTGGACGGATGTTATGTCTTCGGTCATCACACCGGTGCTGCTGTCGCGGTGCAATTGGAACATGATTACCCCGGAACGGCGCAGGCCATGGCCCTCAGTGGTCCCACTTTGCTCAGTGACGAGCAGAAAATTGCCTTGCCACAGTTGGCCGGCCCGTTGCCGGCGGATGCCCGGGGCTCCCATGTGCAGGCACTTTGGCAGCGCCTGCGTGACAAGGATCCCGAAGCACCGTTGCCGCTTACCCAGCGCGAATTGCTCAGTGCTCTCGCCTGTGGTGCGTCTTACCAGGCCTCTTACCAGGCGGTTACCCGGCAGGACTTTGCCAACCAGTTACCTGCTATTGCCTGCCCGGTACTGGTTTTTGCCGGGGATGAAGATCCGCTGTATGCGGCGGTAGAGCCGACACTTGCGCTATTACAAAACGGATACACGGTGTCCCTGTCCGGTGGCGAGCGCACCTATGTGTGTGAGCGCCAGGCTGATACTGTGGCTGCCGTGCTGCATAATTTCTTTGACGAAAGCGGGAGTTAAGTCGATGGACCTGGAGAGAAAGCAACTTGGTTTGGGGCGTAAGCCGGCACTGATCGTTGTCGATATGATCAAGGGTTTTACCGACCCCGCTTGCCCGCTGGGCTGTGCCTGTCCCGACGTGGTTGCGGCAAATGCCCGTTTGTTGCGTGAATTTCGCCGCTGTGGCCTGCCGGTGTACTTCACCACGGTGGTCTACCACCACGAAGACCAGGCACGCGTGTTTCGCGGGCGCATCGAGGCGCTCAATGTGCTCACCCCGGATTCACAGTGGGTTCAGGTGGATGACCGCCTCGAGGTACATGCAGGGGATGAATTGATCGAGAAGCAATGGGCCAGCGCTTTCCATAAAACGGATCTGGATGAGCGTCTGCGCGCGCGGGGGGTGGACTCCCTGGTAGTGACTGGTCTGACCACCAGCGGTTGTGTGCGTGCCACCGCAGTGGACGGCTTACAGTACGATTACCCGGTGGTGGTGCCCAGGGAGGCGGTGGGGGATCGCAACAGTGATGCTCACGACGCCAACCTGTTTGACCTGCATGCGAAATACGCCGATGTGCAATCCCTGGAAGAGGTGATTGCGTCCCTGCCTGGCAACGGCGCCTGATAAATAATTGGAAAGAAACATGAGTAGTAACGTACCTGTAGTCATCGCCGGTTCCGGTCCGGTAGGTTCGCTGATGGCGCTGTACCTGGCGCAGCGCGATATTGCCGTTGTTTTATTGGAGAAAGAGCCTGAGTTGCCTGTAGATTTGCGTGCGTCTACCTTCCATCCACCCAGCCTGGAAATGATAGCGGACCTGGGTTTCGGGGTGATCGAGGAGATGCTGGAAAAAGGTCTGAAAGCGGATCGCTACCAGTACCGTGACCGGCGCAGTAACGCGGTGGCCAGTTTTGATATGTCTCTGCTGGAGGGGGAAACACGTTTTCCTTTTCGCCTGCAGCTGGAGCAATACGAATTCACGCGCATTGTTAACGATAAATTGGCGGCCTTGCCCCACGCTGATGTGCGTTTTGCCCATGCAGTTACCGGCTTTACCCAGACGGATGATTATGTGGATGTGGAAGTTGCCACGCCAAGCGGCGAGCAGGTGATACGCGCGGACTTCCTGGTCAGTGCCGAGGGCGCGCGCAGTTGTATCCGCAAGTTGGCGAATATCGATTACATGGGCTTCACCTACGATGAGAAGTTCCTGGTGATCAGCACCGATTTTCCCTTCGAGGAGGTATTCGACGACCTCTCCTGGGTCAATTACGTGTCAGACCCCGAGGAGTGGTGCGTCATTTTGCGTACGGAGAAAATATGGCGGGTGTTGTTTCCCACTACCCCGGAGACAGCGGCGGATGAGCAACGTCTGTTATCCGATGAATTTATCCAGGAGCGCCTGCACCACCTGTGGGACAAAGAGGGCGATTATCCTATAGGCCACCGCACCCTGTATAACGTGAACCAGCGGGTAGCAGAAACCTACTATCAGGGTCGCGTTCTGCTGGCGGGCGATGCCTGTCATATCAACAATCCACTGGGCGGCATGGGCATGAACGGCGGCCTCCACGATGGCAACAACCTGGCTGCCAAGCTGGCGCGTATCATCAACGACGGTGAAGCGCATACCCCTTTATTTGAACACTATAATCGCCAGCGCCGTGACCTGGCAGTGCGCTTTGTGCAGGAGCACACCATCGCTAACAAGAAGCTGATGGAAGCCAGTGACGAAGAAACCCAGGTCGCGCGGCAGAAAATGCTGATGGAAACCGCAGCCGATGCAGGCAAAGCCAGGGCCTTTTTGCTGGAGCGGGCTATGATTAATTGTGTCCGCGACAGTGAGGCACTGGCGTAACAGCGCTGTGCAACAACCTAATAACAGGAATGAAATTATGAACATGCCCCATACTGAGCTGGATCTGTCCAAAACGCGCGATCGCGAACAGCGTACCGACGGTTATCTCGACAACTACATTGGCCACCGCGCCAAGATAGGCGTGATCATTCCTTCCACCAATACGTCTGTAGAGTACGATTGCCAGCGTATCATTCCTCGCGGGGTTACCTGGCATTTCAGTCGTTTCATGATCGAGCACGCTGATCTCAGTAACGATGAGAATTTCATGAGGTTCCTGGATATGCTGCGTGAGACCATCGGAGACTCTATCGCCAGCCTGATGACCTGTAAGCCCGATCACGTGATGATGGGAATGTCTGCCGAGACGTTCTGGGGCGGCATCAAGGGTAACGACGGTTTTGTTGATCGCATCCAGGAAGCGGTGGGACACGATACCGGTCTGACCACAGGCGCCAATGCGGTAATCTCGGCGCTGGACGCCCTGGGTGTTCCCGGGAATGCCAACAAAAATATTGCCGTACTTACGCCGTACCAGCCTATAGGTGACAAGAACGTGCGCCTGTTCTTCGAGGATTCGGGCTACAACGTCAAGCATGTGCTCGGCCTGCGTTGTGAGAATGCGCACGATGCCATCGCCCTGGTGCCGGAACAGCAGGTGATGGATATGGTGCGCGAGGTGGATGGCGACGATATCGATTGCATTATCCAGGTGGGTACCAACCTGTCTACCGCGACGACCTTTCCCGTTATTGAAAAATGGCTGGGTAAACCCGTCCTGCCTATCAATATTGCGACCGCGTGGCACGCCTTGCGCAGTTGCGGCATTAACGATCAGTATGACCACCTGGGTCGCCTGTTCGAAGAGCACTGAGCATCCCCTTGCGGCGCGCCGCGCCGCCACCCTTGAGTCACGCATAGCGCAGCGGAACCCCAGCTTATGTTAATTGTTTTCCTGGTCATTGTGCTCGACCTGATCGGCTTCGGCATTATGGTGCCTATTCTTGCTTACTACGTGGT
>JAIBDN010000055.1 GCA_024686215.1 Gammaproteobacteria bacterium | reverse complement strand
TACTCACCCCCAATCTGCAGGAGTTTGAAGCAGTCGTGGGCGCCAGTGCCACAGAAACCGAGCTGGTGGCCAGCGGTGAGCGCCTGATGGCGGAGCTGGAACTGGGTGCGCTGCTGCTGACTCGCGGAGAGCACGGTATGACTCTGTTGCGCCCCGGTGAAGAAGAATTGCATCTGCCGGCACGCGCTCGTGAAGTATTCGACGTGACAGGCGCCGGCGATACGGTCATCGGTGTGCTGGCGGCGGCCCTGGCTGGCGGTGCCAGCCTGACCGATGCCGTTACCCTGGCCAATATTGCCGCCGGTATTGTGGTCGGCAAGTTGGGCACCGCCGCGGTCAGTGTTCCCGAGCTGCGCCGGGCCGTGCAGCAGGAGCAGGGAGCGGAACGTGGTGTGATGAGCCTGGAGCAATTGCTGGTGGCAGTAGCTGATGCACGCAGTCACGGCGAGCGTGTGGTGTTCACTAACGGTTGTTTCGATATTATCCACGCCGGTCATGTGAGCTACCTGGAGCAGGCACGTGCTTGTGGTGATCGACTGATTGTGGCGGTAAACAGTGATGCCTCGGTGCGCCGGCTGAAGGGCAGCGGGCGCCCGATCAATCCGGTGGAGCGGCGCATGGCGGTGCTCGCGGGTATGGAAGCCGTAGACTGGGTGGTGGGTTTTACCGACGATACTCCGCTGGCTCTGTTGCGCGCACTGCAGCCTGATCTGCTGGTGAAAGGTGGCGACTACCAGGCTAAAGAGGACGTAGTCGGTTGGGAACTTGTCGAGGCCTATGGCGGCCAGGTGCAGGTTTTGGGGATGCTAGAGAGTGTCTCCACCACCGCGATTGTCAATCGCATTCAGGAGAGCGGGGCAGATTAGATCAGGTTTACGCCAGCGTGCGGCGCGCAGCTTTCACGTTGGCGCGCAGGTGCGCTGGATTGATGGTACCGATGATGGCTGCACTGGTGCCCGGGTGGCCCAGCGCCAGATTCATACTGGCCTGCAACGGATCTGAATCAGCGTGGACCAGGTGACCACTGGCCAGCACTTTTTTCAGCAGTACTGCGGTATTGCGGCCGGCACAGGCATCCAGAACCGGTAACTCCTCGCGCTGCTGCAGGTTGTAGGTCAGCATCAGCACATCGCAGATTGCCGCTGCGGCCAGCCCCCCGGCAACCGTTTTACTGGACATGCCAAAGGCCCGCAGCAAGCCTTCTTGCTTCAGCTCCTGCAACGCTTCCAGCGTGCCCATCGAATTGATGATGGGCAGGTCGTCACCGTTGGAGTGCACCAGTACCAGGTCCAGAACATCTGTATTCAGGCGACGCAGACTGCGTTGCACTGATGCCCGCGTATGTTCCGGGCTGAAATCGAAGCTGGATGCGCCGGCGTTGAACTCTTCTCCCACCTTGGTGCACAACAGCCAGTCGCGACGTTGTCCGGCCAGCAGTTGTCCCAGGCGCTGTTCGCTGTCGCCGTAGGCGGGTGCCGTGTCGATCAGGTTTATGCCCAGTGCCTTGGCCTGTGCCAGCAAATTGGCTGCGCTGCGCGGGTCAGGTATAACAAACCCGGAGGGATACTGCAGTGCCTGGTCGCGGCCCAGTTTGACCGTACCCAGGCCCAGCGCACTGACCTGCAACCCGGTATCGCCCAAAGGGCGCATCCAACTCATTGGAACAGGGTATCCCAACAGGGCGTGGCAATGGGGGGGTGGCCCAGATCCTGCAGCGCCAGCAGCTGCGGCTGCGGCTGATAGTGTGGATAGATCTGGCGATCCTGCAGTTGCGCCTCTATGGCGTCACCCAGCTGTGGACAGAGGGTCAGTTTGGTTGGCCACGCCACCAGTGCATTGTCGATACCCTCTGCGGGAGCAACAAAGGCCGTATCAGGGCGCAGCAGGCCAGCCTGTTTTACTTCGGCCCTGTCCAGGGACAGGGTGCGCCATTCACTGTGGCCCAGGTCGATCCAGGGTAACAATTGCGCCAGCTCCTGGCGTGCTTTAGCAATCAGCTGCTGTGAGCTCTCGCCGTTGCCGGCGGTGGCCAGGTCGCCGCCCAGATACCATACGGGCTCCCCCTGTCGGGTGCGGTGGCTGGAGATGGTCAGTCGGGGACTGGTGCTGTTGCCCATGCAGTGGGCAAACAAGGGCTCCTGGTACTGGTGCTTGACCAGTACCTGCTGCAGCGGCCTGCGTTGCATGGCGGGGCTGGATGCCCCCAGTTGTTGCAGCAAAGTCGCATTGCCGGCGCCAGCGGTCAACAGCAGACACTGGGGCTCGACAGTACATTGTGGTAACACCAGTCGCGCCTTGCCTGATACCTGCTGTAGCGATGCCTGGTGCCAGTCGATATTAAAAATACTCTGCCGGTGACGCTCCGCCAGGGTTTCCAGAAGTGAGGGTACGTCCAGTACCAGGTCTACCAGGCGGTATACCTGGCCGCCAAAGTCGGCATGACGCAGGGGCGCAGGGTAATCGGGCTGCGCCAATGGCTCAACGCGGCCGCGCAATATTTTACTGGCGAAGAAGGATCCCAGGCGCGAGCCCAGGCTGCCTGTAGACCACAGGTAGAACTCCTCGCTCAGTACCCGGCAGCCACGCAAATCAACAGTGCCATCACCTGCCAGGCAGTGTCGCCATGCCTCAGGCATAGCAGCGATAGCCTCGGTGCCTGCATTGAGGTTGCCACCCAGTGCATACTTGATGCCGCCGTGTATCATTCCCTGGGACGCAATGGTCTGGTCACTGCCCAATGCCTGGTGCTCGAACAGCAGGGCGCTGTAACCGCGGTTGCGTAACTGGTTCAGGGCCCACAAGCCAGCCACGCCGCCGCCAATGATTGCGATGTCGGTATGCAGGGTAGGGTTGGTCATTGGCGCAGTGTACTGTATCGCTAGCGCGCGCGCATGGCGGCTGACATAGTTTAGCGCCGGGGTTATGCTGGAACACATCCTCGCCCGTGGAGTGTTGAATGCGCTACCTGTACAGCGCCTTTTTATACCTGGTAGTGCCGTTACTCCTGCTGCGCATGCTGTGGCGCTCGCGGCGTGCACCCGCTTATCGTCAGCGCTTGCTTGAGCGTTTCGGTTGCTTCGAAGTCCCGGGGCAGCAAGCGGTGCCCACGATCTGGGTGCATGCAGCCTCGGTGGGTGAAACTCTGGCGGCGGCCCCGTTGGTGGAAGCATTGCTGCTGGCACACCCGGAGCATCGCGTGGTGGTTACCACCACCACGCCTACCGGTTCCGGGCAGTTGCAGGCTTTATTCGGGCAGCGGGTCTTTCATGTGTATGCGCCCTGGGATTTGCCGGGTGCGGTGCAACGCTTTTTGCGCTGCCTGCAGCCAAGCCTGCTGCTGCTAATGGAGACTGAGTTGTGGCCCAATATGCTGCATTACAGTCAGGCTAGCGGGTGTAATGTCGCGCTGGTCAATGCACGTCTGTCGGTGCGCTCGGCCCGCGGTTATGCCCGTATTGGCAAGCTTACCCGACAAATGTTGCGGCACCTGGACTGTGTTGCCTGCCAATCGCAGGCTGATGGTGAACGCTTCCTGTCCCTGGGCCTGTCTCCAGCGGTACTGCAGCAAACTGGAAATATTAAATTCGACCTGCAGTTGGGACCAGAGCTGGTAACCCGCGCAGCCTGCTTACGTGAGCAATATCAGGCGGCATCCCGGCCGATTCTGGTGGCGGCCAGCACCCACCCCGGAGAGGATGCGCTTATCTTGTCGGCTTTCGCCGCAGTGCGTAAGACCGTGGATAACTGCCTGCTATTACTGGTGCCGCGGCACCCTGAGCGCTTCGATGAGGTTCACACCCAGTGCACGCTAGCAGGCTGGCAGGTTGTGCGCCGTTCCAGCGGTGCGGCGCCGGGCAGTGCCGACGATATCGTACTGGGAGATACCATGGGAGAGCTGCTGTTGTTGCTGTCAGTGGCGTCGGTGGTGGTAATGGGCGGTAGCCTGGTGCCGCACGGTGGGCATAATGTGTTGGAGGCGGCTGCCTGGGGGGTGCCGGTAGTCAGCGGGCCGCATATGTTTAATTTCGAGGAGGTCACCCGCTTGCTGGTCACAGCTGGCGCGATGGTGCGCCTGGAACAGTCGCAGTTGTTGGACGCAACTCTTATCTCGCTGCTGAGCGATCCCCAGCGTTGCCGCCGCATGGGAGCAGCGGGGCAACAGGTAGTGGCGCAAAATCGTGGCGCTATTACCCGCGTGCTGCAGTTACTGGCGCCCTATCTGCCGCCCGGTGGCACCCGCGAGTGAGCGAGTACAAGCTTACTTGCTGGCGGTAGCCGTTGCGGGTGGCGGTGGGATCAGGTTGCTGTCGAGCTTTAATACATCTTGCGGGCTGAGCAAACCGGCCTGCTCTTTGAGTCGCATCAGGTTGATAATGTAGTCATAGCGGCTGTTGGCATAATCGCGCTCCGCGGCAAACAGGGTGTTCTGTGCATTCAGCACGTCAACCACATTTCGCGTACCCACCTCGTAACCGGCGGTGGTGGCGTCCAGGGAACTTTTGGATGACACGATGCTTTGTTTGCGTGCGGCGATACGCGACACGTCGCTGACCACCGTCATGTGCAGGGAGCGGGTCGCTGAAATCGCCTGTCGAGTAAGGTTGATGCGGTTTTCCCGGGCCGAGTTGAACTCCTGCGCGGTGCGCCGTCGATTGGAGCTGATGGCGCCACCACTGTACAGGGGCATATTCAACTCTACGCCCCATACCTGGGAGTCTATGTCGTTGTCCGGGGAAGTATCAAAGGCAGTCTCGGGCTTAGTGGTCCGGCTGCCGTCCGCTTCCGAGTCGGTGTAAGCGTAGGTGCCGTTGACTTTGAACACGTGCTCCAGTCGACTGGACTTGGCTTCCTGGCGCGCGGCTTCCTCGCCAAAGTGCGAGGCTTTGAGCAGGAAATTATTCGCCAGGGAAAAATCCACCCAGGCAGCGCGATCCAGAGGTTCCGGCGGGCGAATGGCAAAGTCTTCCTTGAGAATATTGAGGTTGCCGTGCCGTTGCCCGGTTAATACCGAGAGTTGCTCCAGGGCGACGGACACGTTGTTCTCATCTACCAGGCGGCTGACCTGAGCCAGGTCGCGCGCTGCCTGCGCCTCGTACACATCGGTGATCGCAATCAGACCAACCTCAAAACGTTGCTGTGTCTGTTCCAGCTGGCGTTCGAAGGCGCGTTCCTGGGCCATGGATGCTTCCAGGTTGTCCTGCGCGCGCAATACCAGCAGGTAGGCCTCCACCGTCCTGACGATGAGATTCTGCTGATTTGAGGCGAAAGTTGCCTCGGCCTGTTTGGTGGTTTCCTTGCCGGATTTAAAAGCGAACCAGGCGGGTAGATCGAACAAGGGCTGGCGCAGCGATACCTGTAGGCTCTTGTCGGTGATATCGGTATTGGTGCTGGTTGCCACGGTGCCAATACCCTGATCAACGTCAAAGCTTTCCGCGTCTACATCCTGATCCAGCTCCCTGCGATTATAGGTAGCATTAACCTGCGGCAGCAGGCGCGACAGACTGAGCTTTTCTGCTTCCCGGCTAGCCAGGTAAATAGCTTCTTCCTGCTTCAACTGGGCATCATTCTGCAGGGCGAGTTCGTATATCTCGCGCAATGTGTCTGCCTGTAGTGAAATAGAGCCCAGCGCAAGTGCCAGTGCTGAGAGAGCGACGATACTGCGTTTCATTCAGTGAACCCCTATGGTACTGCCAATGGTAACGCGAGCAGTTTAGCAGTCTCTGGCGCGGCTTGCATTTAATCAGGAGCAAACTAAAAGGTGTAATTTACCGGTCGATTGTGCGGCCTTAAGTGCTACACTTCTTAACCAGGGTCGGCACTGTTGCCGAGCCAGCAACGAGGGATAGGGCACCTCCCCGGGACGGATAATTGCAGCAGGCGAAAAGAAAGCGTTTTAAACTCGACTTGCGAGAGCTGCACGCCCTGTGTGAAGCCAACTACGCGCGGCTGTTACGCTTGTTTCCAGACTACGAAACCAGCAATAGCCGCGAATTCGTTGTCGGTAGCGCTAAAGTGCGCCTGGATGTCGTAGAGCGCTGTCGCTATACCACCATTTTTCATCTGCACCAGCAGCAGGCTGAGGCTCGCTGGTTGGGGCGCTTGCGTGTCGAGGTGCGGGCCTACCATGATGCCGGCATGCTAGAAGTGGGTATGTTCCAATCACATCGGCAGGTTGCAGCCCGCTACAACTATCCCAATGAGCAGATGTTCCAGCAGGACGAGAAATCCCAGCAAAATCGATTTCTGGCGGATTGGCTGCAGCATTGTCTGCAAAATGGCCTTAGCAGCCAGACATTGCCTGTACCCGGCGCCTGAGTAGCTCCGGGCATATCCGCATGCGTCATTCTCAGGACAACAGTTATAGCGTGGCACTTGAGGGTGATGTGATCAGCCTGGTGCAATTGACGGATACACACCTGTGTCGCGCTCCCGGTAGCACCCTGCTGGGCATGGATACCGATCATTCCTTGCAGGCGGTCATCGACCTGGTAAGACAGGAGCGCCCGGAATTTGACGTGCTGCTGGCGACCGGCGATCTCTCTGACGGGGGAGCGCGCGAAGCGTATGAGCGCTTGCAGGACTATTTCACGCAGCTTCCCGGAAGGGACTTCTGGCTGACCGGTAATCACGATGATCGCGATGCGATGGAAGCGGTGGTCAATGCTGGCGATGGCCACTGCCTGTCGCGTGAAATCCGCTGCGGAAATTGGCAGATACTGATGTTGGACTCCCAGGTAGCCGGTGAAGTCGGCGGTGAGCTGGGCGCGACCGAGATGGCATTTTTGCAAGACGCATTGGAGGCGGCGAGCGAGCATGGGCTGTATACCCTGGTTTGCCTGCATCACCACCCGGTCGCCATCGACAGCCAATGGCTGGATGAGCAGATGGTCGCTGACGCAGAAACACTGCTGCAGTTACTGGCGGGCTATCCGGGTGCCAAAGCAGTGCTGTGGGGTCATGTACACCAGGAGATCGATCGACAATATCAGGGCCTGAGGCTACTGGCTTCGCCCTCGACCTGCGTGCAGTTTGCACCCCGGAGTGCGGGATTCAAGGCAGATGATCTGCCTCCGGGCTATCGCTGGCTGGAGTTGCACGCTGATGGTCGCATTGAGACCGGCGTATCGCGGGTCTGGAATGTAGCGTTTACCGTGGAGCTGGATTCCGGCGGCTACCTCTAGCCATCCCCTCTAGTCATTCCGGCCGCCTCGTTTTATCACTCACTGCAGGCGAAATCTGTGCTTATGTGTTGTCATAGGGCTGCCATTGCCCTGTACAATGCAGCGAAACCCACTCCCCAATAACGCATGACAGCCAATTAAGAATGAGCGAATACACAGCTGAAGATATTGAAGTCCTTACGGGACTCGAACCGGTGCGCAAACGTCCCGGTATGTACACTGACACCACGCGCCCCAACCACCTGGCTCAAGAGGTTATCGATAACAGCGTCGACGAGGCTCTGGCGGGCCATGCCGACCAGATAGAGGTTGTCCTGCATAAGGACGGGTCTATTACTGTTGGTGATAATGGTCGCGGTATGCCCGTGGACATTCACCCGCAACAGGGCAAGCCCGGGGTCGAGGTAATACTCAGCACCCTGCACGCAGGTGGCAAGTTCTCCAATAAAAACTACCAGTTCAGCGGCGGCCTGCACGGTGTTGGCGTGTCGGTGGTCAACGCCCTGTCCAGCCACCTGGAAATCCTGATTCGTCGGGACGGTCAGGTTTACCGTATGACTTTTGGCGGCGGTGAAAAAAAGAGTGAGCTGGAGGTGGTCGATAGCTGCGGCAAACGCAATACTGGCACGGCGATCACCTTCACCCCTGATGCGCAGTACTTCGACTCGGTGAATTTTTCCGTGGGGCGTCTGCAGCACGTATTACGCGCCAAGGCGGTGTTGTGCCCCGGTCTGCGGGTGAAGTTCAAGGACGAGAAAAAAGGTGAATCCGAGGAGTGGTATTACGAGGACGGCCTTACTGATTACCTGGCAGATGCCACTATTGATTTCCCGGCCATCCCGGAAGAGCCCTTTGTGGGCAGTTTCAGTGGCCATTCCGAGGGTGTGGACTGGGCAGTACAGTGGCTGCCTGAAGGCGGTGAAGTTATCGCTGAGTCCTATGTCAACCTGATCCCCACCGCCCAGGGTGGTACCCATGTCAACGGCATGCGCACTGGCTTGCTGGATGCCATGCGTGAATTCTGCGAGTTGCGCAGCCTGTTGCCGCGGGGTGTTAAATTGACCCCGGACGATATCTGGGACCGCTGCTGTTACGTGTTGTCTTCCAAATTGGCGGACCCGCAGTTCTCTGGTCAGACCAAGGAGCGCCTGTCCTCGCGAGAGGCCGCAGCTTTTGTCTCGGGTGTGGCTAAAGATGCCTTCGGACTGTGGCTTAATCAGCACACCGAGGCAGCAGAAAAACTGGCGGAAATGTGCATCAATAATGCCCAAACCCGCCTGCGTACGGCGAAAAAAGTCACGCGCAAGAAAATCACCTCTGGACCAGCGCTGCCGGGTAAGCTGGCTGATTGCTCCGGCGAGGAACCGGAGCGCGGTGAGCTGTTCCTGGTGGAGGGAGACTCTGCCGGAGGTTCTGCGAAACAGGCCCGCAGTCGGGAGTTCCAGGCGATACTGCCGCTGCGCGGCAAGATTCTCAACACCTGGGAAGTGGATTCCCAGGAGATACTGGCCTCCCAGGAAGTACACAATATCTCTATAGCGCTGGGTGTAGATCCCGCCAGTGATGACCTGTCGGGCCTGCGCTATCACAAGGTTTGTATCCTTGCGGACGCCGACTCTGACGGCTTGCATATAGCCACCTTGATCTGCGCATTGTTTGTGCGCCATTTCCGTCCCCTGGTAGTGGCCGGTCATGTATACGTGGCAATGCCCCCCCTGTACCGCATAGATATTGGCAAGGAGGTTTTCTATGCATTGGACGAGGCAGAAAAGCAGGGTGTGCTGGATCGTATCGAAGCGGAAAAGAAAAAAGGCAAGGTCAACGTACAGCGTTTCAAGGGCCTGGGTGAGATGAATCCTTTGCAGTTGCGTGAAACCACCATGGATCCCGATACCCGCCGCCTGGTGCGTCTGGTAATGGATGCCGGCGACGACACCAATAACATGTTGGATATGCTGCTAGCCAAAAAGCGCGCACCGGATCGCAAGGCGTGGCTGGAAAAGAAAGGCGATCTCGCCCAGGTAGCGCTTTAGCTGTAGTGCTATGTGACTGGCAGGTGGCGCTATTGCGCCTGCATCTGCTGGTATAGCTGTTGATAATTGCGATTGCCCGGGGCCAGCTCGGTTAACTGCCTGGCATAACTTATTGCCTGCTCTCGCTGGCCCAGCTCGGCGCTGTAATTGGCCAGCGCCAACAATACATCCTGGTTTGCCGGCACCTCACGCAACATGCCCTGCAACTGTTGCACCGCCTTTTGCGGTTGTCCCAGGTCGTGCAGCGCAATCGCGTACACGAAGCGATGCCGGGTGCCATTGCTTTCCAGCTCTGCTGCGCGGCGCAAATAACCCAGGGCTTTCTCCGGGTCCTTGCTGCGCGTTTCCAGCAGCCCCAGGGAGTGCAGTACGTCGCCGTTGTCAGGCGTGATTTCCAGCGCCAGCAAGAGCTGCTTGCGCGCCTCGTCTTCGCGATTTTGTGTGCGCAGCAAATCAGCCAGGTTGAGATAGGCGGGTACCAGCTGCGGGTTCAGGTACAAAGCTTCGCGATAGGCCGCTTCCGCCGCCGGCAGATCGCCGCGACTGACCAGGAATACCCCCAGCTGCAATTGCACCCCCGGCATATCCGCATGCAGTCTCTGTACCTGTAGATACTCCGCAAACAGCTTGTTCAATGCGGTGGCCTGCTCTGGACTGACTTGATCCAGCGGCACGCCTGCCAGGGATACTGCCACTTCCATGCGCACGCTGGTGACATCATCGTCAAACAGCGGTTGCAGCAACTGGAAACGCTGGTGCAGTGGCAGAAACTCCAGAGAGCGCACGGTACTGGTGCGCAAGATGGCGTCATCGTCATACAGGACACTGGTAATGGTTTGCAGGGCGTCCCGTCCGCCCACCTGTCCCAGCGCCTCTATTGCCGTGGCGCGCCAGATAGGCGCTGCGCTAGTGTCGTTGGCCAGTTGTGCCAGGGCGGGCACGGTACGCATGTCCCCCTGGTCGAAACGCTGCAAGGCCCGGGCCGGGTGGCTGGCGGTATCGCGAAACTGTACGCCCCACTGGCGCAGCGCCTGCAACGCCCAGGGTGCATCCTGATCCGTGTGGCACTGGTTGCAAGCGTTGGGTGTGCCCATCACCACACTCAAATCGGGTCGCGGTATACGCATGCTGTGGTCTCTGCGCGGGTCCACGCCCATGTAGGTAGTCTCAGCCATATGGCAGTTGGCGCAGGCAGCGCCGCTGGAGCCAGCGGCATGATGGTGGTGCTGTTGGTTATCGTAGCGCGCTGGTTTATGACACTGGGCACAGACCTCGTTACCGGGGGCGCGCAGGCTGAGCTTGTGTGGTTCGTGACAGTTACTGCAAACCACGCCGGCGCGGTGCATCTTGCTTTGCACGAATGATCCGTAGACATAGTCTTCATCAAGTACCTGGCCATCGTGGTAGTACAGCGGCCACTGGGGTAGGGACAAGCGATGCGTATCCAGTAAATCGGCGCCATAGTGGTAATCGCCAAGGGTGCCGCGGCGAGCATGGCAGCGGCCACAACTGTCCACCTGTGCCCGGGATTGCAGTGGCTCGCGGCGTTTGGCGATGGCTGCATCCTCGCTGAAAACCCATTCACCGCGCTGCCCCAGCGCAGTGGGGAAACCAGCATTGGCGCTGTCTTTCAATTGGTCAGTGGTTGCAAGCTTTAAGTGTTGTTCTCCCGGACCGTGGCAGGCTTCGCAGCCCACATTGATTTCCTCGAAGGTGGTATCGAAAGCACGTGTGGTTGCTTGATAGTTTTTCTGCAGGTCGGTGCTGTGGCACTCGGCGCAGCGCGTGTTCCAGTTCTGGTAGGGCCCGGTCCAGTGCAGTGGGTCGCGAAAATCAATAGGCTCGTCGGGATAAAGGTGATACCAGCGCTGGCCTCCCTCTGCCTTTGGGCGACTGTCCCAGGCGATACTCAGCGCCTGCAGGCGGCCACGCGACAGCGGCAGCAGGTATTGTTGCAACGGGTAGACGCCGAATACATAAGTGACCGGGAAGTCGGTGAGTTTGCCGTCTTCTCCGTCTGTGCGCACCATGAAGGTATCGCCGTCGCGGTAAAAGCGTGTGGTTACGCCGTTGTAGGTGAACTCGGCATTGTCGAAGTCGCCCAATACGGTGTCCCCAGAGGGCAACTGCATGGCCAGATCGTGATGGCTGCCGCGCCAGTTTTCGTATTCCTGTTGGTGGCAGCTTTTACACGTGTCTGAGCCGGTGAACGCATGGCTTGCGCCACTGCACAAAAGGACAGCAATCATTAGAAGTCGGGAAACGAACAAGAGCGATAACCGGAAACAATAAAAGAGGGCATACATTAACGCATATGCAGCGAATGCCCAAGTTGCAGTGGGGCCCGATTGTCAGCTTGCGGCGGCCACAGGTCGCGCTACTGAGCCGTGTGCGCTGACTACGCAGTGTACGAAGATTGGTCTATTACCTGCCCAATGGTGGTATGGACAGCCCGCAGAGTGCTACCTATGATGGCAGCGTATTCGGGGGGAATGCCTCCCCCGGCAGGACTGGAACGGGTGTGTGATGAAGCTGGGAATATTAAAAACAGATACTGTACGGCCAGAATGGGTGCCTGAATTCGGTGAGTACCCGGATATGTTTATCGGCCTGCTGGCGGCGCTGGACCCAGACCTGGAATTCTCGGTCTATGACGTAGAGCAAGGTGAGTACCCGCAGGATATCGACGAGGTCGATGCGTATCTGATCACCGGCAGCAAATCCAGTGTCTATGACGACAAGCCCTGGATTGGCACCCTGATTAATTTTGTGCGCGAGCTGGACAGCCGTCACAAGAAAACCGTTGGCATCTGCTTTGGTCATCAGCTGGTAGCCCAGGCCCTGGGTGGCAAGACGGAAAAGTCACCCAAGGGCTGGGGCGTTGGGCTGCATACCCATCGCTTCGCCAGTGCGCCGGCCTGGCATGATCAGGGCGAGCTGGGCTTCGATATCCTGGTTAGCCACCAGGACCAGGTGGTGAAAAACGCTAGTGGCGCAAAAGTACTGGCAGGCAGTGACTTCTGCGAAAATGCTGTATGCCAGGTGGGTGAGCATATCCTGACATTCCAGGGTCACCCCGAATTTGTAGCGGACTATTCCCGGGAGATCATGGAATTTCGGCGGGAGATGATTGGTGAGCAAGCCTACGCTGGCGGGGTGGCATCGTTGGTCAGCGAACCACAGCGCATGCGCGTAGCGCGCTGGATGCTCAATTTCCTTGAAGCCTAGAGGTTTCCCGACTAATTAATCGCCCCGCACCTGGCTTTGCATGGAGTCAAGATAGTCATCAAGTTCCTGATCATTGGCGAATACCGCCATATCGGGAAGGGCCTTGAGAATTTCAAATACCTTATCGATATGTGGTTTGCGATTGGCGGCGGCCAGGCGGTGGCCTGCGGCTTTGGTCTGTTTCGCGGCCTTGAATATGACGCGCAGGCCAGCAGAGCTGATGTAGTCCAGTTCCTTCATGTCCAGCACCGTCAGGTCCAGGCCCTGTGCAACGACTGCCTGCAACTCCTGGTCAAAGCCTGGCGCGGTATCTGTATTGAGTGCGCCGGCCAGAGCGACCCTGGCGACTGATTTTTTCTCATCGATGGTGACAGTGGTGTTCAGTTCCATATAGCGAGAAGCCTCTGCTTGGTATTTTAGGTGCTGTTATCGGCCTGGTCGGCATCCATTGACTTCACGATGCGCAAAATATTGCGCTCGCCGTCGCGTTGATAATGCTGTTGGTCCGTTAGCTGTGTGATCAAGTGTACACCAAGACCACCGATCTCGGCAGACTCGATATCTGCGCCCAGCGTAGAGCGATGGCTGTCAATTAGCGGGTTGAACGCTCTACCCTTATCTGAGAATTCCAGTGAATATTGCTCGCCCTGGCAGTCCAGTTTTACCCGGATTAGAGAGTTATCAGGTAATTCCGCGTATTTATCTATGTTGGTGACTATTTCTTCAGTGACCAGTATCAACTCCATTTCTGTTTCCATGGAAACAGGTAGCTCCTGCAGAGTATCCTGCAGCCACTGCATAATACGGCTGGCCAGGTCTGCCCCGGCAGGGAAGGATTGCTGCGCGCCTGTTGCAGCGGATATCTCCGTTGCTAGCTGAGCCCGCCCGGGTAGTTGCAGCAGCATCAGGGTAATGTCATCGGATTGGGGGGTGTCGCCGGCGAAGTCATCTACCAGCTGGAATACCTGCGGACCCGCCTGGTCGATGGGGATGTTAGCGCTGGCTGTTAGCTGAACATTAAAACGCTCTATGCCAAACATTTGCGCCTGCTCATTGAACGCCTCGTCAATACCATCGGTATAGATGGCCAGGCGGTCTGCGGGCTGCAACTCGATACTGTTTAACGGGAACTCCTGGTCGCTCGCCAGCCCCAGCGCGGGCCCGTCTTCCTGGTGCACGATCTGCACCGAGGCGTCCCGCAGCAGGCTGGGAGGCGGGTGGCCGGCACTGGAGAACTGCAGTTGCAGTGTATTCAGATCCAGCACGCCCAGGAACAGGGTGACGAACATGCAGTTGTCGTTGCCAGTCTCCAGAACGTTGTTGAGCTTTGCCATGGCATGCTGGGGTTGTTCTCCAGCGGCAATAAGTTGCTGTAGCAGGCTGATGGCCTTGGCCATGAACAATGCCGCCGGCACGCCCTTGTCGGACACATCACCAACGGCGATAAACAGGCGCTCATGCAGCAGATGATAGCTGTAGAGATCGCCACCCACGGACTTGGCCGGTCGCACACAGGCCCATAGCTGATACTGCTGCTGCTGCTCAAAGACTTCGCCGCCGCCGGGTAGCAAAGACATTTGAATTTCCCTGGCGGCCGCTAACTCGCCCTCCAGACGGCCGCGACTTGCGGTGGCGGACTTCAGGTCTGCAATGTAGGTCTTGAGGTCATCTTTCATGTTGCGGAAGGAATTTACCAGCCGGGCAATTTCGTCGTCGCCACGCACGGAAGGCAGAACGGTATCCAGCTGACCGCGGGCAATGTTGCCGCTGGCCAGGGCCAGTGCGGTCAATGGGCGTGTCAAGCGGCGAGTTACCAGGTATACCGCAATACCCATCATCAGCAAGGTGATCAATCCAATAGCTGCGGTCTTGAGCTGGTATTCACGCAGCGGCGCGATGATCTCTCGCTCCGAATAGACCACGCCAATTGGCCAGCCAGTAGATTGCAGAGCGTCCATACGCATGACGCAACCTCCGGTTATCTCCGGGCACTCCAGATGGCGGGTCACTGCCTGTCCCGCCAGTACCGATTGAAACATTTCTCGCCAGGTGTTCAGGTCCTGCTGGTCGGCCAGTGCTTCTGAATAGTGGAGCATATGATTGCTGGGGTCACGGCCGCTGATGATAATCCCGGTGCGGCTCATTAGAGTGGCGAAGCCGCTTTCTCCCAGGCGCAGACGACGCAGATAGCTGCGCAGTTCATCCAGCGCAACATCGGCCGTTACTACTGCATACAGAGAGCGCTGCCCTCTTGCATCGACGCGAAAGACGGGAACGGCGAATGTTGTCATCAATATCTCGCCCCCGCCCCTGTCATAATAGGGTTCTACCCAAATCGGCTTGCCGGCATTAATGGCATCTTGAAACCAGGCCTGCTGCTGGTAGTTATAGTCCTCGGTAGCCAGATCGACAAAGCTGAGAATGCCCTGGCGGTGGTAATAGTAGGGGGCAAAACCCAGGGGGGATTCAACCAGCTCCGGGTTCAGCGCGATGGTGGCGCCATAAATATCGCCATTGTTCTCCACGATATCCTTGAGCATTTGCTCAAGTCCGGCCCGGGTATAGTCTCGTTGCTCCAGAATGCGCGCCAGGAACAAGGTGGAACCTTCCACACCGTCCAGCCAGTTCTCCATATCAATAATGGCAGAGCGTATGGTTTCCTGAGATTCAGCTTGCAGTCTGTTGAGGATTTCATCCCGCGACAGGTGGTAGTCCACCAGCATGCCCAGTCCCAGTATGAGCGCTGAGCACAGGCTCAGCAGGGCGATAAGACGAGTGGCGATGCTGTTGGACATGAGCGGCGTTACGGGGTTGCTACCACTCGCCAGTATTTGGCATGGAGGCCCAGGGCTCCTGCGCTTGCAGTGAATCTCCCGCTTGCAGCAATTCTATGGAAATACCGTCGGGGGAGCGGATGAAGGCCATGTGGCCGTCGCGTGGGGGTCGGTTGATCGTCACCCCCTTGTCCAGTAAGCGCTGGCATGTCTCGTAGATATTGTCGACCCGATAAGCGAGATGACCGAAATTGCGCCCGCCGTCGTAGCTCTCCTGGTCCCAGTTCCAGGTAATTTCCAGCAGTGGGCTCTGGCGTTCCCGGGCCCGGGCCACGTCGTCGGCGGCGGCCAGGAATACCAGGGAGAAGCGCCCGGCCTCACTGTCGTAGCGGTTGACCTCAACCAGCCCCAGCTTGTCGCAGTAAAAATCCAGAGTTTCATCCAGGTCCCTGGCGCGGACCATGGTGTGCAAATATTTCATAAACGGTTTCCAGCTGTAGCCTATGCATGGGTGCAAAAACGGAGTGCATTGCACCCCGTGCACCATAGTAGAAGTGTGGGCCCGGGCTTACAAGCCCGGGAGAAGCAGGCCCTAGTTGGGTTGTGCTGCTGCCCGCTTGCCGGCCATACGCCCTGAGTACGTGGCGTCACCTACGGACATGCCGCTGCTGTAACCCTCTGCCCTGCGCACCACGCCGCAAGCGGTGCGGCCGGCGGCATACAGCCCGGGTATCACCTGGCGATTGGGGTTTACTACCTCGCCGGTTGGCAGGGTATCCAGACCACCCAGGGTGAAATAGGGTACAAAGGCACCG
>JAIBDN010000076.1 GCA_024686215.1 Gammaproteobacteria bacterium | reverse complement strand
GACCGTGTAGGCGCCTCCCGTGAGATGGTGGCCCGTATTCTCAAGGATCTCACCATCGGTGAGTACATCCGCTTTGAAGGCCGCCACATCATCATCAATACCCGGCTACCTGCCAAGTACTAACCCGGGCCGCCTGGCCTCACCTTCATCGAATCTCATTATCCCCGCGAAAGCGGGGAGCTAGTTAATTCTGCCACTGTTACCGCAGCCTTTGTTCGTGCTATTGGTTCCGCGGTTCCAGGCGCCGTTCACCCCCTTTCGGTTGGAAGCCCACGCCCTCAGGGGGTAAACGGCACCTGAAACCGCTAGCATCGTGCCGCTTTGGGGATCGGTCTCGTAAAGTCCATCATCAAAGTCAGGTGTCAGCAGCCCTCGTCTGTGCATACCCCCTGAAGGCGTGGGGTTCCAACTGAACGGGGGTATGCACAGGTGAGGGATGCGGCGGCTACCGCGTAGTTCTAGACTTGCTCTGGGTCGCTTGAGGCTTCGCTTACGGTTAAAGCCAGCCTTCCTTTGGCCAGCCTCGCTTCTACCAGGTCACCTTTTACTACCGTTGAAGCATCGGTGATGACCTTGCCGGCGCTATCGGTGACGATGGCGTAGCCACGCTGCAGGGTGCCCAGGGGGCTGAGCGAGTCGAGCATCTGGGCCAGGTGGGCCAGCCGGTCGCCGGCCTGGGCCAGCTTGTGTTGCATCGCTGCCTCCAGGCGCTGCTGCAGTTGAGCGGTATCGCGCTGCAGTTGTTGCACCCGGGGCAGGGGTGAGCGGGCCTGTAAGCGGCTTTCCAGTAGCGCCAGTTCGCTGCGACGGCGTTGCAGCAGATTTTTCTGCGCCTGGGTCAGGCGCTGTTCCAGGTCGTCCAGGCGCTGGGCCTGCTCGCGCAGCTGCGCCCCGGGATGTTTGAGACGTTTGCGCAGGTGCTCCAGCTCGGTGGCGGCATCGCTCAGTTTGCGCTTGATCAGGCGCACCAGGTTGGCCTCGATCTGCGTCAGGCGTTGTTGCCACTCGCGCTGATCGGGGCTGAGTAGCTCTGCCGCGGCGGAGGGGGTGGCGGCACGGTGGTCGGCGACCATATCAGCGATGCTGAAGTCCACTTCGTGCCCCACGGCGCTGACTATGGGCAGTTCACTCGCGGCGATGGCCCGGGCGACGATTTCCTCGTTGAAAGCCCACAGGTCTTCAAGGGAGCCACCGCCACGGCCCACGATAAGCGCATCCAGGTGTATCTTGCCCTCACGGTGCCAGCGGTTGGCGCTTTCTATAGCGGCGACGATCTCTGCGGCTGCGCCATCACCCTGTACAGCCACTGGCAGCACGGATACAGCGATCGCTGGGCAGCGGCGGCGCAATACGGTGAGAATGTCGTGAATTGCAGCTCCGGTTGGGGAGGTAATGACGCCCAGCTGGGATACGCTCTGTGGCAGGGGCTTCTTGTGTTCCGGGTTAAACAGGCCTTCAGCCAGCAGGCGCTCTTTAAGCCTTTCGAAAGCGGCCTGCAGTGCGCCGGCGCCGGCGTGCTCCAGGTGTTCCACGATTAACTGGAACTCACCGCGCCCCTCGTACAGGGATACGCGGCAGCGCAAGCGGATAGCGTCGCCGTTCTCAGGCTTGAACTTTACCCGCTGATTACGGGTGCGAAACATGGCGCAACGCACCTGTGCACTGCCGTCTTTTAGCGAAAAGTACCAGTGCCCGGAGCCGGGTGCGGCGAAGTTACTGATCTCACCTTCTACCCAGACAAAATCAAAGTGGCTCTCCAGCAGGGTTCTGGCCTGCCGGTTGAGTTGGCTGACACTGAGTGTTTGCGGCGGATTATCGTTGGCAAAGGGGTTGGACAAGGGAACTTATGTTTACCTAGGGTGGGCCAAGGATTTATAATTGCACGTTTAACTCTAACTCGCTAGCCGGAGATACCAACTATGCTGCGCATCGCCCAGGAAGCCCTTACCTTCGACGACGTCCTGCTACTGCCGGGATACTCCGAGGTGATTGCCACAGATGTGTCGCTGCGCACGCAATTGACCCGCGAGATCGAGCTCAATATACCCCTGGTGTCCGCCGCCATGGATACAGTGACCGAGTTCCGCCTGGCCATAGCCATGGCGCAGGAAGGCGGTATTGGTATTATTCATAAGAGTATGACGCTGGAAGAGCAGGCGGAGCAGGTACGCAAGGTCAAGAAGTTTGAAAGCGGGGTGGTCAAGGACCCCATTACCATCCAGCAATCGGCCACCATTACCGAACTGATAGCATTAACCAGCGCACACGGGATCTCCGGTGTTCCGGTACTCGATGGCGGCGACCTGGTGGGAATTGTGACGCGACGCGACCTGCGTTTTGAATCCAACCCGCAGAAGCTGGTATCAGCCATCATGACACCCAAGGACAAGTTGGTGACGGTGAAGGAGGGGGCTGGCTTTCAGGAAGTACAGAGCTTGTTGCACCAGCATCGAATCGAGAAAATCCTGGTGGTGAACGACGCTTTTGATCTGTGTGGCATGATCACCGTCAAAGACTTTGATAAGGCGGAAAGTTTTCCCCACGCCTGTAAAGATTCCTACGGGCAGCTGCGAGTAGGTGCCTCTGTGGGCACCAGTCCAGATACGGATAACCGGGTAGAGGCGCTGGTGCGTGCCGGGGTCGATGTGTTGGTCGTGGACACCGCTCACGGGCATTCACGCAATGTGATAGAGCGGGTCAGAATGATCAAGGCCGATTACCCCTCTATACAGGTAATCGGCGGCAACATCGCCACCGGGGCAGCGGCAGTGGCGCTGGCCGATGCGGGTGCTGACGGGGTTAAGGTCGGTATAGGTCCGGGCTCTATCTGCACCACCCGTATTGTGACGGGTACTGGCGTGCCGCAGATTTCGGCGATCGCCAATGTCAGTGAAGCGCTGCGCAACCGCGGCATTCCATTGATCGCAGACGGCGGTATCCGCTTCTCCGGTGATGTAGCCAAGGCCCTGGTGGCCGGAGCGCATTCGGTGATGATGGGCAGTATGTTTGCCGGTACCGAAGAGGCGCCAGGTGAAGTTGAGCTTTATCAGGGCCGAACCTACAAGGCCTACCGCGGTATGGGTTCCCTGGGCGCCATGTCCAAGACCCAGGGTTCCTCGGATCGCTATTTCCAGGACGCCAGCAAAGGTGCAGAGAAACTGGTGCCCGAGGGGATTGAAGGTCGCGTCCCCTACAAGGGACCGGTTGCAGCGATCGTGCACCAATTGATGGGTGGCGTGCGTTCCGCTATGGGTTATACCGGTAGCGCCGATATAGAAGCCATGCGTACCCTTCCCGAATTCGTGCGTGTCACAGCTGCCGGAATGTCCGAGAGCCACGTACACGATGTTTCCATTACCAAGGAAGCGCCGAACTACCCCGTTCGCTAACCAGCAGGACACACAATGAGTGCAGATATCCATTCCCAGAAAATACTTATTCTGGATTTTGGTTCCCAATACACCCAGTTAATCGCGCGTAGAGTGCGCGAGGTGGGTGTCTACAGTGAGATTCGCGCTTTTGATGCGACCGAGGAGGAAATTCGCCAGTTTAACCCTCGTGGAATCATTCTCTCTGGTGGACCAGAGTCAGTGGCCGCTAGTGCCTCACCCCGCGCACCGGACTGTGTTTTCGAGTTGGGCGTGCCGGTGTTGGGCATTTGTTACGGCATGCAAACCATGGCACAGCAGTTCGGCGGTAAGGTCGCCGGCTCGAATATCAGTGAGTTTGGCTATGCCCAGATAACGCTGGTCGCCGATAACGGACTGCTGCACGATATTCGCGATCATATTGATGATCATGGCAGTGCCTTGTTGGACGTGTGGATGAGCCACGGTGACAAGGTGGTGGAACTCCCCGAAGATTTTGAGCTGATTGCCGAAACCGAGAGTTGTCCTATTGCCGGTATGGCCCATAAAGAGAAGCCCTTTTATGGCATCCAGTTTCATCCAGAAGTGACTCACACCCTGCAGGGTAAGCGTATTTTTGAACACTTTGCGCTGGAACAGTGCGGTTGTGAAGCCCTGTGGACGGCAGCCAATATCGTGGAAGACGCCATCGCGCGGGTAAAGGCCACGGTCGGTGGTGACAAGGTGTTGCTGGGTTTGTCTGGTGGCGTGGATTCATCGGTGGTGGCCGCGCTGTTGCACCGCGCGATTGGTGATCAGCTCACCTGTGTATTTGTCGACAACGGTTTGCTGCGCCTGCATGAAGGTGATCATGTGATGGACATGTTTGCGCGCAATATGGGCGTCAAAGTGATTCGCAGTGATTCCCAGGATCTGTTCCTGGATAAACTGGTAGGTGTGTCCGACCCTGAGGAAAAGCGCAAGATCATTGGTAACACCTTCGTTGAGGTATTTGATCAGGAAGCGGTAAAACTCACCGGGGTGAAATGGTTGGCCCAGGGCACCATCTATCCGGACGTGATTGAGTCAGCGGGTGCCAAAACCGGTAAAGCCCATATGATCAAGTCGCATCACAATGTAGGTGGCCTGCCGGACGATATGAGTTTCGAGCTGGTAGAGCCCTTGCGTGAACTGTTCAAGGATGAGGTGCGCAAGATTGGGCTGGAACTGGGTCTGCCCTACGATATGGTTTACCGTCATCCCTTCCCCGGGCCGGGGCTGGGTGTTCGTATATTAGGTGAAGTAAAGCGCGAATATGCCGATTTGTTGCGCCTGGCCGATGCCATTTTCATTGAGGAACTGCACCGGGAAGATTATTACCAGAAGACCAGTCAGGCCTTCGCCGTGTTTCTGCCGGTGAAATCAGTGGGCGTGGTGGGTGACGGGCGCCGCTACGAGTATGTCATTGCCTTGCGTGCAGTAGAGACTGTCGACTTTATGACGGCACGCTGGGCACACCTGCCCTATGAACTGCTGGAGCGTTGCTCCAATCGTATTATCAATGAGATCTCCGGTGTATCGCGCGTAACCTACGATATCAGTAGCAAGCCGCCTGCCACCATTGAGTGGGAGTAGCTGTGGGGGCGTCGCTGCAACAGCACGAGCAGTGGATGCGCCGAGCACTGGCCCTGGCTGATCGTGCCGGCAACGAGGGTGAAGTCCCCATTGGTGCCGTGGTGGTGTATCAGGGCGAGTTGCTGGGAGAGGGCTGGAACCAGGTGATTGCCGCGCAGGATCCGACTGCCCATGCGGAGGTTGTCGCCATGCGTGATGCCGCGCGTGTTGCCGCCAATTACCGTTTACCCGACACCACCCTCTATGTGACCCTGGAGCCTTGCACCATGTGCTGCGGTGCAATGATTCACGCGCGTATTGCACAACTGGTATTTGCTGCGAGGGAGCCCAAGGCCGGTGTGGTGTGCAGCACCTGCACTATGTTGGATGAGCCGCGCTACAACCACAGCGTCAGGTGGCAGGGTGGCGTGTTGGCAGAGGATAGCAGTGCTCGCTTACAGGCATTTTTTAAGGCGCGGCGCTAGCCTGGTGCCAACAGGCAGTGCGCTGCGGCTGCGCTTTATAAAGCTAATAAACTGACATTACTTACTGCCGCAGGCAGGTAATCTTCCGCGCGCATTGGCGGTAAGGCCTTGTTTTCCGGGATATCCTGCCACTCCAGTATGCTGTAATAGTGGCGGATATTCTGCACATAAGTGGCTGCCTCCAGGCCGCGGGCGTAACCGTAGCGGGTATTCTGGAAGTGCTTACTTTTTTGCAGTAGTGGTAATGCTTTTATGACGTCGCGCCACAGGTGTGGGTCACCGCCCTGTCGTTCGGTAATAACCCGGGCGTCTTCCAGGTGTCCCATACCAATATTGTAGGCAGCCAGGGCCAGCCAGGTGCGATCCGGCTCATGGATGTCACCGGGCAGGCGGCGTTTGATGTTCTTCAGGTACCTGGCTCCGCCACGCAGACTCTGTGCAGCGTCCAGGCGGTCATCAACGCCCATTTCCCTGGCTGTCGGCAGGGTCAGCATCATCATGCCGCGCACGCCGGTGGGGGAGGTTGCCAGGGGATTCCAGTACGATTCCTGGTAGGCGACAGCAGCCAGCAGGTGCCAGTCCATCTGGTACTCAGCGGCCACCCGCTTGATCAGCTCCCGGTAAGGGGGGAGTAACTTGTGCATATTGCGGGTGAAAGTGTGTGAGCTGATGCGTGAGACACCGGTGGTATTGGCAAAGTATTCCTCGTGCAGACTTGCAAGCGTGCCGTCACGCTGCAGTTGGTCAATGAATGTATCAATACTCTGTAGCAGGCGTTGGTTATCGCCGGTGGGGGGTAAATACCACACCATATCCTGCTCCGAACCCAGATCAAAAGCGCGCTTCAGCCTGGGGAAGAGGCTTTGTTGTACGGTGAATTCATTGGAGTCGATAATAGCCAGCTGCGCAGTGCCGGCGTTGACCAGGTCCAGCAACTCCATCGAGTCGACTTCGGCGATCTCGCGCCATGTCAGGTTCTGCATCCCGCCCTGTTTTAGCGCGCGCAATGCCTCCGCGTGGCTGGAGCCGGCCAGCACCACGATAGACATATCTTCTATGTCAGCCGTTTCGCGCGGCCGATAGGTGCCCGCCAGATAGACCACCTGGGGTGTCAGTTCGTAATAGGACGCGGAATGGGGATACAGTGCCTGCCGTTGCCCGGTCAAGGTAAGGCCTGCTGCGGCGAAATCTGCGTCTTCGCGCTGCAGGGTCTCGAAGATCCCATCCAGGCTGAAAGCCGGTCGCATCTCCAACTTGACCCCCAGTTCCTGTGCAAGCAATCCCGCCAGTGCATACTCAAAGCCGGTGGGCCCCGTCTTGTCCAGATAATAGGTGGTGGGACTGTTGCGGCTTATGACCACAAGCTCGCCCCGGGATTGGATGCGCTCCAGGCTGTCCGGTTGAGAACATCCACCCAGCATAATCAGCCAGGCCAGGGTGAGGGTAGTTAGCAGGCGTTGCATGCGCTTTATTCTAGCTGCCGCTGCACGCCAGTGCGAAGCGCACAATTACCATGGCAATCTGCGCTATTTTCGGCTAATCACGCTTAACGGGCTGAGCTGAAATACAGTACAATGTCGCCCCTTGAAAAACACCTCCTCCTGGAGCTTCCCTGAGCATGCTAACCCTGCGCGGCGCCCCGGCCTTGTCGGCTTTTCGTATTGATAAACTGGTGCAAAAATTCTCTGTAATCCATCCAGGCATCGAACTGGTGCATGCGGAATACGTGCATTTCGCTGAACTCTCTGCGTCTCTGGATGACGAGCGGCAGGCGACTCTCGCCAGTCTGCTCAGCTATGGCCCAGCGACGTCCAATACTGAAGACAACACCCTGGCGGCAGCGACTCTGGCATTGGCGGTGCCGAGGCCCGGTACTATCTCCCCCTGGTCCAGCAAGGCCACGGACATAGCTCACAATTGTGGTCTGCATGAGGTCGCCAGGCTGGAGCGCGGCATCGCCTGGTATCTGGCCTTGCCGACGGAGCTCAGTGCACAGCAGCATGCGGCTGTGCTGGCGCTACTCCATGATCGTATGACCGAGTCGGTGTTTGATACCTTGGCTGCGGCACAGCAGTTGTTTAGTCATGCCTCCCCGACCCCTATGGCGTCCATAGATGTGCTGAATGGGGGGCGCGATGCTCTGGTGGCGGCGGATCGCCAGCTGGGACTGGCGCTGGCCGCAGACGAGATCGACTACCTGGTAGACAGTTTTCGAGAACTGGGGCGCAACCCTAACGACGTGGAACTGATGATGTTCGCCCAGGCCAACTCGGAGCACTGCCGCCACAAAATATTCAATGCCAGTTGGAGTATAGATGGGCAGCAGCAGGACTATTCGCTGTTCAAGATGATTCGCAATACCCACGAGCGCGGCGGAGAGAATGTGCTTTCAGCCTATTCCGATAATGCCGCAGTGATCAGTGGCCACCTGGCAGGGCGCTTTTATCCCGACCCGGAAACCTGCGAATACAGCTTTTCACAGGAAGATATCCACCTGTTAATGAAGGTGGAAACCCACAACCATCCCACAGCGATCGCCCCGTTTCCCGGCGCCGGCACCGGTTCCGGTGGGGAGATTCGTGATGAGGGTGCGGTGGGGCGAGGCTCCAAGCCAAAAGTGGGGCTCAACGGTTTCTCTGTGTCCAATCTCAACATTCCCGGCTATGAACAGCCCTGGGAAAGCAACTATGGCAAGCCCGGGCGTATTGTTTCAGCGCTGGATATCATGCTGGAGGGACCCATCGGGGGGGCTGCTTTTAACAACGAATTTGGCAGGCCCAATCTGTGCGGCTATTTCCGCAGTTTTGAGCTGGATGCGCCGGGGATTAACGGCAGCGAGGTGCGCGGCTACCACAAGCCCATCATGATCGCCGGCGGTTACGGCAATATTCGCAAAGAGCATGTCGAAAAGGGAGACTATCGTCCCGGGGCGAAACTGATCGCCCTGGGTGGTCCTGCCATGCTCATAGGCCTGGGGGGTGGGGCGGCCTCATCCATGGCCAGCGGACAGAGCGCCGAGGACCTGGATTTTGCCTCGGTACAACGACAGAACCCGGAAATGGAGCGCCGTTGTCAGGAGGTTATCGATGGTTGCTGGCAGCTGGGTGAAGATAACCCCATTGCTTTCATCCACGACGTGGGTGCAGGCGGCCTGTCCAATGCCTTTCCAGAACTGGTGAAAGACGGCGGCCGCGGGGGTCGCTTTGAATTGCGTAATGTACCCAATGATGAGCCGGGTATGTCTCCCCTGGAAATCTGGTGTAACGAATCGCAGGAGCGCTACGTGATGGCCGTGGAGCCGGAGAACCTGGCGCGTTTTCAGGCGATCTGCGAGCGCGAGCGCTGCCCCTTTGCTGTAGTGGGCGAGGCCACGGAGGAATTGCACCTGACGCTGAGCGATAGCGAATTTGATAACTCGCCGGTGGATTTGCCCATGTCTGTGCTGTTCGGCAAGGCTCCGCGTATGCACCGGGAGATACAGCGCACCCAGATTGCGCATCAGGCACTGCAGATGGAGCTGGATGTAGCGTCTGCGGCCGAGCGCGTGCTGCAGTTGCCCAGCGTCGCCAGCAAGAACTTTTTGATCACCATTGGTGACCGCACGGTGACCGGTATGGTTACCCGTGACCAGATGGTCGGCCCCTGGCAAGTGCCGGTCGCGGACTGTGCAGTAACCACTGTTTCCTATGACGCCTTTGTCGGAGAGGCTATGGCCATGGGAGAGCGTACGCCGTTGGCGCTGGTCAACGGGCCCGCTTCGGGGCGTATGGCGGTGGCTGAGGCCATTACCAATATCGCGGCCGCTGCGATTGCTGATATACGTGATATCAAACTCTCCGCAAACTGGATGTGCGCTGCCGGCTACGGCGCTGAAGATGAGGCCCTGTACGATACGGTGCGCGCCGTGGGCATGGAGTTCTGTCCAGAGCTGGGTATTACCATACCGGTGGGTAAAGACTCCATGTCCATGCGCACCACCTGGCAGGATGGCGATGAACACAAGGCGGTCACGGCCCCCATGTCGCTGATTGTCTCTGCCTTTGCGCCAGTCACCGATGTGCGCCTGACAGTAACGCCGCAACTGCAAGTTCGCAGCGACGCGACGCTACTCCTGGTCGACCTGGGCCGCGGCGCTAATCGGCTGGGTGGTTCCGCGCTGGCCCAGGCCTGTGGCCAATTGGGAGATAGCGTTGCGGATATTACCAGCGCCGCTGACCTGAAGGCTTTCTTTACCCTGGTACAGGAAATGCTGGCGAGTCAAACCCTGCTGGCCTACCACGACCGTTCCGACGGCGGTTTACTGGCTACCCTGGTGGAAATGGCGTTTGCCGGGCACTGCGGTCTTGAAATCGATGTGCAACACCTGCCTGGCAATGCCTTGTCGGGCCTGTTCAATGAAGAGGCTGGCGCTGTCTTACAGCTGGCGGATGTGGACCTGCAGCCATTGCTGGGCAGAGCCGCGCAGCTGGGACTGGATGATTGCATCCATGTGCTGGGTCGCGCCGTCAGCGGTGAGCAGATTCTTCTGCGCGATGCCGAGCAGGTGCTGTTGGCGGACTCCCGGGCGCGATTGCAGCAGTTGTGGGCGCGTACCAGTTATGAAATTCAGGCCTTGCGCGACAATCCACAGTGCGCCGCCGAAGAGTACCAGCGGATCGTCGCTGAGGATCCCGGCTTATCCGCCCGGCTTAGCTTTGATCCGCAGGACGACATTAGCGCCCCCTATATCAATAGCGGGGCGCGCCCGACGGTGGCG
>JAIBDN010000084.1 GCA_024686215.1 Gammaproteobacteria bacterium | reverse complement strand
TGATCCTGCAGCGGCAACAGGCACTGGTAGCCGATCCTGTAGAGATTGCCTTTTTCCAGAATGCCACGGTGGTTGCCATTTACCTGGTGTTTGCACCCTTTTGGGCGGTGGTGCCGCAGCTAGCTCTGTTACCCGAATTTATCGCTGCTGCGGTATGCGGCCTTATTTCGGTGTTACTGTTGTCCTGGGCCTACGCCAGGGCAGAAGCGAACATACTCATTCCAGTGGAATACACAGCCTTTATCTGGGCGGCTTTATTTGGCTGGTTGGTATTCTCCGAGGAACTGACGATTACCACGGTGCTGGGTACGGGCCTCATTGTCGTTGGTTGCCTGGTCGCCGCGAGGCAAAAGCCGGAACATATCGAGCATGTGGAAACCACAGCGCTGTAGTGTCCTTTCTGCTCCCGGTTGTTGTTAGCCCGGCCTTTTTCCTTATACTATGGCCAGTCGATTTCACGTTGCTTGATTAGCACCTGACGCACAGCCTTTAATGTCTCCAACAAGGTTTATTGAATATCCATGTCTGAAAACCAGCCCCTAGTCGTTTCCCGTGTGGATGAAGAGCACAGCGTGCTGCGACGGCGTTTCCAGGAATACGGTTACGTGTATTTCAAAAGAGCGATAGCCGCAGACAAATGCAGCAGCTTATTGCAGGCTTTTCTGCAGCAGCTGCGACCGCACATTGACTATAACGAGGGCAGCGGGAAGCTCCTGCTGAACGGCGAGCCGTTTTTCGAGACTGATCCTATCTGGGATGAGGTTTATCCAAAGATGCAGTCGCTGTATGACTTCCACAATTTCTTTCACCAGGAAGACGCTCAGCGCCTGATGCAAAGCATTGCCGGGGAAAAGATATTCGTCTATCCGATGAAAATGGGGCGTATTGCCAGCCCGCGGAAAATTGGCTTTGAGACGCCTCCCCATCAGGACGCGCATTCCCACCAGGCAGGCCCCACCATGGCGGGTATCTGGGTGGCATTGCATGATGTGCATGAGGGTATGGGGCGCTTGAAGCTGCTGCCGGGGTCACACAAGGATGGCGTCAGGCAGGTGTTTTCAGCCGAGGGTGTTGGCGGAGTGCAGTGCGAAATCTTTGCCCATGAAAACACCTGGCATGTATCCAATGTGGAGCAGGGCGATGTGATTATTTTCCATTCCTGTTGTGTGCATAAGGCCGAGCCCAACACTACTGAAGACGCGGTGCGTATCAGTATTGATACCCGCTTTTGTGATTATGGTGCACCAGTATCCCCCTCGAACTTTGAGCCGCATCATGGCTGGCGCATAGAGGGCTTCGACTGGGACAGTATTTATCAAGGCTGGAGCGATCCAAAATTACAATATTACTGGCGCGACTATGCTGAAACTGCCTAGTAATGCATTGCAGATCGCTTAAGCAAGCTGTGCCTGATGCAGAAAACTGTTTTCGACTACGTGATGCCCCTATGGGTATCGCGACCTGATACACCACTATCCTAGAACCTGGAGTTATTACGATGATCTCTGCAGCAATGCCTTATGAAAAGAAGTACCAGGACGTCAATGGCAAAAAAATCGCCTATGTGGAAGTGGGTGAGGGCGACCCGATTGTGCTGTTGCACGGCAACCCCACCTCTTCCTACCTGTGGCGCAATGTTATTCCTGAGCTCGCTGGCAAGGGGCGAGTGATTGCACCGGACCTGATCGGTCAGGGCGATTCAGAAAAACTTCCGGTCAGTGACGGCCCCGAACGCTATACCTTTCTCACTGTCTACGACTATCTGGACGGGTTGTTGCACGCCATAGGGGCCGCCACTAACGTTACGCTGGTCATTCACGACTGGGGCAGCGGTCTCGGCTTCTACTGGGCGCAACAGCATCCAGATGCTGTGCGTGGCATTGCCTACATGGAGGGTATTGTTTGTCCGGTTACCTGGGAAGACTGGCCTGAAAGCGCCCGCGGTATATTTCAGGGCTTCCGCTCCGAGAAAGGCGAAGACATGGTATTACAGCGTAATATGTTCGTGGATGCGGTGTTGCCCAGTTCCGTCATGCGCGGCCTGGGTGAAGAGGAAATGCAGCACTACCGCGCGCCATTTCTCACCCCGGACGACCGCCAGCCCACCCTGAGCTGGCCACGCCAAATACCCATTAGTGGTGAACCTGCAGATATGGTCGCTTTAGTGGACAGCTATGGGCAATGGATGGCGAGCAATGAATCGCTGCCCAAGTTGTTTATTAATGCCGAGCCCGGTTCCATCTTGACCGGCAAGCCCCGGGAATTCTGTCGCAGCTGGCCAAACCAGACCGAGGTAACGGTCAAGGGTACGCACTTCATCCAGGAAGATTCACCCGTGGAGATCGGTGAGGCGGTCGCGGCATGGCTTGAATCACTGGGCTGAATTGCAACGCCGCGCGGATAGATAATTATTAAACTTAAACAGAGAGAAAAAACATGAGCGATGTACCAGTATACATAGTGGTAAACCTGGCGGTTTCAGATGTTGACGAGTATCGCATCTATGAAAAAGGTTTCTTCGGGATTCTTAAAAGGTACGGTGGCAGTTTTATCACCTTTGACGATAAGCCGATTCACCTGGAAGGCGATGCGCCGCGCAAGGACCGTATGATTATATTCACGTTCCCCTCGGAGCAGGTTGCCAAAGACTGGTATGCCGACCCTGAGTACCAGGCGCTCTCGGAGCACCGCCGCGCGGGCACAAAGCTCGAATTTTTGACCATGGTGCACGGATTGCCACCACGCGGGTAGTAGGTCGGCCTGACCCAGGCCTAGCCAGTAGTGGTGAACTGCGTGTCTGCGACTACTGGGTACCTTGACTGCACAGCCTTGCGCTCCGCGTCTTCCAGTTGCTGCCAGGACGTGCAGACATCTCGCCATACCACCACCTGGAATGTTTTCACCACGGCGCGAAAGGGCTGGTCCATTAGCGTGCCATCGTAAAGTGCCTCGCCCCGATCAAACGCGGCTTCATTAAACAGCGATTGTCCCTGAGTCAGGGCCTGGTGGTAAGCGGCCTGGTTCTGGCGCATCAGTGCTGAGAAGGTCTCTGCGATGATTTCCAGTAAGGGCTGCAGGTGTTCGCTCAGGAACAAATCGCCAGTGCTGCCAATATGTTTGCCATCGCGAATGTCGCACAGCCAACGGTAGGTTGTGGGCGCCAGCTGCTCTATTAATTCAGCGGCTCTGCCATCGATCAGATTCATACTCAGTTGGCCATAGGCACTGGCATCCGCCAGGCTGAAGCGCTCACCTAACAGGTAGGGTTGATTCTGTAAGACCGTCTCCATGGCCGATAAATAGCTGCGCCATGCACTATTCAGGATATCGTGGGTAGGTGGAAAGCCAGGCCTGGCCGGTGGCGTCAGTTGCTGTGAAACCCCGGCATCAAACCCATCGGGGGCAACACTGAACAGGTAAGGGCAGCGCCGCACCTGACGCTGGGGCAGCGTGCGTGCCATGCGCTGGCGCAAGCCCGGAGGCAGCACCTTGCGCATCTCCCGGCTGGTGACCTCGCCCATGCAGTTGGTTGCAGCCGAGGTGACCCAGCGATTGTGGTGCACCATATACAGCCCGAACTCATCATAGGCTTCGTCAATTAACTGGCAGATAAAGCGCAGCGCCGGGTCTTTGGGTAGCAAGGGCTGTGGACCGGAATTCAGTTGATCCAGGTGCAGGGCCAAACCGGTTGAGTCGTAGAAAAAGCTGCGCCCGTCCAGTGTGTAATACGGGACCGTTGGATATTCATCCAGTTGCGCATCCCGGCCTGGATAACGTGCAACACTCTGCTTGCGGCGTGCCAGGTTCAGGCGCAGCGCTGCACCTATGGCCTTCAATGAGTTGGTCTGGTCAGGCCAGCGCTGCCATTGGCAGCCCGCGTAATCTGCCAGGGATTGCATTTTCAGTTGGTAGGGTGAGGCAATGGCCCCCCAGAAAGTGATGTCAGTCATGCGGGTCAGGGTCTCCCAGTAATGCCAATGCCAGTGCTTCTGCGGCCTTGATGCCGTCGATTCCCGCCGACAGAATGCCCCCGGCGTAACCGGCGCCTTCGCCGGCGGGGTAAAGCCCCAGCGTATTGATACTCTGAAAGTCCTTGCCACGTTTGATGCAAATGGGCGAAGAGGAGCGTGTCTCGACGCCGGTCAGCAGGGCATCGGACATGGCAAAGCCCTTTATCTGCTTGTCGAAGACGGGTATCGCCTCGCGGATGGCGGCAATGGCGAAGGCCGGCAATGCCTGGGAAAGATCCCCCAGTTTAATGCCAGGGCGGTATGAGGGTGAGGTAGAAGACAGTTCGACGGAGGGTTTGTCTTTGAGGAAGTCGCCCACCAGTTGTGCAGGGGCGCTGTAGTCGCCGCCGCCCAATTCATAGGCCAGTGATTCCAGCTGTCTCTGCAGTTCCACCCCGGCCAATACATGCTCAGGATAGTCTTGTTCAGGCGTAATCCCCACCACTATCGCCGAATTGGCATTGCGTTCGTTGCGCGAATATTGCGACATGCCATTGGTTACCACACGGCCTTCTTCCGAGCTGGCTGCTACCACGGTGCCACCGGGGCACATGCAAAAGCTGTAGACGCTGCGCCCGTTGCTGGCGTGGTGCACCAGTTTGTAATCAGCTGCACCCAGGATAGGGTGTCCGGCAAACTTGCCAAACCGCGCACGGTCGATCACTGACTGGGGGTGCTCAATACGAAAGCCAACGGAAAATGGCTTGGCTTCCATGTACACACCTTGTTGCAACAGCGCCTCAAAGGTATCCCGTGCACTGTGCCCTACTGACAGCACCACATGTCGACTGGCCACGGTATCACCGTTGGCCAGTTTCACGCCCACTATCTGGCGTTGTGCGAGTGCCTCCCCGGCATCGTCCTCGATGGGTTCGCTAAGCACCGTCTCTACTTTTTGTTCGAAGCGTATCTCACCGCCCAGGCGCACAATTTCAGCGCGCATTTTTTCGACCATGGTCACCAGTTTGAAGGTGCCGATATGCGGCTTACTCAGCACCAGGATTTCTTCGGGGGCACCGGCTTTAACAAACTCGGTTAAGACCTTGCGCCCCAGATGACGTTTGTCCTTTACCTGGCTATACAGTTTGCCATCCGAAAATGTGCCGGCACCGCCCTCGCCAAACTGCACGTTGGATTCGGTATTCAGTTCGCGCTTGCGCCAGAATGCCCAGGTATCCTTGGTGCGCTGCCTGACATCCTTGCCACGCTCCAGCACCACAGGGCGCAAACCCATTTGTGCCAGCAATAGCGCGGCGAGAATCCCGCAGGGGCCAAAACCAATAACCACTGGTCGCTGTTGCTGGTGGGCGGGGAAATCTGCATTGGCCTGTGCGACAAAGTGGTAGCGGGTATCGGGACTTGGCCGGCAGAAAGGTTGTGTGGCGAATTTTTCCAGCAGTGCCTGCTCCAGTGTTTCTTCCACGCTGACATCCAACTGATATATCAGCAGTATGTTGTCCTTCTTGCGCGCGTCGTAGCTGCGCTTGTATACGCTGCAGTCCTGTAACTGGTCGCGGGTGATTTCTAGCCTGCTCAGCGCTGCGCTGAGTAAATCATCCTCGGAGTGCTCAAGCGGTAGTTTAATTTCAGTCAGTCGTAACATGTTGCATTATGTCCCAGTAACAACGGTTTCTGCTCCCGCTCGGTGGCATCCAAAGATCAGGCGTGGAGACCTGCCGTATATCCGGATGACCAGGCCCATTGAAAGTTGAACCCACCCAGGTGGCCGCTGACATCTACCACCTCTCCCACGAAGAAAAGCCCTGGTTGCTGCTTTGCTTCCATGGTTTTCGAGCTAATCCCATCTGTATCAATGCCACCCAGGGTCACTTCGGCCGTTCTGTAGCCCTCGGTAGCGGAAGGTTTCAGGCGCCAGTCGTTAAGTTTTCTGCCAATTTCTGTCAGCAGTTGGTCGCTGAATTCTGCCAGCGGCTTTTCCGCGCAATCCTGCCACCATATACCCTGTAGCTCAAGCACCAGTGCCCTGGGTAGCGTGGCAGCCAGCAGGGTTCTCAGAAGACTGGCGCCATGCTCTTGCTTGGCCTCTAGCAGCAATGCGGCCGCGTCTATCTCCGGCAGTAAGTTAACGCTGATGTCATCGCCGGGTTGCCAGTAGCTGGATATCTGCAGAATGGCAGGACCGCTAATGCCTCTGTGGGTGAATAGCAGCGCCTCGGTAAAGGCGTGCTCGTGACAGCTGATTGTAACGTCCAGAGAGGTTCCTGACAGTCGTTCACACAGGGGCTTCATCGCGTCACTGAACATGAAGGGCACCAGGCCGGCACGCCGCGGCACCAACTGCAGGCCATATTGTTGCGCCACCGTATAGCCCTTGCCACTGCCGCCCAGGGTGGGAATTGACAGCGCACCGGTAGCCACTACTACTGATTCACAAGTCAGGGGCTCCAGCTGGTGCCCGTCTTTGGTGTCCGGGATAAACTCGAGTTGAAAGTGCGGCTCAGGCGGTCCCTCCAGTGTCTGCAGCTGCGCGATATCGCTGTTGGTTTTGATCACAACGCCAGCCTGTTCGCACTCGGTGATCAGCATGGCCAGAATGTCCCTGGCTGAGTGAATGCAGAATAACTGGCCATGCTTGCGTTCTTCATAGGCTATCTGATGGCGCTCTACCATCGCGATGAAATCCCACTGCGTATAGCGACTCAAAGCCGATTTACAAAAGTGAGGGTTGGACGAGACAAAGTTGTCAGCACTGACGTACAGATTGGTGAAGTTGCAGCGACCACCGCCGGACATGAGAATCTTCTTGCCCACTTTGTTGGCTTTTTCCAGAACCAATACACGACGGCCACGCTGAGCGGCGGTGAGTGCGCAGAACAGGCCTGCGGCACCGCCACCCAGCACGATGACGTCATAGTCTGTTGTCGGTGAGTGTGTCAGGGTTGCTTCCCGTCATGCAGGCAGGGGCGCGGCCCTTGTATGCTCACTTTGGCGGCATGCGAATACCACCGTCAGCACGCACCACTTCACCGTTCATGTAGTCGTTGGTAATTAACTCGGCAACCATAGATGCCAGCTCAGCGGCATAACCGAGGCGCTTGGGAAACAATACGCTGGCACCCAGGTGTGCCTTGAATGCTTCTGAAGCCTCACCCTCGCCATAGATGGGGGTGTTAAACAGGCCAGGTGCCACGGTATTCACGCGAATACCCGATGCGGAAAGGTCGCGGGCGATGGGCAATGTCATACCCACCACGCCACCCTTGGACGCGGAATAGGCACACTGCCCGATCTGGCCGTCAAAGGCAGCCACCGACGCCATGTTGACGATGGCGCCACGCTGCCCCTGCTCATCCAGAGGCTCCTGCTTCGACATGGCGGCGGCCGCCAGGCGAATGCAGTTAAAGGTGCCAATCAGGTTAACCCGCAGCACCATCTCAAAGGATTCCAGGTCAAAGGGATTGCCTGAGCGGTCAACGGTGCGCCCAGCGCTGCCTATGCCCGCACCATTGACCAGGGCGCGCAGTGGTGCCAGGGCCACAGCAGCATCTACCGCTGCCTGTACTTGTTCGGTATTGGATACATCCGCTTTCACAAATTGGCCGCCGATATCAGCGGCGACCGCCTGGCCTTTTTCTTCATTCAGGTCGACAACGATACATTTCGCGCCGAGGCCGGCCAGATGACGTGCACACGCCTCACCCAGTCCAGAGCCACCACCGGTAATTATTGCTGAGCTATTCGAAAGATCCATGCGTTATTTCCTCGCTGAGTTTGCTACGCCGTGTTGCGTAAAATAGGGAATGCGAAGTATAGGGAAATCGATCGGCCTTGGGGAAAGAGATTTTCTGGCGGCGGCCGCCCTAACCGGGCGAATAGAGGTGGTCTCCCCAGATTTATCGGGGCACCAGGGAGCACCTAATTGGTAATATCACGGCTCTCATCTGGGCGACAGGCAACCAACTGCGGTAAAGTGGCCCCATGAGCGGCAC
>JAIBDN010000113.1 GCA_024686215.1 Gammaproteobacteria bacterium | reverse complement strand
TGGCACCATAGTCGTCTCCGGCAATAATACCTTCAATATTGAATTTTCGATAATCGGATTTTCGTGGCCCATTTTGATCGAACACCACACAGGACGCCACGGTAGCCTCTCCCGAGCTGTGGCTGATATCAAAGCACTCCATACGCTGGGGAAGTTCAGGCAACTTGAGAGTGTCCTGCAAAGCCTGCAGGCGAGCCAGCGCCGTGCTGCGTCCTTCCAGGTGAGATTGTAAATTGGTCTCTGCGGTCTGCTGGGCCAATTGCAGCCAGCGCGCTCTGGCTTCCCTGACGCGGCACCGCAGCTGAACCTTTTTCCCCGACTGCGCCGAAAATGCCGCGGCAAGGGTCTCCAGATCGTCGGGTGGCTCGTTCAGGATAATTTCGCCGGGCAAGGGGCGCACACCCGCCAGGTAATACTGCGGAAGAAACGCCGAGAGGACCTCTGCAGGGCTCTCGTCCAGCTTCAGTGGCGGATAGTAGGTTTTACTGCCCAGCACCCGCGCGCCCCGCACAAACAATACCTGCACACAAGCGCGGCCACCGTGCACTGCCGCGGCCATGATATCCAGATCGCCGCTTACACCCTCTATGCCCTGGCTGGCCTGAACATGCTGTAACTGGCTGATCTGGTCACGGTAGATTGCCGCTTTTTCGTAGGCGAGTTCCCGCGCTGCCTTTTCCATGTCGTCGGCCAGGCGCAACATTAACTCCTGCGACTTCCCCCGCAGGAACAAACTGCTACTTTCCACCTGGGTCGCATAATCCTCATCGCTGACAAGCTCGACACAGGGGGCTGAACAGCGGTCTATCTGATGCTGCAGGCAAGGCCGAGAGCGATTGCGAAAATAACTGTCCTCGCACTGGCGTACCTTAAAGACCTTCTGCATGAAATGCAGCGACTCGCGTACTGCGGCGGCGCTGGGGTAGGGCCCGAAATAATGTCCTTTTTTACGCTTGGCGCCGCGATGAAGACTGAGTCTGGGAAACCTATCCTCGCTGGAAAGAAAAATGTAGGGGTAGGATTTATCATCGCGCAGTAAAATATTGTAAGGCGGCTGTTGTTGTTTGATCAGATTGTGTTCCAGCAGTAACGCGTCGACCTCAGTCGATGTCACCGTGACCTGGATATCATCGATGCGCGCGACCAGTGCCATTGTTTTGGCTGCCAGCCCACTGGCCCTGAAATAACTGCTTACACGATTTCTAAGGTTTTTGGCTTTGCCGACGTAGAGTAACTTACCGTCTTCACCGTACATCTGGTAAACACCAGGGCGGGTGGTAAGCGATTTCAGAAAGGCCGGGGCGTCAAAGCTACCCATTGCACTGTCCGTATACCCGAGGTTCAATTTCCAGCGTGATGCCGAAAGTATCGCGCACGGTAACGGCAATGCGATCGGCGAGTTGCAGCAGGCAAGCCCCGCTGTCCCCGCCATAATTTACCAGCACCAGGGCATGGTCAGGGTGCACCCCGACACCATTTTCCCGATGACCTTTCCATCCGCAATATTCAATCAGCCAGGCCGCGGGAATCTTGTCGCGCCCATCGGCTTGCGGGTACACAGGCAGGTCGGGAAATTGCGCCTTTAGCCTTGCGGCCTGTTGTTTCTGCAACACAGGATTTTTGAAAAAACTGCCGGCATTGGGTATAGCGGCAGGGTCGGGTAACTTGCTTCGCCGAATACTGACAACTGTTTCAAAGACATCCCGGGCTGAAATTTCCTGTTCTGACCGCAACGCCAGCGCACTGGCCAGGGCAGGATAGCCAAGCTGCAGTCTGGCAACCCTGGGCAATCGTAAATCCACGGCGGTGATGACCAGTTGATCACGCAGGCGATGCTTGAATACGCTGTCCCTGTAGCCAAACTCACACTGCTCACTCGACAGTGTTACCGCCTCGCCGCTGTCAATGCGCAGCGCGTGGACTGCTTCCATGAAAGGGCCCAGCTCAACACCGTAAGCACCAATATTCTGTATCGGTGCCGCTCCCACAGTGCCCGGTATCAGCGCCAGGTTTTCCAGGCCGAAATACCCCTCTGACAGGGTCCACTCCACCAGATGATGCCAATTTTCCCCGGCCGCGACCCGCAATCGAACGTGGCTGCCATCATCGTCCAGGCAGTGCCTGCCACGGGTGGCCTGCACGAGGACCATGGAAGACAGGTCTCCGGCGAATACCACATTACTTCCATGCCCTAAAACAGTGACGGCAGTGCTGTTGGCGCGCGCCCAGGCAAGGGCTTCGCGCAACGCATTCTCGCTTTCAATACTAACCAGCGCGCGGCTGTGGGCGCACAGAGCCAGGGTATTGCGCGTCTGTAAAGAGGCGTCACTGGTTATCTGCACGGTGCCACTCCCGCGACAGGACCGAGCGGCAGATATTGCCCAGGCAGACGAATAAAACGCAGCGCTTAGAGTGGACTATCACTGGTTATTCCTCCGTTGCAAGTCGCGCCCGGACAGCCGCCAGATCCTGCTCAGTGTCGACTCCGGCCGGAACAGCTTCACAGGCGCTCGCCACATGAATTCGTTCACCGTGGTACAGAGCTCGCAGTTGTTCGAGTTGTTCGAGTTCCTCCAGGGCAGCGGGAGGCCACTTGATAAACCGGTGCAAAAACGCCGTGCGATAGGCATAGATTCCAATATGGCGATGCCACTCTCCTGCAGGTAGGCTGCTGGCCGAGGATGCCGCAAAATGCTCCCTGGGCCATGGAATTGCCGCGCGGCTGAAATAAAGAGCAAATCCGCGTTGGTCGCTGACCACTTTGACAGCATTCGGATTCAGTAATTCTTCCAGTTCAGTGATCGCCTCGGAGAGTGTCGCAATACCGGCGCTGCTATTTTGAGCCAGATTGTTTGCAACCTGGTTGATAACCCCCGGGGGTATCAGGGGTTCATCGCCCTGTACATTGACCACGATATGATCGAGTTGCAGTCGCAGATCGGCCACCACTTGCTGTAACCTGTCAGTGCCTGAGGGATGTCCGCTGGAGGTCATACAGACCTGCGCACCAAAGCTTTCTGCCGCCTGTGATATCCGCTCATCATCCGTGGCGATGACCACCCTATCCGCACTGCTTTTGCTGGCTTGTTCCCAAACGCGTTGAATCATGGGTTTGCCGGCTATGTCCAGTAGCGGCTTACCGGGCAAACGCGTCGATCCGTAACGCGCTGGAATTACTACGGTAAAAGACATGATTGATCTACTCCCCGGCGTTCTGTGCCAGTGCGGCAACCGACTGCAGCAGTGGCTGTGGAATCAGTGCGTTAATCTTGAGATACCAGGCGTTGTCGCCGCAAAAGTCCGCGCATTTTACCGCGTCTTTTTCCGTCATGATAATCGGCTTGGCCGACAGTCTGGTAAAATCTTCGGCGCGGAAAACATGGTGATCAACGAAAACATGCTCTTCCACGACAAATCCCTGTTCCTTCAGACTATCAAAAAACTGCCCTGGTTGACCGATGCCGGCGACGCCATAAACCTCAGACTGCAGGGCCTGGGGCGTCACGGGGCACTCCAGGCGAGTAGCCAGGTTTACCAGGGACACAGGGGTATAGCGTACACCGTGATTCGGGTCTTCGCCCCCGCGATAGAGCAGATAGTCGACGCTACGCAGGC
>JAIBDN010000097.1 GCA_024686215.1 Gammaproteobacteria bacterium | reverse complement strand
GCACGAAAGCTAAAATCGCCATAAACGCGCACGAGCTGCAATACCTCGCCATCCGGCGTAACCGAAAACTGCGGCGCCCGAACCCGCTCTACCGAGCGCCGATTCAACATTTGCAGTTGCGGTGTCCATATGTCAGTTTCCTCAACGTAACAGGGCTCGGTGGCACTGTGCACCAGACGCGAGTCCTGCCACTGGGCGCGTATAAACACGTCGCTCACAAAGCTCTGTTTGGAGTCGTGAATCTCATTGAGGTCACTCAAATACAGGTGAAGATCCACTTCCAGTGGAGCGCCACCTGTATCGGGTAAAGCAGTGAGGTCGTGGGCAGGAAAGACGCAGCTTTCCGCCCTCACCTGCCCCACCATTAGCATCAGCAACAATCCCAGAAAAATTCGCGTCACCAGCGTCCCCTTTGCGTTTTTTTAAGGAATAAATTATACCCCCCCTGCCTGCAGTTACCCCGACTCAAATCAACTATTTGGCCGGCGGGGTCGCAAACCTGACGGACTGCTCCAGTGCACCACCCATCTACAGCGCAGCGCTCATAGCTATTGCCCCGAAAGCTCAGCGCACACGGGTATTGCCACCAATGCGGCATTGCGCTGTATAATCGCCGCTTTTGAGAAACGGGTCCCCGGAATCACCATGCGACTGATGCTCGCCCCTATGGAGGGCGTAATCGACCACACCATGCGCGAGCTGCTCACTTCACTGGGCGGCGTGGATCGCTGTGTCACCGAGTTTGTGCGGGTCAGCGAACGCCTGTTGCCGCCACGGGTCTTTCACCGCTTATGCCCGGAACTGCAACACGGTGGTACTACCAGCACTGGCGTACCCGTGTATGTGCAAATACTGGGCGGCCAAGCTCAGGTGGTGGCGGAGAACGCGGCACGCGCTGCCGAGCTTGGTGCGCTTGGCATTGATCTCAACTTCGGCTGCCCCGCCAAAACCGTAAACCGTTCCGACGGTGGCTCTATCATCCTCAAGGACCCGCAGCGTGTACACGACATTACCGCCGCTGCCCGTCGCGCAGTACCCGCAAATGTGCCCGTCACGGTAAAGACCCGGCTGGGCTACGAGGACAAGGACCGCTTTCTGGACATCGTGCGCGCAGTGCAAGCGGCAAACGCCACCGAGCTCACCGTACATGCGCGCACCAAGCGCAACGGCTACCGCCCCCCGGCCTACTGGGAGGACATAGCTGCCGCCAGAGAAATTATATCGATTCCGGTAATCGCCAACGGTGATATATGGAATCCCGCTGATGCCCTGCGCTGTCGCAAAATTAGTGGCTGTGATGATTTGATGCTGGGGCGCGGCGCTTTGTGCCGCCCTGACCTGCCTCGATTGATAAGCGCAGCCCATCGTGGCGAAGCCGTTGACTCATTGTACTGGCCTGACATCGCACCACTATTACTGCGCTTCTTCGAATTGCAATTAGAGCACTACGACGGCGGCCACGCGGGCAATCCCCTGAAGCAATGGCTGGTCTATTTGCGCAGTTACTTCCCCCAGGCCTCGCTGTTATTTGAACTGGTGAAGCGCCTGCGGCAGCCGCAGGATATTGGCGCGATACTCAAGGAGCACGTTGCACAATCGCAGCAACAAAAGCACAACGCCGCCTGACACCCGCGCCATTGTTCAGCGTTTATCAAAAAAGCTGACCGGCTTTTCAATCTCATACAAAGCGTCCGCGATGTCTTCCATGCGGGTGTTCACAATGGTCAACGCGTCGCTCAGACCCTTATTATAAAAAGCTCCACCCAGTTCACTGGCAATGAAATCCAGTAAGAACTCACAGTCGAACTGCCCAATCTCCTGATTCAGCTCCTGCTCGAAATAGGTTTTCAGCTTCTGTACCAGCACCGCTTTCTCCTCGCTGGAAAAAGTAATTTCAGACATAGTATTTTCTCAATTAGCTTATCTGCACCCGCTGCAATTCGAGTGCTAGGACTTGATATTCAGTAGCATTTCCAGACGTTTGTCTGAGCGCAAAACAGTACGCTCAAATTTAAAGCCACTCAACAGATCTTTCAACTGCCCCTGGCCATAACCGGTGTAACCCGGCAATTCCTCCACACGCTCGCGTACCACGAACTCATTCTGCTGGCGGATGGCGTAGGTGCGGTCCGCGGGGCGCACCCGCGGGTTGTGAACGGCGAAGCAATGGATCCTGCTCTGGCGATGCAGGAAGGGCAGCAATACCTCCTGTAATGCGGATATCGCTAACGCATCCAGAAAATTGAGCAGGTCCCAGCACAGGCAGATGTCAAACTGTGTGCCCTCGGGAAAATCCAGCAAGCCCTGAAACTGTTGCACTAAATCCGGCCCGCCCTCTTCCGCGACTAGCGGCAATTCCGTAAACAGGTCAACGAAGAACAGTTTACAGCGATAACCGGAAAAGAAGTCCACGGTCTCAGGCATGGCCGGACCCAGGTGCAACACATACAGTCGCTGCTGGGGATCAAAATGCGTAAACAGGGCCGGCAGCAGTTGCGAGGACTGCGTCTCGATCATGGAATAGGTGTTCCGTCGACCGCTATTACAACGGCATGGGTTTTAACTAACCGCTCTTTTGCCCCAGCGGCGTACCGGCCAGATCTTCCGCTGGACCTTCCGCACTGCGCGCTGAGGCCAGGGAAACTTTATTGGCTACAGTTTCACCCGGGTCCATATCGATACTGCCCTTGAAGATGGCGCCGTCTTCCAGAGTAACCCGCGGCGCTACGATATTGCCACGCACGTTACCTGATTTGGAGATCACCACTTTTTCATTGCCGCTGATATCACCGGTGACTTCACCGTCGATCTTGACCACATTGGCATTGATATCAGCGGTCACGCGGCCGGATTGACCGACAGATACCTCGTGGGCACCGAGATCGATACTGCCCTCTACCCTGCCCTGCACCAGCAGGTCTTCATCGCCGCTGACGGTGCCTTTGATTACAATACTGGGTCCAATCATCGCGTCACTCCTCGTCGTTACTGGTTCCCGGCTTAGCGGGACTGACGGTGTTGCTGCAGCCGGCTCTCGCGCCGGCGGCGCAGCAGCCGACGGCTTGTTTTTATTGCGTTCAAACATTGTTATCGCACCCTTGTTTCATGGTGGGCTAATTATCCTAGCAGCAGGATCGGGCCCTAACCAGTCAACTGGCCCTGGAAACTTTGCTTTTCTCCACTTTTTCAACAACAGTGCTCAAAACAGGGTAGGCACAATAGCGTCGATCAGGCACGGCCCGCTGACCTGCAGGGCCTGCTCAAATTGCCGATTGAACTCCTCGGCAGTCGTTGCGCGGGAAGCTTGCACCCCCATGCCCTGCGCCATCGCCACAAAATCCATGTCGGGGCCGCTGATATCCAGCGTACTGGCGGCTTTGGGGCCAGGAGTACCACCGCGGGCACCGGTGCGGGCAAATTCCATTTCCAGAATACTGTATTTGCGATTATTGAATATCACCACGGTGATATCCAGGTTCTCCCTGGCCATGGTCCACAGGGATTGAATGGTGTACATGGCACTGCCGTCCCCTTCCAGGCATACCACTTTGCGCTCGGGGCAAGCGATCGCAGCTCCCACCGCTGCCGGCAGGCCCCAACCGATGCTGCCGCCGGTCTGGTTGAGCCAGTCATGGGGTTGGGCCGTGACAGACAACGGAAAAATCGCCAGACCACTGGTAATTGCTTCGTCTACCACCACGGCATTTTCAGGCAGGTAATGGGTCAGTGACAGCGCCACTGAATTGGCGTCCAGATCTCCGCTGGGAGGTTCGGGTATTTCCAGCGGTTGTACATCAGGTTCCACATCAATAGCATCCAGGCGTTCCAGCAGCGTCTCCAGCACCTGGTCAATATCATCATTGGGGCCGGCTAAACGGAGTTGCTCGCAGCCCTCGGCAGCGATAGCACTGGGCACATTGGGATAAGCAAAGAAAGATACCGGCGCCTTGGCGCCGATCAGGATAAGTTCCTCAACATCCTTGATGCTGTCGATGGCAAGCTCTGCCAAATAGGGCAGGCGCTCGAGTACGGCAGTGCCCGCGCCACGCGCCACGCGTGCGGGAAAGGTGTCAGTACCCACCCGTGCGCCGCAGGCTTTGCCAATGCGGCTGAGCATCAGCCCGCGATTGCTGTCCACCTCACGACCACCGATCATAAGCATGCAGTTCTTGCCCGATTGCAGCCGGGCTACAGCCTCGTCGATAAGACTTGCGGGGACGGTGGCAGGGGGAGCGACAGTCACCGCACCCTCCGGGCCATTGCTGTTATCACCCCAGGACACATCCGCCGGCAGCATCAGTGTCGCGATCTGACCAATACCCGCCTGACGCACGGCCTCGGCGGCATCGCGCGCAATATCATCCGCATGCTTTGAGGTGTACACCCAATGGGATACGGGCGCCGCAATCCCTTCGATATCTGCGGTCAGCGGCGCATCGTATTCCAGGTGATAAGTCGCGTGATCACCCACGATGTTTACCATCGGAATATCGCCCTTCCTGGCGTTGTGTATATTGGCCAGGGCATTTCCCAGGCCGGGGCCCAGGTGCAGCAGTGTAGAGGCGGGTTTGCGCGCCATGCGTGCGTAGCCGTCGGCGGCACCACTTAATACGCCCTCGAACAGGCATAGCACGCAGCGTATGCCCTCCACTTCATCCAGCGCGGCAACGAAATGCATTTCCGATGTACCCGGATTGGTAAAGCACACCTCTATGCCGTTCGCGGTGAGTGTAGTCAGCAGGCTCTCTGCTCCATTCATTGAAACTTCTCCAGTACCAGGTTAATTGCTGTCACGCCGCAGCCACTTTGTCTGCAGCAAATATTTTATTCGGGTTAAGAATATTGCCGGGGTCCAGCATTTTCTTCAGCTGCATCATCAGCTGCAGTTCCTGCGCGCTGCGACTGCGCGGCAACTGCTCTACAACATTGGCATCCGCTTCAGGCATATCCACTCCTGGTGTCAACCTGGCAT
>JAIBDN010000039.1 GCA_024686215.1 Gammaproteobacteria bacterium | reverse complement strand
CAGGAGCTCAAGAAGCAATTTCTGGTGTCTCTGGCATTGGTTGTGGCCCTGGGCGCCGGTTTGGTGTTGTTAGGGGACAGAATCGTCAACAGCCAGATCGAAAACCAGACTGCGCGCAACGCCTACCTGACCGAAAATATCAAGAAATTGGATAAAATTATCGCCGAGATTCGCGACCTGCAGAAACGGCGTAACCAGTTGCTGGATCGCATGCGGGTGATCCAGGAGCTGCAGGGCAATCGCCCGATCATCGTGCGTGTGCTGGATCAACTGGTGCGTACCGTGCCCGATGGCGTGTTCTATACGAACATCAAGACCAAGGCTAAAACCATTACTATCAACGGCATCGCAGAATCGAATAACAGGGTATCCAGCCTGATGCGCCGCCTGGATGCATCTGACTGGTTGGCAAGCCCCAATCTGGACAAAGTGCAGGCAGCGCCCGATTACGGCGATCAGGCAACCAAATTCAATTTGACCGTGAAGTTGCAGGCCCCGGCGGTGAGTAACGAAGACTCGGGGGAGGGCTGAAGCATGGCATTTGAAGACACAATGCGTTCTCTGCGGGAGTTTAATCTCGGGGATCTGGACTTTGAAAATGTGGGTTCATGGCCCGCGGCGATTAAAGGCATTATCTTTACCGTGTTACTGGGCGGAGTTCTGGCGGCTGGTTACTACTATCATATCGAGGAACTGCAGCTGCAATTGGCAAAAGTGGAAGCGACAGAAGTCAAGCTCAGGCAGGAGTTTGAGAAAAAGGCTTTCCAGGCAGCTAACCTGGACGCCTATCGCCAGCAGATGGTGGAGATGGAGGAGTCCTTCGGTGCCCTGGTCAGTCAACTACCCAGCGAAACCGAAGTGCCTGGTTTACTGGAAGATATCACCAACAAGGGGTTGCTCAACGGGCTGAATATAGCCTCGATTGATTTGAAGGGCGAAAGTGCCAAGGAATTCTATGTGGAGTTGCCCATAGCGATATCCGCATCGGGCTCTTACCACGACCTGGGCGCTTTCATCAGCGGCATGGCGGGCCTGCCGCGTATTGTGACCCTGCACGATTTCAATATCTCTCTTAAAGGCAGCAATGCCAATGACCTTAAGATGAGTATTATCGCCAAGACCTACCGTTACAAAGACGGGGAGGCCTGAGCATGAGCCGCTTTCTACGTACACTGTTATCGATAACGTTCTGTGGAGTGGCACTCAGTGCCTGTGGTGGCAGGGACTTTGCTGATCTTGACGCCTTTATGGCCGAGAAGCGCGCCCGCCCCGGTGGCATTATTGCCCCGATACCGACGTTCAAAGCCTATGAGGCATTTGCCTATAGCGCGACCACCCTGCGTAGCCCTTTTGACCGGCCTATCGAGGTGCGTGAGATAGCCCAGTTGCAGGCGATCAGCGCGATCAAGCCTGATGACGCCAGGCCCAAAGAATTCCTTGAGCAGTTCACCTTTGATTCGCTGCGCATGGTAGGAAACCTGGAGCGAGGCAAAGCAAACTGGACCCTGGTTATGGATCCGGCGGGCGGTGTACACCGGGTCACCCTCGGGAATTTCCTGGGCCGCAGTCACGGCAAGATTGTGGAAATGACCGACACCTATGTTGGCGTGGTAGAGATAGTAAGTGATGGCACGCAGGACGGCTGGGTAGAACGGCCGAGAACCATTAAATTAAGCGGCATATAAGCCGAGGTCATGGGTGATTACCATGTCAATTAAAAAACAAAAGCTGGGGATTAAGGCCGTGGGGAATGGAACGAACCGCTGGGGGAAGAGCTTGCAGGCATTAGCTGCTGGCTTGGCAATGAGCATACTGTCTGGTCTGGCGCAGGCCGCACCGGCAGTCACCAACATTGAATTCAGTTCGCGACCTGGCAGCAAGTTTGAAGTGCGCGTGGATTTCAATGAAACGCCGCCGGACTTAAAGTCCTATACCATCGAAAAGCCTGCGCGTATCGCTATCGATTTTCCCAATACCACCAGTGCCCTTGAGCGCAAGCGCTATTCACTGCCTTATGGCAATGCCACTGGTGTGGTAGTGCTGGAGTCCGGCGATCGCACCCGCATGGTGGTGAATCTGGTGAAAATGGTGCCTTACAGCACGCGTGTATCCGGGAATAGCATCTACCTGATAGTGGGTCAGGACGGTGCTCAGGAATATGCCAAGCAGACCACGGATCCACACACGCTTCCCGGGAGCATGGACAAGGTGGTGGAAGTGGTCTCTGAAATACAGGATCTCAAGTTCCAGCGCAGCGGTGATGGCGAGGGGCGCCTGACCCTGGATTTGACCGACCCCTCAGTGGATGTGAACGTATTCAGTGAGGCTGGCAACGTCAATATTGAGTTTCTGGATACCAATGTGCCAGAGCGGTTGATGCGTCGTTACGATGTGACGGACTTTGCCACGCCGGTAGACAGCGTGGATGTGAAAACCACCGAGCGCGGAGCTGTGCTGACACTCAAGACCACTGGTGATTTCGATTACCTGGCTTACCAGACTGATAATGAGTACGTAATCAGTGTTAAGCCGCTGAGCAAGAAAGAGGCAGAGAAGCGTGCAAATGAATTCTCCTACGTAGGGGATCGTATCTCGCTGAACTTCCAGGACATTGAAGTGCGGGCGGTGCTGCAGCTGATTGCTGACTTCACCGAGCTGAACCTCGTGGCCAGTGACACTGTATCCGGGCGTATTACCCTGCGTCTGCAAAACGTTCCCTGGGATCAGGCGCTGGAACTGGTGCTGAAAACCAAGGGGCTGGACAAGCGCCAGGTAGGCAACGTATTGATGGTGGCTCCAGCGGCGGAAATCGCCGAGCGTGAGCGCCAGCAAATCGAAGCCAACAAGCAAATCGCTGAACTGGCGCCCCTGCAATCAGAGTTTGTGCGTGTGCGTTACGCCAAGGCGTCTGATCTGGTCGCCCTGTTCCAGGCGGGTTCTGAAGACGGCGGCCGTTTGATCTCCCCTAGAGGTTCAGTCATTGTTGATGCGCGCACCAACTCACTGATCATCACCGATACCTCGGCGAAACTGGCGGAGATTCGCGACCTGATTGAGTTAGTGGATATCCCCGTGCGCCAGGTCATGATCGAATCACGTATCGTGATAGCGCAAACCGACTTGACCAAAAACCTCGGTATCACGTGGGGCGGCGGTTACCTGAATAGTGACGGCGACAATGTAGTGTCTGTGTCCGGTGATACCAATAACGTGGTGAACCTCAACCAATCGGCGATTGATGGTACGCAGGCCACTCTTGATTACCCGGGCGCCCTGTTGGTAGACCTGGGCGTAGCCAGCAACAGTGGCTTCGCGGTGGGCTTTACCAGTAATGACCTGTTCCTTACCGCTGAGTTATCTGCGCTGGAAGCCGCCGGTGACGGTGAAGTTGTGTCCCAGCCCAAGGTGATTACCGGCGACAAGCAGCAGGCCAATATCAAATCGGGTACCGAGATTCCCTACCAGGAATCCTCCGCCAGCGGAGAGACCACGACCTCGTTTAAAGACGCGGTATTGGAGCTGGATGTGACCCCAAGTATTACCCCGGACGACCGTATCATGCTGGATTTGCGGATCAACCAGGATTCGGTGGGTGATCTGGTGCCCAGTGGTCGCGGCGGTTTTATTCCCTCCATCGATACTACCGAGCTGAATACCCAGGTCCTTGTGGGCAACGGCGAGACGGTGGTACTGGGTGGTGTATTCAAGACGGAAAAGCTGCTAACGATCAATAAAGTACCGTTCTTCGGCGACATCCCCTATATCGGCGCCTTCTTCCGCAATGAGGTTAACTCCAACACCAAGACAGAAACCCTGATCTTCATCACGCCGCGGATCCTGGCTGATACCCTGCTTGACTAGGATTATCTAAGCCGCGATGCCAGCCCTGCACAGAGTATTTCTGGTCGGCCCCATGGGGGCCGGCAAGACGACCATTGGTAAGTACCTCGCCCAGCACCTGAAGTTGCGTTTCGTCGATACCGATACGGAAATCGAGGCACGCACTGGAGCCGATATCCCCTGGATTTTTGATGTTGAAGGGGAGGAGGGCTTTCGCGTTCGCGAGCAGCAGGTGGTGGAGGAGATGACCCTGTGGGACGGTGTGGTACTGGCCACCGGCGGCGGTGTGATATTGCGACCAGAGAACCGGCGGGCCCTGGCGGGTCGCGGATACGTGGTGTATCTGTATGCCACGGTTGACGAACAGGTAAGGCGCACGCGCCGGGATCGACGCCGGCCCTTGTTGCAAAACGGTGATCCGGAGCAGATTTTGCGCGATTTGATGACTGAGCGTGACCCCTTGTACCGTGAAATCGCCGACCACATCATTGAGACCGATACCTGCAGCCCACGCACCGTAGCCCAACGTCTGGTAAGGGAATTACTCGAAGAATCCTGAGTGCGGGGTATAACGCCTGCATCTGCAGGTCAGCGGCAAACAAAGACAGCGCCACAGCGGCGCGTTATGATTAGTTCCCCCTAAATCGACCCCGAGGAATTGCCGTGTCCCTGTTGATGCATACCCTGCACGTGGATCTTGGCGAGCGCAGCTACCCTGTCTATATAGGACGCGACCTGCTGCTGGACCCGCAGCTTTTGCGCCAACATGTGAGTGGTTCCCAGGTGGTAATTGTCAGTAATGACACGGTGGCTCCGCTGTATGTGGAGCGGGTGCGGGCAGCGCTGGGTGAGTGCGCACTGCTCAGCGAGGTGGTGTTGCCTGACGGTGAGCAGTACAAGACTCTGGAAACCTTCGCCGGTATTTTTGACCGGGTGATGGCTGACAACCACAATCGCAGTACCACCTTTGTTGCCGTCGGTGGAGGGGTAGTGGGTGACATCACTGGATTTGCGGCAGCCTGCTACCAGCGCGGTGTGAATTTCATTCAGGTGCCCACGACCTTACTGGCTCAGGTAGATTCCTCCGTGGGCGGCAAAACCGCGGTCAACCACCCGTTGGGCAAGAATATGATCGGGGCCTTCTATCAGCCCAGCGCGGTGCTGATTGATATCAATACATTGCACACTTTGCCAGCGCGGGAACTGTCTGCAGGCCTGGCGGAGGTGGTCAAGTACGGACTCATTTGTGATGAGCCCTTTTATCGTTGGCTGCAGCAACAGATGCCGCGGCTGATGGCCAGAGAAGAAGCGGCATTGGCTGAAGCGATTGAGCGCAGTTGCAGCAATAAGGCCCGGGTGGTGGCGGCGGACGAACGTGAGGGCGGTATCCGCGCTATTCTTAACCTGGGTCATACCTTTGGTCACGCTATTGAGGCGGCCCAGGGCTACGGCAAGTGGCTGCATGGCGAGGCGGTTGCCACGGGTATGTTGCTGGCTATGGAGTTGTCTGCCCGTCGTGGGAATATTGATGCCAGGGAAGTGGCGCAGCTCGGGGAAATGCTGCGCGGCATGCACTTGCCAGTCACCGCCCCTGCCGATATGACTGCCCAAGACTTCCTCAGTTATATGGCACGCGACAAGAAAGTAATAGACGGCCGTATGCGCCTGGTTTTGCTGGATGCCATTGGTGCCGCCGCTATTGTCGATGACGTGTCTGAGATGGAACTGGTCGCATTGCTGGAAGGCGCCAGCCACCCGCTCTGAGTCCACCATTACACTGCAGTTTGTCCACTACAGGTCATGCGTGTAAAATGACCTCCCCCTCTTGCCCAAGCACAGCCTTGGCGCCGGGTGTTTCACGTTAACTTATTGTTTTTGTTACTTATTCTGGACTGATTATGAGCGCAGGCCTATTTAGACCTGAAGAATTCCGCGACAATTGCGGATTTGGATTGATTGCCCACACCTCCGGTGACGCCAGTCACCGCCTGTTGCAGACGGCAATTGAGTCCCTGACCTGCATGACCCATCGTGGCGGGATCGCTGCTGATGGCAAGACCGGAGACGGTTGTGGCCTGCTGCTGCAAATGCCCGATCAGTTCATGCGCACCCTGGCACAGGAGTGTTTTGGCGTTGTGCTGGGCGACTACTACGGCGTTGGCCAGATTTTTCTCAGTACCGACGAACAGCGTGCTGCCGCGGCGCGCAGCGCCACTGAACAGGCGCTGACAGACCAGGGTCTTAAAGTCCTGGGTTGGCGTACCGTTCCCACTGACAGCTCCGTCTGCGGGGAAATTGCGCTGGATACCTTACCTGTTATAGAGCAGGTGTTCATCGATGCCAGTGGCTGTAGCGAGCAGAGTCTCACCACCAAACTTTTTGTCGCCCGGCGCAAGGCTGAAATCGCCAATGAAGGTGATGAAGAGTTCTATATATGCAGCCTTTCCGGCCGGGTCATCGTGTACAAGGGCCTGGTGATGCCGGTAGATCTGCCACGGTTTTATCAGGACCTGGATGACCAGCGTCTGGAAACTGCCATCTGCGTGTTCCACCAGCGTTTTTCTACCAATACCATGCCGCGTTGGCCGCTGGCCCAACCGTTTCGCCTGTTGGCGCACAATGGTGAAATCAATACCATTGACGGCAACCGCAATTGGGCCGAGGCGCGTGCTGCGCGTTTCAAGACCGATCTGCTGCCTGATATCGCGGATATAGCACCACTGGTCAATCGCACCGGCTCGGACTCTTCCAGCCTGGATAATATGTTGGATGTGCTGCTCACCGGGGGTGTGGATATGCCGCGTGCCCTGCGCATGCTGGTGCCGCCTGCCTGGCAGAACATCGAGTCCATGGACCCGGATCTTAAAGCCTTTTATGAATACCACTCCATGCATATGGAGCCCTGGGACGGGCCTGCGGGGGTAGTGCTCACCGACGGTCGTTACGCGGTGTGTCTGCTGGACCGTAACGGTCTGCGCCCGGCGCGCTGGGTCAAGACCAAGGATGGCTTTATCACCCTGGCCTCAGAGATCGGTACCCACGGCTATAAGAACGAGGACGTTATCGCCAAGGGTCGTGTAGGGCCGGGGCAAATTCTAGTGGTGGATACCCATACCGGGGAAGTGCTGCAGACCGAAGATATCGACAACAGCCTCAAGGCTCGGCAACCCTATAAGCGTTGGCTCAAGGAAAAATCCCAGCGCATCGAGGGCACTTTTGGTGGGGAAATGACCCCCGGTATCGAGGCTGAACGGCTCGATAATTACATGAAAATGTTCCAGGTCACCTTCGAGGAGCGCGACCAGGTGCTGCGACCACTGGCAGAGTCGGGCAATGAAGCGGTTGGCTCCATGGGTGACGATACGCCCATGGCGGTATTGTCGCGCCATGAGCGCTCTCTTTACGACTATTTCCGGCAGAAGTTTGCCCAGGTCACTAATCCGCCTATTGATCCCCTGCGTGAAACCATCGTGATGTCGCTGGAGACCGATCTGGGTGGGGAAAAGAACGTATTTCATGAGGGCCCTGAACATGCGGATCGAGTAACGCTGTCTTCTCCGGTTTTGTCTCAGGGTAAGTTCACCACCCTGATGCAACTGGACAGACCGGGATTCAGAGTTATCGACATAGATTGCACCTATAACCCTGCGGATACGCATCTGCAGCAGGCGGTCATTGATATGGTCAGCGCGGCGGAGCAGGCGGTGCGCGACGGGAAGACTATTCTGGTGCTCTCTGATCGTGGCATAGCAAAGGAGCGGTTGCCCATACACAGCTTGTTGGCCACTGGTGCGCTACACCATCACCTGATTCGCCAGGGTCTGCGCATAGACGCTAATATTGTTGTGGAAACCGCCAGTGCGCGGGATTCGCACCAGATTGCCTGTTTATTGGGCTTCGGGGCCACCGCGATCTATCCCTACCTGGCCTATAGCGTACTGGATGAATTGATTCGCTACGGGGAAGTTTTGGGGGAGCCCAGCACCTGTTACAAAAACTATCGCAAGGGTATTAACAAGGGCCTGCTGAAGATCATGTCCAAAATGGGTATCTCTGCGGTCAGTTCTTATCGTGGCGCCCAGCTATTCGAGGCAGTTGGACTGTCCAGCGAGGTGGTAGACCTCGCGTTCTGTGGTGTGGCCTCGCGCATCCAGGGTAGCGGCTTTGACGAGCTGCAGTACGACCAGAAAAATCTGTCCGCGCGCGCCTGGTCCCGGCGCAAGACGATAGAACAGGGTGGCCTGCTCAAGTACGTACACGGGCAGGAATACCACGCATACAATCCCGATGTGGTAATGACGCTGCAGCAGGCAGTGGCCAGCGGTGATTACGCGGTATACCAGCGCTATGCGGCGTTGGTGAACGAGCGTCCGGTCGCTACCCTGCGCGATCTGTTGGGCCCGGTGCTGGCGGATGAACCGCTGCCGCTGGAGAAGGTGGAACCGATTGCAAACATACTGACACGCTTTGACTCGGCGGGTATGTCGCTGGGTGCATTGAGTCCCGAGGCGCACCAGGCGCTGGCGGCGGCGATGAATCGCATGGGCGCGCGCTCCAATTCCGGAGAAGGTGGCGAAGATCCCGAGCGTTTCGGCACTGAGCGTATGTCGAAAATCAAACAGATTGCCTCGGGCCGTTTTGGCGTGACACCGCATTACCTGGTCAACGCGGAAGTCTTGCAGATCAAGGTGGCCCAGGGCGCAAAGCCCGGCGAAGGCGGGCAGCTGCCCGGCGGTAAGGTGAATGACCTGATTGCCAGATTGCGCTACTCGGTGCCCGGCGTGACCTTGATTTCGCCACCCCCGCACCACGATATTTATTCTATTGAGGACCTGGCCCAGCTTATCTTCGATCTAAAACAAGTGAACCCGCAGGCCCTGGTGTCCGTGAAGCTGGTTTCTGAGCCGGGTGTGGGTACCATCGCCGCCGGTGTGGCCAAAGCCTATGCTGACCTGATTACCATTTCAGGTTATGACGGAGGGACCGCGGCCAGTCCGCTGACATCGATTCGCTATGCGGGGTCACCGTTTGAACTGGGACTGGCTGAGGTGCAGCAAACGCTGCGTGGCAATAACTTGCGCGGCGCTATTCGTCTGCAGGCAGACGGCGGTTTGAAAACCGGTCTGGATGTTATCAAAGCGGCGATACTCGGTGCCGAGAGCTTTGGCTTCGGTACAGGACCCATGGTCGCCCTGGGTTGTAAGTATCTGCGTATTTGCCATCTCAACAACTGCGCAACAGGGGTGGCCACCCAGAATCAGAAACTGCGTGATGATCATTTCGGCGGAACTGTGGAAATGGTGGTGAATTTCTTTACCTTTATTGCCACTGAAACTCGCGAGTGGTTGGCCAGACTGGGTGTGCCATCGCTGGAAGCGCTTATAGGGCGGACAGATTTACTGGAGCTGCTGCCGGGTACGACGGCCAAGCAGGCAAAGCTGGATCTCAGCCCAATATTGCACAAGGACGAAAGCTCGGAAGGTCAGCCGGAATTCTGTCAGGTGTCTTCTAATGATCCCTTTGACAAGGGAGAGAAGGCCGAGAAAATGGTGGCGGCCATATTGCCAGCGATAGAGAGCCAGAGCGGTGGTGAATTCTCTTTTGCAGTGACCAACTGTGATCGCTCTATCGGTGCCAGGTTGTCCGGGGTAATCGCCAGACGCTATGGCAATAACGGGATGGAAGAAAATCCGGTGGTGCTGCGCCTCAGCGGAACAGCGGGGCAGAGCTTTGGTGTGTGGAACGCCGGCGGCCTGCACATGTACCTTGAGGGCGACTCTAATGATTACGTGGGCAAGGGCATGGCCGGTGGCAAGCTGGTGGTTTATCCGCCGCGTAACAGTGAGTACAAATCCCAGGAGACGTCCATCATCGGGAACACCTGTCTCTATGGTGCCACCGGAGGACGCCTGTTTGCAGCGGGTATAGCCGGGGAACGTTTTGGCGTGCGCAATAGCGGCTGCCACGCGGTGGTGGAAGGTGCAGGCGACCATTGTTGTGAGTACATGACCGGCGGAACCATTACGGTTCTGGGCCCCACAGGGGTTAACTTCGGTGCGGGAATGACCGGTGGTTTTGCCTATGTGTTGGACCAGGATCGCAGCTTTATCGACAAGTACAACAGTGAGTTGGTCGAAATACACCGGGTGAGTGCCGAATACATGGAGCCCTATCGCAATTACCTGCGCAGCAACATTAGTGAATTTGTTGAGGAAACCGGCTCCGAGTGGGGCGCACATCTGCTGGAAAATTTTGCAGATTATGTCGGTAAATTCTGGTTGGTCAAGCCCAAAGCGGCTGACCTTGATCGTCTGTTGTCGCGCCTGCGCAACACCGATTAGGGCGCGAGTATCAGGAATATTTTATGAATAAGCGTTTAGCAAATGATTTTCAGTTTATTGAAGTCGGCCGGGGCGACCCGGACAAAAGAACTCTGCAGTCACGTAAAACGGAATATGTGGAGATCTACGACCCGTTCACCCGGGACCAGGTCGCTGAGCAATCCCATCGCTGTCTGGAGTGTGGTAATCCCTACTGTGAATGGAAATGCCCGGTGCACAATTTCATTCCCAACTGGTTGAAATTGGTCACTGAAGGCAACCTGTTTGAGGCGGCTGAATTAAGCCACCAGACCAACACTCTGCCGGAAGTCTGTGGCCGGGTCTGTCCGCAGGACAGACTGTGCGAGGGTGCCTGCACGCTCAACGACGGGTTTGGTGCTGTCACCATTGGCGCGTCTGAGAAGTACATTACCGATACCGCACTGGCCATGGGCTGGCGGCCCGACTTGTCTGGCGTCGTGCCCACAGGCAAGAAAGTAGCCATCATTGGTGCTGGCCCGGCGGGCCTGGGTTGCGCCGACATCCTGACGCGCAATGGCGTGCAAGCCGTGGTATTTGATCGATACCCTGAAATTGGTGGCTTACTGACCTTCGGTATTCCCGAGTTCAAATTGGAAAAAGAGGTGATGACCAGGCGACGTGAGGTGTTTGAAGGTATGGGCGTAGAGTTCCGCCTGAATACTCATGTGGGCGTGGATATCAGCGCTGCTGAACTCATGGCCGAGTACGATGCGGTATTCCTCGGTATGGGCACTTATACCTATATGCGCGGTAACTTTCCCGGAGAGGACCTGCCGGGAGTCTACGAGGCACTGCCTTACCTGGTGGGCAATGTAAATCACAACCTGGGTTTTGCGCAGGACCCCGAGGACTATGTAAACCTCAAGGATAAGACGGTAGTAGTGCTGGGTGGTGGTGATACTGCCATGGATTGTTTACGCACCGCCGTGCGACAGCAGGCCAAGAAGGTTATCTGTGCCTATCGTCGGGACGAAGCCAATATGCCAGGCTCGCGCCGGGAAGTGAAAAATGCCCGGGAAGAGGGTGTGGAGTTCTTATTCAACCGCCAGCCCCTGGAAGTGGTGGAGTATTTCGGTCAGGCCTGTGGTGTAAAGATGATTGAGACCGAGCTGGGCGAGCCGGATGCGGATGGCAGGCGCCGCCCCCAGCCTATTCCAGGCAGTGAGCAGGTGTTGGAAGCAGATGCGGTGATTATAGCCTTTGGCTTTCAGCCCAACCCGCCGGCCTGGTTTGATGATGCCAGCGTCGCCACCAATGACTGGAATGGCGTGATCGCAGAGGAGCATCAGGCGTATAAATTCCAGACCACCAACCCGAAAATCTTTGCCGGTGGCGATATGGTGCGTGGCTCTGACCTGGTGGTAACTGCTATCTGGGAAGGTCGCCAGGCGGCCGAGGGCATTCTCGATTACCTCGAAGTGTAACTCCCAAAACAAGGCTCACAGCATGACCGAACTCAAGAATGACCGTTTCCTGCGCGCGTTACAGCGCCAGCCGGTAGACCGCACACCGATATGGATGATGCGTCAGGCCGGTAGGTACCTGCCTGAGTACCGCGCTACACGCCAGCAAGCCGGCTCCTTTCTGGATCTGTGTAAGAACGCGGAGCTGGCCTGTGAGGTGACCATGCAGCCTCTGCGTCGCTACCCCATGGACGCGGCGATATTGTTTTCCGACATTCTGACTGTGCCCGATGCCCTGGGCCTTGGCTTGTATTTTGAGGAAGGCGAGGGGCCGCGTTTTCGTAAAACTGTGCGCAGTGCTGCCGATCTTGCGGGTCTCAACAGCATTGTTGCCGATGACGATCTCGGCTACGTGATGAATGCCGTGCGTACCATACGCCAGGAGTTGAACGGACAGGTACCCTTAATCGGTTTTTCCGGCAGCCCGTGGACACTGGCAACCTATATGGTCGAGGGGGGTTCATCCAAGGACTTTGCGCATATAAAAACCATGGCTTACGATCAGCCTGAGTTGATGCACCAACTGTTGTCGCTGTTGGCCGATGCGGTAGCCGATTACCTGTCTGCCCAGGTGCGTGCCGGGGCTCAGGCCCTGCAGATATTTGATACCTGGGGTGGCAGCCTCAGCGCGGCCGGTTACAAGGAATTTTCACTCAAGTATATGCAACGGATTATTTCGCGCTTGCCGGTGGAGGCCGATGGTCGCAAGGTGCCGGTGATTGTGTTTACCAAAGGCGGAGGCCAGTGGTTGAATGCGATAGCCGGTTGTGGGGCCCAGGCTGTGGGTATTGACTGGACCACTGATATTTCCGTGGCCCGGGGTCTGGTGGGTGATAAGGTTGCCCTGCAGGGCAATATGGATCCCAGCATGTTGTTTGCCTCACCACAGCGCATACGTAGCGAAGTCGCAGCAATTTTAGCGGGTTACGGGCACGGTAGCGGGCATATCTTTAACCTGGGTCATGGCATCACCCCGGGTGTTAATCCTGATCATGTCACCGCTTTCGTTGACGCCGTGCAGGAGCTGTCGCCGCAATATCACCAGGCTTGACCCGCTAATATTTGTCACGCACGGCCGCGGATCATTTTTCCGTTCCTGCGCCGTCGCAACAGAAGTCGTGATCCATTTCCAATGCCGGCTGGTCGGAGGCCGGTCGACCGACGATCTTTGCCGGCACGCCGGCTACGGTTGTGTGGGGAGGGACGGGTTCCAGCACCACACTGCCGGCGCCAACCTTGGCGCCCTCACCGACGCAGATATTCCCCAGAATCTTCGCGCCAGCGCTGATCAGTACCCCGTCACAGATTTTGGGATGGCGATCGCCCTCGCCTTTTCCGGTTCCACCGAGTGTTACCGACTGCAGGATAGACACATTGTTACCGACAACAGCGGTTTCACCGATCACCAGCCCGGTGGCATGATCCAGCATAATGCCCTTGCCCATGCGCGCAGCCGGGTGAATATCCACACCAAATATGGACGACATGCGGTTTTGGAAAAACAGCGCCAGGGACTCACGGCCGTGACCCCACAGCCAGTGCGCTATGCGCTGGGTTTGCAGTGCGTGGAAGCCCTTGAAGTACAAAAACGGAATATACAGCTCGTGGCAGGCGGAGTCGCGTTGTTCCACGGCCAGCAGGTCGGCGCGTACCGCCTCGCGAATAACCGGGTCACTGTCCAGGGCCTCCAGCATGACCTCACGCAATAGCAGGGATGAGGCTGTGGGGCTGTCGAGTTGGTTGGCCAGATGAAAGCTCAAAGCCAGCTCCAGCCGCGGGTGGTTCAAAATCGTGGCGTGCAGGAAGCTGGCCAGAATGGGCTCCTCGCTGGCGTGCTTCGCGGTTTCCTCGCGGATGCGGTCCCAAATGGGATCGTTACTTTCCTGTGACATGAGTCTTCCTCACTTGAGACTGCGCACTTTAGCTTATTACGTGTAGCAGGTCACGGTGCTGTGCTGGACGCAGCAACGCCGCAGAACTGCCATAAGTTATGACCACTGTCGCGGTACTTTTGTTCAAACAGGGTCAGGGCCGGATCTGCGCCGACCATTGAAATGCTGCCCCGGCAGCCCGCCAGGTGCATCGCCAGGCCGAATTCCTCCACGTAAAGCTGCCAGTTGGAGCGCAGCGTAATAGCGCCACCCAGCTGCAGCAGTAGCGGAAAACTACCGTGTCCGTGAACACGGCGTTGCAGGTGTTTGGCTTTGGGCCAGGGGTTGGGGTAAAGCAGGTAGTGCCGCTGCGGCAACAGTTTGTCACGCACGAGTAACTGCCAGATATCCTCGCAATCGGCCTGTAGCAGCAAGTGATTCCCGCTGCTACTGTCCGGGTGTCTGGCCAGCCTTTGAGCGGATTTGTCTATGCCCAGCACCAGATGGTCGGGATATTGTTGTGCCAGGCGTGCGCTACTGTGGCCGGTGCCGCAAAAGGAATCCACGATCAGCGGCTGTAGCTGCAATTTATCTCTGATTGCCTCGTAAGCACGCATGCTGTGTTCTGCGGGAGGCCTGCGATAGGGCGTAGACAGGTGCCGGCGCACCACCGCCGCGAGCTTGTGGTGGAGGTGAGGCTGGTTGCTGCTTACCTGTCGGGAGTTGGCTTGCACGTATAATTGATTCCGGCCTGGTCGCTTGGTTTAAACGATCAGGGTTTGATGTTGGTCACGGCCGCTGCGATCATACCCCCCGATAATCAGCATATCTACTGGCGAGAAGGCACCATTATGCGCGAGGACCTGCGCCCTTACTGGGTGAAGAACTGTTACTTGAAATTTCGGCACTGGTACGCCGAGTATTATTTGCGCCCGGAGTGCGAGACTCTGGGGCCCTGGCATACCATTATGAAGCCCTGGTATGTCGGTATATCGGGTAACAACATCCGTATTGGGCGCTCTTTCACCGCCATAGGGGAGCCTGGTAACCGGGTGGAAATAGGCGTCTGGGGCCGGGAAGATGGCATGGGTCGCGTAGAGATCGGTGACTGCGTGCTGATGAGTCCGGGTTCGCGCATCAGTGCCAGTGATGAGGTGGTGCTGGGAGACGGGGTAATGCTCGCCAATGGCGCCTATATCACCGACTCGGATTGGCACACTATCTACGATCGCACGGTGCGTTCCGAGCATGCTACGCCGGTACATATTGGGAAAAACGTCTGGCTGGGTGACCATTCCACGGTACTCAAGGGCGTCACTATTGGTGAGAATAGCGTGGTGGCGGCCCGTGCAGTAGTCACCCGGGATGTGCCGGCCAATGTGGTGGTGGCGGGAAATCCAGCCAGGGTGGTGAAGGAACTCGATGCAGAGCGGGGCTTCACTACCCGGATGGACTATTTTGCTGACCCTGCCGAGCTGGAGCGATTCTTTGAAGCCATTAATAAAGAAGTTCTAGCCGGTAACTCCCTATGGCGCTGGCTGTGGTCGCTTATCTATCCTGGGTCCCGGCGGCGTTAATCCTTCTATTGGGGCGGCCTGAAAAACAGGCATTTAATGCGCATTACAAAAGCTGCAATGGCTCCTCCTGCAGCGCCCACATCTGTTCGCGCAGCTCGAGGATATGCTCGGCCCAGTAGCGCTCTGTATTGAACCAGGTGAAGCTGCGGGGGAAAGCCGGGTCTTCCCAGCGGCGGCCCAGCCAGGCGGCGTAGTGGGTGAGGCGCAGGGTGCGCAGGGTTTCTATCCAGCGCAATTGTCTTGGGTCGAAATCGCAGAACTCCGAGTAGCCTTCGACCAATTCAGATATTTGCAGTTGACGTTCATGACGCTCGCCGCTGAGAAACATCCACAGGTCCTGTATGGCTGGGGCCATGCAACAATCGTCCAGGTCCACGAAGTGCGCGGTGTCATCGCGCCACAGGATATTACCCACGTGGCAATCCCCGTGAACCCGTATCAGGTCATCGTCACCGACTTCCCGGTAAATGTCGCTGACGATGGTCATCAGGTCGGCGCTCAGGGACTCATAGGCCGGAATAAGGTCCCGCGGTATAAATTCCTTGAGCAAAAACTCCCGGGCCTGCACCAGCATCCTGTCCACTGAAATTGCCTGGCGCTCGCGGAAGTTTTCAGCGCGGCCCAGGCCGTGTATACGGCCCAGAGTGCGGCCCAGTACCAGCAGGTTATCGTAGTTGTCCAGCTCAGGGGGGTGGCCACCACGGCGCGGGAACAAGGCGAACTGGAAATCCTGGAAGCGGTGCAGACTGTTGCCGGCCGCATCTACCAGGGGTGCAACCACGGAAATTTCTGCCTCCTGTAAATCCAGACTGAAACGGTGCTCTTCCAGTATCTGTGCCTCGCTCCAGCGCTGGGGACGGTAAAACTTGGCGATCAGTGGCTCGGCACCTTCTATGCCTACCTGGTAGACCCGATTCTCATAGCTGTTCAGCGCCAGCAGGCGTGCGTCACTGAGGTAGCCGGCGGATTCCACCGCGTCGATGACCGCGTCCGGGGTGAGGCTGTCGTAGGGGTGTACATTCATACGTGATCTGTTGCTTCCATTAACAGGGCGGCACTTTTAACCTGGGCGAACAAACGGTCGCCGACCTGTAATTGTAGTTGATGCGCGGATTTGCGCGTAATCCTGGCCAGCAGATGCTGGGAGCCCAGCGACAGGCGCAGCAGTAGCCTGGCGTTGCTGGTTTGCTCTATTTCGGTAAGCGTTACCGGCAGGATATTGAGAATACTGCTATCTGTGGGGCGTGCTCGACAGACGCTGACATCGCGGGCCGGGATGCGTACCCGACGCGCTTGTCCTGGCGCCTGGGACAGGTGGCTGACCAGCAGCGGCTGGCCCTCCAGGTCCAGCTCGGTGAGGCCGAACTCCGCATCGTGGCGGGTAATGGTGCATTGCGCGATCGCCGCGGCCTGCTCTTCGTGAGACAGGCGGGTGTCCAGGCGGGTGCACAATTCCAGTAACGAGCCCTGGCCGACCAGGTGGCCCTGGTCTAACAGGATAAGGTGATCTGCAAGCTGACTGACCTCCTCGATATCATGGCTGACGTATAGCATGGGCAGTTGCAGTTCATTTTCCAGGCGCTGTAAGTAGGCCAGGCACTGCTGTGCTGCAGCGTGGTCCAGGTTTGCCAGGGGCTCATCCAGCAGCAGCAGGCGCGGAGCATTGAGCAAGGCGCGGGCTATCGCCACCCGTTGTTGCTGACCGGCCGAGAGTGTTGCGCTATTGCGCGATAGTAACGGCTGCAGTTCCAGCAGTTCTGTTACTTGCTGCAGATTAGCACTGCTCTTTCCCTGTGCGCGGTGTTGGGCGTAATCGAGATTCCCTTTTACACTGAGGTGCGGGAACAGGCGCGCATCCTGAAAAACATAACCGGTAGCGCGTTGCCACGGTGGAATGAATACATTGTGCTGTTGCCAGGCTTCGCCCCGGTAATGAATGCTGCTGCCGGATTCCGGTCGACGCAGGCCGGCGATACAATCCAGCAGCGTGGTCTTGCCACTGCCACTGGCGCCATAGACAGCAGTAATCCCTTGCGCGGGTAGCTCACAGGCCAGTTGCAGCGCAAAGTCTGGCTGCACGCGGTAGTCAATATCCAGGCTCAGCCCACTCATGTGCGCAGTCGCCAGGCGCTGTGGCGCTCAACACGGTAAATGCAAAACAACAACGCCAGGGAGAACACCACCAGTCCCCCGGCCAGGCGATGGGCCTGGGCGAACTGCAGCGATTCCACGGAATCGTAAAGGGCGATAGAAAGTACCTGGGTTTCACCGGGGATATTGCCGCCGATCATTAATACCACGCCGAATTCGCCAACCGTATGGGCGAAGCCAAGGCTGCCAGCAATGACGAAGCTGCGCCGACTCAGCGGCATTACCACTGAGCGAAACTGATCCCCGGGTGTGGCGCCCAGGGTTGCCGCGGCTTGCAGCATGCCGGGTGGTATGCGCTGGAAGGCCGCCTGCAGCGGTTGCACGACGAAGGGCAGGGAATAAATCACCGAACCGATAACCAGAGCGCTAAAGCTGAAAGCCAGCTGCGAGCCGGTCAGCCAGTACCAGAATTGTCCCAGGCCGGATGTCGGAGCGAACAGGATTAACAGGTAAAAACCCAGAACGGTAGGAGGCAGAATCAGTGGCACCGCTACCAGCGCCTCTATCATCGCCACTTTGCTGCCGCTGCGCCTGGATAACCACCAGGCCAGCGGTGTGCCCAACAACAGCAGGATCACCGTGGTCACGCTAGCCAGGGCCAGGGTCAGGTATATTGCGTCCAGCTCGGTGTTGCTCAGGGGCAAGGTTCGTAGCCCGCGTTGCTTATTTGAGTGCGCACGGTATCACTTCTCACCCAGTTCAGGTAGGCGTTGACCGGGCTACTGGCATTGAGTGCTATGGCGTGTTGCTCCAGCGAGCGATGCCAGCTTGCGGGTATCAGCAGTGCCTGTGGCGCCAGCGACCAGGGCAGCAGGGCCAGGTCTATGCCGCCGCTGTGCCAGAACTGGTAGGCCTGAACCACACTGGCGCCTCTCACCACCTTGCGTCCCTTGGCCGCGGCGAACTCCGCTCTGCTTAGCACATCCATTGCGGCCTGTCCGTAGGGTGCGGTAGCAGGGTTGGCGATGGCCAGGTCAAGTGAGGGATCTGCCAGTTGCTGTAAACCCCGGGAGGCGCCTACCAGTACCAGGCGTCCGCGCGCATAGCAAAACGGTGTGCGTGCGGGTGAGGTCAGCTTGGCCGGGGTCGTTGTATCGGCGGCGAAAAATACATCAAAGGGCGCACCGTAGACGATCTGGCTATAGAGAACGCCGGTGGACGCGCTGCTTACCAACACGCGGTGGCCGCTGTGGGCTTCGAAACCGGCATTTATTGCTTCCAGGGTGTGCCGGAAATTGGCCGCCACGGCTACCCGGATTGTCTCGCCTGCCCACCCCGGGGGCGGTAACAGTAGCATTAACAGGATGACGTAGCGCATCTGGGATAGCTCCTGCAGCGAGGCCTAATGAGTGGGTGCCGGGGTGCGCGCCAGGCACCAGATTTCGATATGGCTGGCCCCCGCCTTACGCAATTCCCGGGCAAGTGCCGCGGCGGTAGCGCCGGTAGTCAGGACGTCGTCGACGACAGCCACGCGCAGGTTGTCACAGGGCTTGTGCACTGTAAAGGCACCCTGCAGGTTGCGCGCCCTTTGTCGGGCATTCATCCCCGACTGGGCCGCGGTGGCATGCTTACGGCTGATCGCGCGCGCCTCTATGGGTAGCGCGGTAAGTTCCGGGCAGGCGGCGCGCAGGGCCCGGCACAACAGTTGTGACTGGTTGAAGCCACGCCACCACTGGCGGCGCCAGTGCAGGGGTACCGGCACCATCAGGTCGATGCTCCCAAGGGACTGATCGTGGCATAGCCAGAGCTGCGCCAGCAGAGCAGTGAGGCGTTGTTCACGCTGGAATTTCCAGCGATGTATCAGGTAGGCGAGCATTTCGTCATACAGCCAGGGCGCTATCACCCGGTCAAACGGGGGTGCTTGTTGCAGACAGTGGCCACACAGGGGCGCGCCGGGAGGGGCCGGACTGCCGGGCAGAGGGAGGGCGCAGCGCGAGCAACAGTGCTTATTGGCCCGTAAGTCGCCTTTACAGCCCGTACATAATGGCAGTGGGCTATGGCTGGGCAGGCCGCACAGCAGGCATTGTTGCGGGAATAGCCCCTGCATAAGACTGAGATACGCGCTGTTAACCATAGTTACTACCCATGGTTGACAAAGGGCTTGTTGAGGGTATCATTGTCAGCCTTAATTCCTATATATTTCCGTGGGTTAGCGATGAATACAGCCACCAGCAGCAAGCCTCTAAATAGCGCCTCTTTACAGGCCGATATACGCCACAACTGGTCTCGTGAAGAAGTCGAGTCCCTGTATACGATGCCTTTCAACGACTTGCTGTTCCAGGCACAGACGGTGCATCGTCAGTATTTTGACCCAAACCAGGTTCAGGTCAGCACGTTACTTTCCATCAAAACCGGCGCCTGCCCCGAGGACTGCGCCTACTGTCCGCAGAGCACCCGCTATGACACCGGCCTGGAAGTCGAAAAACTGATGGAGTTACAGAAGGTGCTGGAGCAGGCAAAAGCGGCCCGCAATACCGGTGCTACGCGATTCTGCATGGGCGCCGCCTGGCGTAGCCCCAAGTCGCGCGATATGCCGCACGTGGTGGCTATGGTCAAAGGGGTACGCGAACTGGGGCTCGAAAGTTGTATGACTCTGGGCATGCTGACCCAGGAGCAGGCCGATGAGCTGGCAGAGGCTGGACTGGATTACTACAACCATAACCTGGACACCTCCCCTGAATACTACGGCGATGTCATCACCACCCGCACCTATCAGGACCGACTGGAAACCCTGGACCACGTGCGTGGTGCCGGTATGAAAGTATGCAGTGGTGGCATTGTTGGTATGGGCGAGCAGCAAACCGATCGCGCTGGATTGTTACAACAGCTGGCTAATTTGCCCCAGCATCCGGAGAGTGTGCCGATTAATATGCTGGTGCGGGTCGAGGGGACCCCCCTTGAAGATGAACAGGATCTGGATCCTTTTGAATTTATCCGCACCATCGCGGCTGCTCGCATCATGATGCCCGCCTCCCATGTGCGCCTGTCGGCAGGACGTGAAGAGATGAACGAACAAATGCATGCGCTGGCTTATTTTGCCGGCGCTAATTCGATTTTCTACGGTGAGAAGTTGCTGACTACGCCCAACCCCCGGGCCAATTCTGATATGGCGCTGTTTGCCCGCCTGGGAATCGAGCCCGAGCAACGTCAGGTAGACAAAGCACCGGAAAACCCCTCGCCGCAATTCTATGACGCCGCGGCTGCCGTTTAAGCTTGTGACATGGCGGTATTCACCGAGCGCCTCGATGCCGCCCTGGCCCTGCGCAAGCAACAGGATCTGTATCGCCAGCGACTGACCTTGCAGTCTGCCCAGGGCCCGCTTGTGCGCTTGCAGGGTCGCGAGTACCTTAACTTCTGCAGTAATGATTACCTGGGCCTTGCCGCCCATCCTCGGGTTATAGACAGCTTTCAGCGTGCTGCTGCGCAATATGGTGTTGGCAGCGGCGCCTCGCACCTGGTGTGTGGCCACAGCGCGCCGCATCACCAGTTGGAAGAGGCGCTGGCCGAGTTCACCGGGCGCCCTCGCGCCCTGCTGTTTTCCAGCGGTTATGCCGCTAATATCGGCGTGCTTACCAGCCTGCTGCAGTCGGGTGATCAGGTGTTTGAGGACAGGCTTAACCACGCTTCTCTGCTGGACGGCGGCTTGTACAGCGGTGCTCGATTTCGACGCTTTGCGCACAACGATGTGGCTGCACTGGAGAAGAAAATGCAGGCGGGCGAGGGACCTGCGCTGGTGGTGGTCGATGGCGTATTCAGTATGGATGGTGATACCGCGCCGCTGGGTGAACTCGCTCGCGTCTGCGCGCAGCGCGATGCCTGGTTGATGGTGGATGACGCCCACGGTTTTGGCGTGATGGGTCCCTCCGGGGCGGGTAGCACGGAGGCCGCCGGTCTGGGTGAAGAGGAGGTGCCGGTGCTAATGGCGACTCTGGGCAAAGCCCTGGGTACAGCGGGCGCTTTTGTGGCCGGCAGTGAATCCCTGGTAGAAAGCCTCATTCAACAGGCGCGCAATTACATCTACACCACGGCAATACCGCCTGCAGTAGCCGCGGCCAGCCTGGTATCCCTGCAGTTACTGCATGATGAATCCTGGCGGCGCGAGCATCTGGCCGCCCTGATCCAGCGCTTTCGCACTGCTGCCCGGCAATTGGATT
>JAIBDN010000080.1 GCA_024686215.1 Gammaproteobacteria bacterium | reverse complement strand
TATCGCAGCCTGGGAGACTTACGCGGTGAGTTGCAGGCATTGCTGGCATCGCTTCCGGTAGTCTACCCGGGAGAATCCCACGTGTTGCAGCCACGCGAGAGTTTCTTCGAATGGTATCGATATATCACCGGTGGACAGGTGGCCTTGGGTACCAATACCGCGGGAAATTTCGGCTTGCCTGTGGCCGTGCCGGACTATGATCATACGATCATCAACAGTGGCAGATACCTCTCCCCCTTCAAGTCAGCGGATGCTTGTCCGCGACTGTATGGCCTGGTCGCCACACTGGGTGCGGCTGCGCATGACGATGATCTGGATACCGAAATTTCGGCAGCCCTGCCGCTGGCGCCAGGGGCTGCCTATACCGGGATACTGACTTATCTGCAGCACGCGGATACCGATTTACTGCCTGCGTTGCAGCAGCTGGTACACCTGCGTAAGACCTGGGTGATTGCTACCCGGGATAATTCTGCGCTCGCAGAGGCCTACGCGCGAGCAGGGGGCGCTGGCAATGCGTTGTACCTGGATGAGCCCGCCGCACTTGAAGTAGCTTTAATCGAAACCCTGCAGCAAATAGCCGGCGGCAGCAGCCAGTTTGTGGCGGCTTCGGTACCGGTGAGCCTCAATGCACAGGGTCAAACAAGGGGAGCGCTCTACGCCGGAGTGTTTCAACCCACCGGGGCCGCGTGGTGGAATGGCAATGTGAAAAAATATCGGCTGACTGGCGACCTCGGGCCGCCAGGGGCACAAGTGGTGAGCCGTATTGTTGATGTGACTGGCGAGGATGCTTTCGAACTCGCTGGCGTTGACAAGGGTCGTATCCGCTTCAACGCGTTGAGCTACTGGACGGACCCGCAGACCTTGCCCGCGGGAGACGGTCGTATCCTACCCATAAGTGCAGATGGCCGCGAAGTGGCACGCGGAGGTGCGGGCCAGAAAATAGACAGCTATGTGGCGGGCTATGTGGGTGACAGCAATACGGATAGGTCACCAGCGGGGGATGCCGCGCGGCAGTTGTTCGCAGAACCCGCTACCGGCGACGTGTTCCTTGCGTTTAACGCAGATAGCGCTACCGCGACGGCACTGGGAGACCTGTTGGATCCGCAGTCGCAACTGAGTGCGGCGCAGCAGCTGGAGCTTATTCGCTGGGCTCGCGGCCAGGATACTGAGAATGGCCACAACACAGCGCGCAGCTGGTTAGTCGGGGCTGTGCTGCATTCGCGCCCATTGGCGCTCAACTACGGCGCAGCCCCGGGCTACAGCCAGGGCAATCCGCTGGTTAAACTGTTCTATGGCTCGGGTGATGGCCTGTTCCATATGCTGCAGGATACAGATACCGCGGGGCGCCATAGCGGTAGGGAGGAATTTGCCTTTTATCCACGAGAATTGCTGCCCAATATCGCGCTGTTGCGTGGCGCTACAATGCCGTCAGGACAACATATTTATGGTGCAGACGGGGCTGCGGTGGCGCTGCGGGTGGACCGCAACCGCGACGGCACGTTGCAAGCTGAGGACGGTGATGAGGCATTTGTATACTTTGGCCTACGCCGTGGGGGCAGTAGTTATTACGCCTTGAATGTCAGCGATCCCACGGCGCTGCCACGCCTGGCCTGGACGATTAGCCCTGAGCCGGCTGGTGAATTCCAGGAGTTGGGCCTTACGTTTTCAACGCCACTGGTCGCCAGAGTGCAATATGAGCAAAGCCCCCGGGATGTGCTGGTGTTCGGCGGCGGTTATAACGGTGGCTGGACCAGTAGCGGTGCGGCGCGCACCGGGAAAGACCTGAATGCAACGGACGATGCCAGGGGTAATGCCATTTACATTGTCGATGCACGCAGTGGCGAATTGATCTGGAAGGCGGTGTTGGGTGTAACCGGGTCCACAACCAACCGGCGCTACGAACACGCGGGCCTGGTGGACAGTATTCCCTCCCGTGTCGCTGGCTTGACCACAGGGCAGGGTATTCTGCACCGGTTGTATGTGGGTGATACTGGCGGGGCTCTGTGGCGCGTGGACTTGCCGCCGGGTGAGGATGAAAACCAGCGCCGCGATCACTGGCTGATCAGTAAGCTGGCCGACCTGGGTGCGGATGCCGCTGAGCCGGGAGGTAGCGCGGAGCGCGACCTGCGTTTTTTTCATGCGCCAGAGCTGGTGCAAAGCTTTGATGCCGGTGGCAAATTTGACGGGGTATTAATCCACAGCGGTAATCGGGCGCACCCCGGGGAGGAGGTGGTCGAAAACCATCTTTTCTATGTCAAGGATCGCGAAGTGATCAGTGGCAGTGACAAGGTGATGGCGGAGAACGCGGCGCTTAACCCTTCCGGGCGTTACCAGTTTGAAGACCTGGCAGAGCAGACTGGCTGTGTAACCGGTACGGAAGTGCTGGCCACCGCCGAGGGCGGACTCAACTGTAGTCAGATGCCAACCCCTAACGGCTGGAAACTGGTGTACGAACGCCCCGGAGAAAAGGGTCTATCCCGCCCCCTGGTGGATGCTGGCAGAGTCTTTGCGACAACCTACACACCCGCCGCGGCCACTGGCTGCGCGCCACTGGAGGGTCAGGGTCATCTTTACGCCATACACCTGTCAGATGCTACGGCCCTGGTCGGTGGCGTGCGCGTATCAGACCTGGGCCCGGGCATTCCAGCAAATGCGTTGCACCTGGGTCAGAGCATACTGCTACCCGGCGGTGGCGCGGATCTCTATGATCTGGACGGTGACGGTAAACGCGACGCCAGTCAGTTGCTGCCCAGTCAAGCCCACCGGCGCTATCGAGTTTATTGGCGCGATCCGGCTATGGACCCGCTGTAGATGACACCTTCAGTGTCGGATACGCATACGCAATCCCGGGGTTTTTCACTGATCGAATTGATGATCGCGCTGCTTATCGTCGGTGTCTTACTGGTGGTGAGCTTGCCGTCCTATCAGCAACACATGATACAAACCCGGCGCGCCCTGGCCAGGGCTGAATTGCAGAAAGTGGCGGTGCGCCAGGAGCAGTTTTTCCTGGATCATCGCCGCTATGCACAATCCCTCAGGGAGCTGGGTTATCCGGACGATCCCAGCGCGCTGGATGATCAAGGCAATACCGTGGCCAGTGCTCAAGGTGGTATATACCTCATCGCCTTAATACCTGAGGAGAATGGCTACAGGGTAAGTGCTGTGTCGGGGGAGGGCTATCCTGATGATACTGCTTGTGGACAGCTGAGCCTGGATGCGCTGGGCATGCACCGCTTTAGCGGCAACGGCACAGCACAGCAGTGTTGGTAAGCTTACTCGTCCAGCCCCAGTTTTTTCAGCCGGTAGCGCAGGCTGCGAAAGCTGATGCCCAACAGTTTCGCCGTCGCAGTCTTGTTCCAGCGTGACTCCTCCAGGGCAGTACTGAGAATTTGCCGCTCTATGTCGTCCAGGTAGCCCTCGAGATCACCGTAGGCATCCTGCGGCGCTACGCGAACGCCGCTGCTGTCGCCGTCTGCGCTTTTAGCCGGAGCGGGTGAGCGCGGCGTGTTGCTGGAAAACTGTAAGTCTTCTGCGGTGATCTTCTCGCCATCGGAAAGGGCCAGTGCCCGTTCCAGAATATTCTCCAACTCCCGCACGTTGCCCGGGAAATGGTACTGGCCCAGGGCGTCGACGGCGGATTGATCCAGGTGCGCCTTGTGATTATCCTCATCGGAAGCGATGCGCTGGAGTATGCCACGGGCGAGGTCGGGCAGGTCTTCCATACGCTCGCGCAGGCTGGGCACGTTCACATCGATGACATTGATGCGGTAGTACAGGTCGTTGCGGAAGCGTCCGGCTTCAACCTCTGCTGCCAGGTTCTTGTGGGTGGCACTGAGCAGGCGCACATCGGTGGCTTGCTCTTCGCTGGCGCCCACCGGGCGTACACTTTTTTCCTGTATGGCGCGCAATAGCTTAACCTGCATAGCCAGCGGTAAATCCGCCACCTCATCCAGAAACAGGGTGCCACCGGCCGCGGCCTGGAACAGCCCCGGTTTGTCCTGGTTGGCGCCGGTAAAGCTGCCCTTTATATGGCCAAACAGCTCACTCTCCATCAGATCCGGGGGAATGGCGCCACAGTTGACCGCCACGAAATTACCCGCGGCGCGTGGACCATTATTGTGAATCAATCGTGCCACCACTTCTTTACCGCTGCCGGACTCGCCACAGATATGCACGGGTGCCTGGCTGCGCGCCAGCTTGGTAATCTGCTGGCGCAGCGACAATATGGCGGGGGCCGAGCCTATCAGGTCATGGTCAACCGCGTTGGCCAGCTTGCTGGTGTCACCGTCCAGCTGCAGTGCGCTGCTCACCAGTTTGCGCAGATTATCCAGCTCGATGGGCTTGCTGATGAAATCGAAGGCCCCGGCCTTCAGCGCGGAGATGGCAGTTTCCACACTACCGTGGGCGGTGATCATGGCTACGGGAATATGCGAAAATTCCTGCTGTATGTATTCCACCAGGCTGATGCCATTGCCGTCGGGCAGGCGCATGTCGGTGAGGCAAAGGTCAGGTTGTACCCTGGCCACCATTTCCTGGGCTTCCCCTAACGTGGCTGCGCTGTGGGTATCCAGGCCCATGCGGCTCAGGGTGATATCCAGTAATTCACGGATATCGGGTTCATCGTCGACAATTAAAACACTCTGGCTGGTCATGGCTTAAAGCGCCCGTTGGTTCATAGAAATGCGAAAGCAGCTCTGGCCACGCGAGGTGGGGTGATAGCTGAGGTTCGCATTGTTGATTTCACACAATTCTTTGCACAGGTACAAGCCCATTCCGCTGCCCTCTGCGACCGTGGTAAAAAACGGTTCGAATAATTTAGGCTGGTCCGCGGGGGCAACACCTGCCCCGGCGTCGACAATATCCAGATGGCACTGATGTGAAATGAAATCCAGACTGACCACCACCCTGGCCGTTTCCCTGTCTGTTTCCAGCTTGCTGTGGCGCAGGGCATTATCCAGCAGGTTGTTCATTACCCGCTGCAGGTTTTCCGGGTCGAACTCTATCAGTAGTTCCGGGTAATCGCAGTCTATAACCACTTCTGCCGGGCGGTTGAGCGCCTTGAGGTAAGCTTCGACGTAAACGGCTAACCAGTGGGTGAGGGTCAGGTACTCTGGCTTGGGCGGTTCTCTGCTGGAAATCTGCATGACGCTCTCTACAATCTGGTTCACCCGTTCACAGTGGTGCTGGATGATGTCGGCCATGCGTTTATCTTCCGCGGATAATTCCGTCGATTCCCTGAGTAGCTGCGCAGCGTGGCTGATGGCGCCCAGGGGATTGCGAATTTCATGGGCGATGCTGGCGGTCAGTCGGCCCAGTGAGGTCAGCTTCAGGGATTGTGCATATTGCGTCACCGGGGTGTAATCCTCCACCAGTACCAGCGCCTCCCGGTGGCTGTTGGGCTGCAGCTCGCGGAAATGCGCGATAATGGGCGGCGTGCCCTCCATCACTGTGAAGGGCTTGGCTCTATGCACGCCAGTGTCTTTCCAGTGTTCGAACTGGTAGGCCAGTTCCGGACAGTAGTCCTCCAGTTGCCTGCCTTGTTCTACCGTTACCGGTCGCTCCGGTGCCAGCAGTCGTGTCGAGGCCTTGTTCATCACGCGCACCATGCCGTCCTCGTTCACCAACAGAATTCCAGTTTCCATATGCTGCACGATCTGCTCGTTGAGGCGCTGCAGGTTGTACAGATCGCTGGCGCGATTGCGCGCCAGCTCTTCCGCTCTGCCCAGGCGGAAAGCGATGACCTGCACCATCAGTGAAACCCCGAAAATCAGTATGCCCAAAAGGCCTGCGGGGAATAAGGCGTTGCTGTCGAGTACGCCGAGTAGTATCAGGCGCACGGTGTCCAGTAGTATCGCCAGTACACTGATGGCGGCGATCAGGGTGGCCAGGGTGCGGTTGGTGATCAGCACGGCACTGGCGGCCACGGTGATGACCAGCAGTGCGGGCAGTCCGCTTGAGGTGCCGCCGCTGCTGTCAGCCAGCAGCATAATAGCGACAATATCGATCAGGAAAATCAGCAGCATCAGCCGCTGGTTCTGATTCAGGCGGGAGGACAGTGAACCCACCAGGGGCACGCTGGTGGCCAGGTAGGCCAGGGCAACAGCCATGTACAAGCCGGGATTAAGGGCGCCTACCAGTTGCCGCGTATTAGGGCTTACCAGCATGATCAACAGCACCAATGCCAGCAGTGAGCGGTAGGCCACATAAATACGAAACAGAGCCAGGTTCTGCTGGCTGGGCGCGTGGGCTACGGGTTGCGTGAGTATGGCTGGGCGGTTCACCGGGGAGTGGGCCTGTAACCAGTAAGCGAATTTGGCATGCCGCTAAGTGTAACAGGCATTTATCTCGATTGGCGCTGGGCTAGCTGTGCAAATGTGCAGATAAGGGGGCTGGCCATAGGCGACGCTTTTCCGGACAATAGCGCCCCGAGATTGTGTTGCCTGAGAAATATTATGACCACCCTGAATATCCTGATGGCCCAGATGAATACCCTGGTGGGTGATTTCCAGGGCAATACCGCCCAGGTGGTGGAGGCTATTGCGCGGGCGCAACAGCAACACGAGCAAGCGGTGGTGGTATTCCCCGAACTGACTCTGAGTGGCTACCCTCCGGAAGACCTGCTGTTGCGCCCCAGCATTGAACTGCGTGTTAACCAGGCCCTGGAAACCATCTGCGCCGCTATGACCGGTGATGCCTATGCGGTGATCGGTTATCCGCGCCGGGAAAACGGTGAACTGTATAACGTGGCCGGGGTACTGCACCGGGGCAAGGTGTTGGCGGAGTATCACAAGCAGAGCCTGCCTAACTACCAGGTGTTCGATGAGAAGCGCTATTTCACTGCTGGCAGCGAGCCACTGGTGCTGGATATTGCCGGTGTGCCGGTGGCAATTACCATCTGTGAGGATATCTGGGAGGAGGGACCTACGGCGCAGGCTGCCGCGATCGGCGCCCGCCTGATGCTGAATATTAATTCCTCGCCCTACCACCGCGGCAAGCGCGACCAGCGTTGGCTATTGGTGTCACAGCGCGCGCGGCAGGCGGGTTTACCCATTGTCTACGTCAACCAGGTAGGCGGCCAGGATGAACTGGTATTTGATGGCGGCTCCTTTGCTGTCAGCAGCGACGGCACCCTGGTCGCGGCGGCGCCTAACTTTGAGGCGGGAGAATACTGGCTGCAGGTCGATGTGGACCCGCAGTCGGCGATAATTTCTGGCCTGCCAGTGTGCCCCCCACTGGATGAGTTTGCTGCCACCTGGCGCGCCCTGGTGCTGGGGGTGCGCGACTACGTCAACAAAAACCGCTTCAGCGGTGTGGTGCTGGGCTTATCCGGCGGTGTTGATTCTGCCCTGACCCTGGCAGTGGCGGTGGACGCCCTGGGGCCCGAGCGGGTGGAGGCGGTGATGATGCCCTTTCGCTATACCTCGCAGATGAGCGTGGAGGACGCGGCATTGCAGTCCGACACCATGGGTGTGAGTCACAAGGTGATCTCTATTGAGTCCATCTATGAAGCGTTTATGGCCGCTCTTAAACAAGAGTTTGCCGGCACCGAAGCGGATACCACCGAGGAAAACCTGCAGGCCCGCTGCCGCGGTGTGTTACTGATGTCTATCTCCAACAAGAAGGGCTTTCTGGTGCTCACTACCGGCAATAAGAGTGAGATGGCGGTGGGTTACTCCACCTTGTACGGCGATATGGCCGGTGGTCTGGATGTATTGAAAGATGTGCCCAAGACCCTGGTGTTTGACCTGTGTCGCTACCGCAATACCCTGGGGCATTGCATTCCGCAAAGGGTTATCGACCGTCCACCGTCGGCAGAATTGGCCCCGGATCAGAAAGATGAGGACAGCCTGCCTCCCTACGAGGTGTTGGACCGGATTCTGGAGTTGTACGTTGAAGAGGATTATAGCGCCGAGGCGATCATTGCCACCGGCATGGATCGCGAGCAGGTGCAGCGGGTGATTCGTCTGGTGGATTTAAACGAGTACAAGCGACGCCAGGCGCCTATTGGCGTGCGTATCACCCAGCGCGGATTTGGTCGCGATCGGCGCTACCCCATCACCTCAGGCTGGACTATCGGCGATTAGACCTTCGGGCGATTATCAAACTGCGGTGGTTTGGGGGGATCGAACAGGCCAAAACTCGCCTTGTTGATCCAGGAGCGCTGCAAGCCGTCCAGCGTGTAAACACTGACGAATTCGCCATTTTTATCCAGTGACGGATGCTCCGGGTAGTTCATCGCCAGTACGTTGATGGAGTCCTGGGCCAGGTCGTCCATGCCCAGCAGGATATAGCCCTGGGCCATTACCGCCAGGCCGTCAGCCACAGCCGGAGTGCGTTGGAAGTTCTCTACCACGAAACGGCCGCGGTTGGCCGCTGCCAGGTAGGCACCGCGGCGGAAATAATAGTTGGCCACGTTGATCTCATTGCGTGCCAGCAGGTTGCGCAGGGATACCATGCGCGCCTTGGCGTCAGCCGCATAGGGGCTGTCCGGGAAGCGTGCCACCAGTTGTGCGAACTCGGCAAAGGCCTCCTTGGCGTGGCTGGTATCGCGTTTGGTGGCATCGGTGGGTACGAAGCGCGAGAAAATGTCCTCGTTACCGGTGTAGGCCGCCAACCCTTTCATGTAATAGGCGTAATCTACATTGGGGTGCTGCGGGTGCAGGCGGATAAAGCGATCGGCAGCCTCCACGGCAGCTTCGTGCTCGAAGGCATTGTAGTGCGCGTAGATCAGCTCGAGCTGCGCCTGTTCGGCATATTTGCCAAACGGGTAGCGGGATTCCAGTAACTGCAGGCTGCGCACCGCGAGATCGAAATTTTCGCCACGCAGGTAGCGCTGGGCTTCCTCGTACATCTGTTGCTCGCCGGTGTCAGCGGGAATATCGGGCAGTGGATCGTTGCCGGAACAGCCGATCAGGGCCAGGCTAAGCAGCAGGGTCAGGATAATTTTCAAAAGTTTCCACCAAATCGGGTTGCGCCAGCGTGGTATTATGCCGCCGGCGCGTCTATTTCAAGGTCGGTATTTAACCACAGCCCGACGGGCGCATAAACAGGAAATGTTATGAGTGACACGGTAGAGCTCGAGGCACAGGTGCCCGAGGACATGCACGGCGACCGCCTGGACCAGGTGGCTGCCCAGCTGTTCCCGGAATACTCGCGTTCGCGCCTGCAAATCTGGATAAAAAAAGGCCAGCTGCGCCAGGATGGCCAACAGTGCCGTCCGCGCGACAAGGTGGTGGCGGGTGCCCTATTGCAGGTGGCGGCGGAGCTGGAGCAGGAGATTACCTGGCAAGCAGAGGCGATTGACCTGGATATTGTGTATGAAGATGACAGTATCCTGGTGCTGAACAAGCCCGCGGGTCTGGTGGTGCACCCGGGGGCAGGGCACGCCGACGGTACGCTGGTGAACGCACTGCTGGCGCATGCTCCCGAGCTGTCCCAGGTGCCCCGTGGCGGTATTGTGCACCGCCTGGATATGGAAACCTCGGGCATTATGGTGGTGGCACGCACACTGTCAGCGCACAATCACCTGGTAGGGCAGCTGCAGGATCGTACGGTGAAACGTGAGTACTGTGCGGTAGTCATTGGCACCATGACCGGCGGTGGTACTGTCGATGCGCCCATGGGGCGCCATTCCAAGCAGCGCACGAAAATGGCCGTGCTGGCAGCGGGCGGTAAACCGGCTATTACGCACTATCGCATTGCCCAGCGTTTTGGCCACCACACGCGCATCACGGTAACCCTGGAAACCGGGCGCACGCACCAGATTCGTGTGCACATGGCCCATCGCCACTATCCACTGGTGGGTGATCCCGTCTACGGTGGCCGCCCGCGT
>JAIBDN010000058.1 GCA_024686215.1 Gammaproteobacteria bacterium | reverse complement strand
GAGTTCCCGCCATCCGATCTTTTCTCTGCGTAAGATGCCAGGCGCTTGCTGTCGGATGTGCTCCGGGAGTGCATGGTCTTCTAAGCGAACGGAGCACATCCGGCAGCGAGGGCCGTGTAGTCCACTACGATAACGGGTGAATCTGCGCCTGTTGCTCTGGCTGAGCTTTGCGCCTTGGCGGGCCGTCCCGGAGGGGGATATGCCTTGCTCGCTTAGAACACCATGCGCTCTCAAGGCATATCCCCCTCCGTGACTCTGTTGCCGGTGAGTTCCCACCATCCGACCTTTTCCCAGCGATAAGATGCCAGGCGCTTGCTGCCGGATGTGCTCCGGGAGTGCATGGTTTTCTAAGCGAACGGAGCACATCCGGCAGCGAGGGCCGTCGAGTCCAGGTCGATAGAGGGTAAATCTGTACCAGTTGGCCCCTCAGCGACTTTTTTACGGGTAAATTATCACCACCTGAGCCGATTTCAGCGTATGATGCTGGGCCTTCGCTGCCGCAAGCACCGCGGTAGCGTATGGCGTATTAAGCGAATGGGGTGCTTGCGGCAGCGAAGGCTGTCGAGTTCAGGGCGTTAAAGGGTGAATCTGCGCCTGTTGAGCCTGCTCCGAAGTTTCACTAAGTAGTGAATTTTATTTATTTTTCTGCTTGAAAAGGCCCGATCCATTGAGTAGTATTCGCGCTCTCGAAATTGGAGCCCTCCAAGAGGCTGTTATTGATGAAAACTTATAGTGCCAAAGCAAGTGACGTCGTCCAAGACTGGTTCGTGGTAGACGCAGAGGACAAGACTCTGGGCCGCCTGGCAAGTGAAATTGCGCACCGTTTGCGCGGTAAGCACAAGGCCGAATATACCCCTCACGTAGACACCGGTGATTACATCGTGGTGATCAATGCTGAGAAGATTAAAGTGACCGGTGCCAAAACTACCGACAAAATGTATCACCACCACACCGGGTATCCCGGCGGCCTGAAATCGATTTCTTTCGAGAAATTGATCGACAAGGCTCCCGAGCGAGTCATCCAGGGTGCGGTGAAGGGCATGTTGCCCCGCAACCCGCTGGGTCGCGCCATGTTCAAGAAACTGAAAGTGTACGCCGGCACTGAGCATCCGCACAGCGCTCAGCAGCCCCAAGCACTGAACATCTAACGGATAATATCTATGTCAGCTACCCAGTATTACGGAACCGGTCGTCGCAAGACCTCCACAGCCCGCGTTTTCCTGCAGAATGGCGAAGGCAATATCACTGTCAACAAGCGTCCGCTGGACCAGTATTTCGGTCGTGAAGTGGCCCGCATGATTGTGCGTCAGCCGCTGGAACTCGTTGAATTAAATGATAAATTCAACGTCAATATCACAGTTGAGGGCGGCGGCAGCTTCGGTCAGGCCGGTGCTATTCGTCACGGCATTACGCGTGCCCTGATGGAGTATGATGAGACTCTGCGTGGCTCGTTGCGTGCGGCGGGTTACGTTACCCGTGATGCGCGTGAAGTAGAGCGTAAGAAGGTCGGCCTGCGCAAGGCGCGTAAGCGTCCTCAGTTCTCCAAGCGATAAGCTGGCGGATCCCGCGGCAACTGCGGGATGCTCGAAAGAACCAGAAACGCCCGGTTGCGATGTGCTCCGGGCGTTTTTTTTGCACTGTGCCAAGTGTTCTGAGTTTGCCCAGGCGGGGATGGGAAACTGATTGAAATCAAAGCGTTTACCTTGTCACAGCACGGCAAAGTCATTACCATTTGGAGCATTTTGAACAGTGGGCGTCTGGCCGTTGGCAAGCGGCTTTCCAGGGCTCTGTAACCAGGGGAGAAAAGCATGAGTAGCGATGGCGTAAACTCCGGCAGGAGAAAGTTCCTGACGGCAGCCACCAGCGCGGTAGGGGTTGCCGGCGCGGTGGGCATTGCGGTTCCTTTTGTCGGGTCGTGGAACCCGTCAGCCAAGGCCAAAGCGGCCGGTGCGCCAGTGAAAGCAGATATTGGCAGGCTGGAGCCCGGGCAAATGGTAGTCGTTGAGTGGCGCGGCAAGCCAGTGTACGTGGTTTATCGCACCGAGACTCAGCTGGCTGACCTGGCCGGCCTGAATGATCAACTGAAAGATCCCGAGTCTGAAGTTTCTGCTCAGCCGGCCTATATCACCGGCATTGACCGCGCACTGCGCCCGGCACTCCTGGTGGTGGAAGGTTTGTGTACGCATCTTGGTTGTGCCCCGAAATTTCGCCCTGAAGTGGGTGCCGCGGATCTCGGTGGTGATGAGTGGGTAGGTGGCTTTTTCTGCCCTTGCCACGGTTCGAAATTTGACCTGTCCGGCCGTGTGTACGCCGGCGTCCCGGCATCTGCAAATCTGGTAGTCCCCCCCTATTCATTCGAGGGCGACAACATCCTGGTAATTGGCGTGGATACGGAGGCAGCCTGATGAATAATATGCTTGTTGGTTTACGCGATTGGGTTGATGAACGTCTGCCCATCATGCGTGCGTGGGACACCCATATGGGTAAGTACTACGCACCCAAGAACTTCAATTTCTGGTATTTCTTTGGGGTGCTTTCCCTGCTGGTACTGGTCAATCAGCTATTGACCGGAATCTGGCTCACCATGAGCTATAACCCCAGTCAGGAAGGCGCTTTTGCCTCCGTTGAATACATTATGCGCGATGTCGATTACGGCTGGATACTGCGCTATATGCATTCCACCGGCGCCTCCGCATTCTTTGTGGTGATTTACCTGCATATGTTCCGTGCTTTGCTTTACGGGTCATACAAGAAGCCCCGGGAGCTGATCTGGATTTTCGGCATGTTGATCTTCGTGGTGCTGATGGCCGAGGCCTTTGTGGGTTATGTACTGCCCTGGGGACAGATGTCCTACTGGGGTGCCCAGGTGATTATCTCCCTGTTTGGCGCTATTCCAGTGGTGGGCGAGGACCTGGTGACCTGGATCCGTGGTGACTTCCTGATTTCAGGTATTACCCTTAATCGTTTCTTTGCCCTGCACGTGGTCGCTCTGCCTATCGTGTTGCTGGCCCTGGTGGTACTGCACCTGCTGGCCCTGCACGAGGTGGGCTCGAATAACCCGGATGGCGTTGAGATCAAGAAGACCAAGGGCCCGGATGGTGTTCCACTGGACGGCATAGCCTTCCATCCCTATTACAGCGTGCACGACCTGCAGGCTATCGGCGTGTTCCTGTTCATATTCTGCGGCGTTATGTTCTTTATGCCGGAGATGGGCGGTTTCTTCCTGGAGTATGCGAACTTTGAAGAAGCTAACCCATTGAAGACCCCGGAGCATATTGCCCCGGTATGGTACTTCACCCCGTTTTATTCGGTATTGCGTGCTGTGCCTGACAAGTTCTGGGGCTTTATCGCCTTTGCGGCGTCGGTGGCAGTGCCGTTCATGTTGCCCTGGCTGGATCGCTCTCCGGTGAAGTCCTGGCGCTACCGCGGCATGCTGAACAAGGTAATGCTGGTGTTGTTCGTGGCCTCCTTCCTGATCCTGGGCGTTCTGGGTGTTAAAGCACCCACACCTGAGCGTACTTTCCTGGCGCAGATATGCTCCATTATCTACTTTGGTTTCTTCCTGCTGATGCCCATCTGGAGCTCCATGGATAAAACCAAGCCAGTGCCCGAGCGCGTCACCACGGATGGTGGTATCGGTTTCTGGGGCAGTATGGCCGGCTTGGCCCTGATTTTAGCCCTGACCATATTGCCGCTGAAGGCGGTGGGTGCAGATTCTGCGCATAATTGTGGCAGTATCGCTTGCGATGAGTTCAGCGCAGACCCCCATGACAAGGCCTCATTGCAAAATGGCGCCCGGGTGTACATGAACTACTGCATGGGTTGTCACTCGCTGAAGTATTCGCGCTATACCCGTGTGGCGGACGACCTGGGGATACCCGAGGATCTGATGGAAAGCAACCTGATGTTTGATCCGAATGTAAAAATTGGCGCCCTGATGAATAACGCTATGGACGATCGCACCGCCAAGGGTTGGTTCGGTGCGACTCCGCCCGACTTGACCCTGGTGTCCCGGGCGCGCCAGCCGGAATGGCTGTATACCTATCTGCGCAATTTTCACCGCGATGACAGCCGTCCCTACGGCGTCAACAACCGGGTGTTCAAGGATGTGGGTATGCCCCACGTAATGCTCGAACTGCAAGGCATGCAAGAGTGTGCCATGGGTCCGGTTGTGGCACGCAATGGCGGCGTTAAACGTGACCCCTTGACAGGTAGTGATATTCTGGAAGAACCCTGTGGACAGCTTGCTGTTACCGAGGCGGGTGCCATGGACCCAGAGGTGTTCGACGCTGAGATATACGACCTGGTGAACTTCCTCGCCTATACCTCGGAGCCGATGGCAGCGGATCGCCAGCGCATCGGTATATTTGCTTTACTGCTTATTTCCCTGTTCTTTGTCTTTGCCTGGTTGTTGAATCGCGAATACTGGAAAGACGTACACTGATCGCAGTCGATCACATGGCAGCGCGAGTTTCAGTCGCGCTGCATTATTATTTTAGAAGCTATTGAGGTATCCCTGATGGGTGTTGTGGCAAAGCGGTCTTCGATGACCTTTTTCTCCGATAATTCGAGTCACTACAGTCACCGAGTGCGCATAGTACTGGCGGAGAAGGGTGTTACCGTTGACATGATAGAGTCCGACGCGGCGCATCCGCCGGCGGAACTGGCAGATCTCAATCCCTATAACAGCCTGCCCACCCTGGTGGACAGAGACCTGGTGTTGTACGAGTCCAAGGTGATGATGGAATACCTGGACGAACGTTTTCCGCATCCGCCGCTGTTGCCAGTGTACCCGGTGGCACGTGCCGAGAGCCGCCTGTATATCCACCGCATCGAAAAAGACTGGTCCGCGCTGGTCGATGCCATACTGCACACGCGCAGCGATAACGTCATTAAGAAGTCCACCAAGGAGCTGCGCGAGAGCATTATGGGCATCGCGCCTATCTTTGCTGAAAAGCCATTTTTCATGAGCGAAGAGTTTACGCTGGTTGATTGCTGTATCGCGCCCATTCTGTGGCGGCTGCCGGCGCTGGGTATTGATATCCGCTCCAGCAAGCAAACCAAGCCCTTGCTGGCCTACATGGACGCCCTGTTTGGCCGCGAATCCTTTCAGGACAGCCTTTCCGAGCAGGAACGGGAAATGCGCCTCTAGGCGCCAGTACCTTGATGGTATTGCGGCGTATGCGCTCGTGACCTCCAGTCGTCCCTACATCATGCGCGCGCTCTATGAGTGGATCGTGGACAATGACTGCACTCCCTATGTGCTGGTGGATGCCACGGTGGATGAAGTGCAGGTGCCCAACCAATTCGTCAAGGAGGGGCAGATCGTCCTCAATATTTCACCAAGTGCGGTGATGGATCTCAATATCTCCAACGATGCGGTGTTCTTCAATGGCCGTTTCGGTGGGGTAGCCACTGACGTCTATGTGCCGGTCTCGGCCGTCGTAGGTATCTATGCCCGGGAGAATGGCCAGGGTATGGTATTCGAGCCGGAAGAGGCGCCCGAGCCGCCAGACGATACACCGCCGGAGCCGGAAAAGATCGAGGGGCGTCCCTCCCTCAAGATCGTCAAATAGTCACTCAGTCGGTTATTTCAAACAGCCTTACTACCCGTTGCACGCCACCAATGCTGGCGGCTTTGGCGGCGATGCGATCAGATTCTTCCTGGGTCGCCAGGCCCATCAGGTAAACCACGCCGTTCTCTGTCACCACCTTGACCCGGGTGCCCTCGATACTGGTGCTGCCCAATAGCCAGGACTTAACCTTGGTGGTTATCCAGGTGTCGCTGGTGCGAGTCATACCGGAGCTGGGAGATGCAATTTCCAGTTCATTATAGATACGGCGCACGCCGTGTATTTTGCGCACAACGTCGGTGGCGGCAGCTTTGAGTTTCTCATCGGTGACCTGGCCTGCCAGCAGGACATAGCCATTAAAGCTCACCACCACTATGTGTGCGTCGTCGAAGCCGTCATCGGCGGCGTGAATGTTGACCACCGCCTTGGTCTCAATGTTGTCATCTTCTATCAGCTGCCCCATGGTGCGCTCGCCCGGGTCATCCTCTATGGTGTTGGTTTGCATGGTGGCGAGAAAACTGCCGCAACCGCTGAGTAGGGTGAGGCTGGTGATAAGTACTACAAGTGGGGCAAGGCGTTTCATGTTCAGGGTTCCTGGTGTTCGGGGCCGAATAAATTGTGGTCTATGAGTTCGCACAGCGCGTGCAGCACCATGGTGTGCAGCTCCACTACGCTTGACTGGCGCGCTGCGCTGACGGGCAGTTCGATATCACCCGCGCCCAGCAGTCCGCTGAGTTCACTGTCGGCGCCATTGTCCAGGATGATAATGGGCATGTCGCGCTCTCGTGCTGCGGCTATGGCGCGCGCTATATTGCCAGCTGCCACGCTGCTGCTAAGGCACAGCAGAATGTCGCCGGGTTGTCCCAGGGCGCGTACCTGTCGTGCAAACGTTTCTTCCAGGCCATCGCTGTGCGCGATAGCGGTAATGCTGGCACTGTCGCCGGCCAGTGTCAGTGCGGGCAGCGCGGGACGTTCCCGGGCGAAGTGGTTGAGCAGGTTGCAGGTAAATAACTGCGCCAGGGCGGCATCGGCGCCGTTGCCACAGGCGAGAATCTTGTGATCTTCCAGCAGGGCCTGGGTCATCAGCTGGCTGGCTTGAGCAATTGGCTCAGCCAATTGGTCCACCGACAGGGCAATGGTTTCTATGGTTGCCTGGAAGTTATTGGCAATAATCTGGTAGTAATCCATGCAGTCGGTTCCGGCTGTTACGGGGCCTGTTGACGGTGCTGAGAGGGTCTATGGCTATCAGGCACCAAATGCTGCGCGTATCCAGCGCACATTCAGTTCGCCGGGGGATTGTGGCGGTTCGAAGGCTATGACGTCAAATCGGCAGGGCATATTTCTATAATGTGGATGGCTTTGCAGGTAACACTGCGCAGTCCGCACAATGCGCTGTTGCTTGCGCCGGTCGACGGTGACCGCCGCCCCACCAAAATTATGGTTGCTACGCGCCTTGACCTCGACGAAGACCAGGCACTGCTGGTCGAGGGTAATGATGTCAATTTCGCCGGTTTTGGCGCGGTAATTCCGCGCCAGTATCTGTTGCCCCCTGGCGTGCAGCCAGTGCACCGCTTGTGCCTCGTAGCTGTCGCCTAATGTGTTCACCGGGCAGCCCCATGACTGTTGTTGTCCTGTGGCGGTTAGTTTAGCTATTGTGCGCGCAGCTCGCTGCCATCAAATGTGGCCAGGGACAGTTCCCGATGCAGCCTGGATTGTGCGTCGATGCTCAGCAGGCCGGTATTGCCGCGCAGGGCTACATCCGGCCCGGCTTGCAACTGCATAAAGCGCGATTGCAACAAGTAGGCATCGGCTCCCAGGGCGTTGAGCCGGGTGTAGTTGTCACTATCGGTGCCCCCGGCGGCGATGGCCACGCGCAAACCGGAACTGGCGCCCAGCAACCAGGGAGTCTCCACCAGGTTGATCCCGCTGAGGTCCTTGTCCCGCGGGTCGGGTAGACCACTGTAAATACTGGAGGTGGCATAGATCGGCAGGGCGCCCGCGTAGTGGAACGCCAACAGTGGCTTGATAGAGCGCGCCTGAGGGCCGTTGCTGCTCAGCAGGAAGATGGCATCCACGTCCTGGCGGCGTCTGGCGCTGAATTCGGTATTGGTGGCGAGCATATCGCGGATATTGCGCGCACGTCTTTCGCTGTTATTGATACCCAGCCCGGCCTTCACCCCGCTGGAGTACTCATCGCGGCCATTATAGGTTTCGCTGGACGCAATGCTACCGCCCAGGGCGGCCCAGCGCTGGCGCAGTGCTTGCTCCATTTTACTGCCCCAGGGGCCTGCCGGGCGAATGATCAAGGCGCGGCGTGCGCCGCGCCCGAAAGCCAGTTCGGCGATGCGGGTTGCTTCGTCCTCCGGTGCCAGCGACATCTGTACCAGGGGGCTGCCAGTGGCAGGTAATACCTGTTCCGCCCGGTTCAGCGCGAGTATGGGTACCGGCCGCTCGGCCAGAGTAGCCAATTCGGCTACGGCTTCCTTGCTCAGCGGGCCTACGACCAGATTGGCACCTCTGGCCAGGGCGTCCTGGTAGGCAGCGGCGGCTGATGGATAGCGATCGAGATCGAGTATTGCGACCTCGTGGCGGGCTCCGCCGTCGCTCCTGGCGGCGTAATAGCTGGCCATATAACCATCCAGAACCGCTTTTCCGGCGGGGCCCAGGCGCGCACTCAGTGGCAGTAATAGCGCTATTTTCTGCATCTGTGCGGGAGGGGACTCCATTAAGAACTGCAGGCCACCGGGCATGTCCGTGGCTGCGGGGTGTTGGTAATTATTATTGCGCCAGGTCGTCAGGTCTGTGGTGTTGTCCGCTGCGCTTGATCTGGCGATTGAGGCCAGTTCCAGCCAGCCGTGCCATTGCAGGTCGGTAGTGGCATTCATAGCCTGCTGCAGTTGTGCATTATCCGCGCGTTGCAGGTTGGTCCAGATATCCCTGCGCAATGCAGCGCTGTGGTCCGCAGGGGCGTCGCGTAACATCAGGTCGGCCAGGCGGGCACTCTCCAGGCTGCTACCGCCCAGTGCCAGTGCCTCGCGGTGCAAGTCACGTGCGCGGTACTGCAGGGCAGGGTTGGTACCCGGTGCCTCCAGCATTGCGAGGCCGCGCAATGCCAGGCTCTGCTGGCCACGCACGTAGGCGATGCGCGCGCGCAGGTAGTTGCTATAGCTGGCGTCATTCATGCTCAGCGGCTGCTGGGTGTCGCCCAGGGTATCAAGTGTCACACTGGCGCTCATCCAGTCGAAGCGCTCCAGGGCCTGCTCCGCGCTACTGAACTGCGCGCTGTATTCACTGGCTGGCAGCTGTAGGTCTATGCCTGCCTGCCCTTGCGGTGTCACCTGTTGTTCGGGCACCTGCTGGGAGGTGCTTTCCTGCGGCGTACTGGAACAGCCAAGCAGACCGACAGACAGCGCGATCAGCGCTATTGCCTGGGGGAGTGGCGGGTACCAGGATGGTGTCTGTCTCATGCTATGCTTCACCGGCTGATGGTTGGGTTGCGGTTATTATAAGGGGAAAATGTGGATTCAGGTCTTTATGTTGTAGCGACACCCATTGGTAATCTCGGTGATATGTCACAGCGCGGGGTTGAGGTGCTGCGTAGCGCGGATTTGATCGCCGCCGAAGATACGCGGCACAGTCAGCGTTTACTGCAACACCATGCTATCGACACACCCTGTATTGCCTATCACGATCACAGTCACGAGCGCGCCCTTGGCCGGATCAGCGATTGCCTGGCCAACGGTGGGGCAGTGGCGCTGGTGTCCGACGCGGGTACGCCGTTGATATCTGATCCCGGCTATCGTCTGGTGCGGCAGATGCAGGACCGGGGTTTCGCGATCCGCCCGGTGCCGGGTGCCTGCGCGGCGATCGCCGCCCTTAGTGCCTCGGGCCTGGCAACTGATCGCTTCCTCTTCGAGGGATTTTTACCAGCGCGTACGGGCAGTCGGGCCAACCGGCTGTCGCAGTTGGCGGCGGAGACGGTGACGCTGATTTTCTATGAGGCACCGCACCGCATTAAAGAGTGTCTGCAGGACATGGTGGATACCTTCGGCGCTGAGCGTGAAGCGGTGCTGGCCCGGGAAATAACCAAGACTTTTGAGACCATTCGGCGCGGGTCGTTGGCGCAACTGGCCGCCTTTGTCGCCGCCGACAGCAATCAGCAGAAAGGTGAGATTGTGTTGCTGGTAGCAGGTCGCGAAAAGAATGCGCAGGAATTGCAGCCAGATATCGCCGGGCTGTTGGAGCGCCTGGCCCTGGAGCTGCCGGCCAAGCGCGCCGCCGCGGTGGTGGCAGATTACACCGGGCTGCGCAAAAAACAACTGTATGACCACCTGCTGGCGCTGAAGCAGAGCTAAAACGCCCGGGGCAGCGCTTGCCCTGCATGGGCATGGCCTGTAGGCTTGGCGCCGAGTCGGTCAGGCGATCGCTTCCTGTTCACATTTATGTGGCCGGGGGGAGGAAAGTCCGGGCTCCATAGGGCAGGGTGCCAGGTAACGCCTGGGGGGCGCGAGCCTACGGAAAGTGCAGCAGAAAGTATACCGCCCAGTCGCCTCAGGGTGTCGGGGTAAGGGTGAAAAGGTGCGGTAAGAGCGCACCGCGCGGCTGGTAACAGGCGTGGCGATGGTAAACCCCACTCGGAGCAAGACCAAATAGGAATCCATTAGCTGCGGCCCGCAGTGGATTCGGGTAGGTCGCTACAGGCAGGTGGTGACACCTGTCGCAGATGAATGATCGTCCACGACAGAACCCGGCTTACCGACCGACTCACTATATTCCCTCAGCCCCATCCCGAGGCAGTGCTTCGGGATGGGGCCTGGCCTGTCCCCAGGTCAATATTTAGCCAGAAGAGCGCTGCTTATGTGCCAGCGCTGCCCCGGGATGCGCCCCACTTATATCTTTTCCTGCTAAACGCAGTGCATGTAAATAAGAAAATAGCCTGTAACTTAAAGTAAAACATTAACAAGTGTATTTACTCGCATGTTTTTTGGTATTTTTTAACTTTTCTTGCACTCTGAAAACCTTCGGTGAGTGCGTGAAAAGTGCTCTAATTAGCTGAAATTAAAACGTTTTTCCCCAATGGCCGCCTTGACACCCCTGCTCGGCCGGCCCTATAGTGTCGAAAAGTGGTAATAAGTGGATAAATCTGGCTTTTTGTGGGTTTCACAGTTAAGTGAGTGGGGAAAACTGGCGTGTTTCGTGGAGTACAGCACATTAATATGGACGCTAAGGGGCGCCTGGCCATGCCAGCGCGCCAGCGCGAGCCATTGCTGTCCCAGTGCGAAGGGCAGATTGTCGCCACCATCGATACCCAGTCCCACTGTCTGGTGATCTACCCGCTGCCCGAGTGGGAGCGCATTGAGCAGGATATACAGAACCTTCCCGCCCTCAAACCTGCCGTGAAACGCTTCCAGCGTCTGATGCTTGGCTATGCCACAGACCTGGAGCTGGATAGCAGTGGACGCATGTTGCTACCCCAGCCACTGCGCGATTACGCGCAACTGGACAAAAAGCTGGTGTTGGTTGGTCAGGGCAACAAGCTGGAGCTTTGGTCGGAGGCCTTGTGGCTGGCCGAACGGGAACAGGCGCTGCAGGACTCTGGTCCCGATGCCGAGCTGCCCGACGAATTAATGTCTCTCACACTGTAGGGCGCGAAGATGCATCAGACAGTTCTGTTACGAGAGGCGGTTGAAGCTCTGGTGACAACGCCCAATGGTTTTTACGTAGATGGCACTTTTGGTAGGGGTGGGCACAGTGAGTACCTGCTGTCGCGCCTGGGTGAGGATGGTCGGTTGCTGGGCGTGGACAAAGATCCCCTGGCCGCGGCAGAGGCTGCAGCGTTGGCAATGGGTGACCCCCGGTTTGAGTTTTATCACGGTTCGTTTGCCCAGCTTCCCCAGCAACTGCGTCGCATGGGGATCGACGCAGTTGATGGCATTTTACTGGACCTGGGAGTGTCCAGCCCGCAGCTGGACGACGGCGAGCGGGGTTTCAGCTTTCTGCAGGATGGGCCCCTGGACATGCGCATGGATACCAGCAGTGGAGAAACCGCCGCGCAATGGCTGTCCTACGCCAAAGAGGGTGATATCGCTGTGGTGTTGAAAGAATATGGCGAGGAGCGTTTTGCCAAGCGCATTGCCGCGGCCATTGTCGCCGCGCGCGAAGAGGCGCCGATTACTTCCACCGGTCGCCTGGCCAAGATCGTCAGTGAGGCCAACCCCAAGTGGGAAAAACACAAGCACCCGGCGACCCGGGCTTTTCAGGCTATTCGTATCAAGGTCAATCGCGAACTCGAGGATTTACAGGATTTACTGGGCGCAGCGCTGGATATGTTGCGCGTGGGTGGCCGCCTGGTGGTGATCAGTTTCCACTCGCTGGAAGATCGTCCGGTCAAGCGCTACATGCGTGATATGGCGCGCGGTGAGGCATTTCCGCCGGGGTTGCCGATAGTGGACAGTGCGCTGAACCGCAAAATGAAATTGGTCGGCAAGGCGGTCAAGGCCTCCGCAGAAGAGGTGCAGGGTAATGTGCGTGCACGCAGCGCCATCATGCGTGTAGCGGAGAAGATAGCCTGATGGAACGGCGCATAGCATGAGCGATAAGACGGTGGGGAAGGTGGTGCTTAAGGGCAGCGAACTGGGGCGGCGGCAGCTGGTCTGGGGCAACGCGGTGGCACTGGCGCTTATCCTGTCTTCGACTTTTGCGGTTATCTACTCTACTCACGCCTGCCGCACCTTGTATGCGCAATTACAGGTGCTGGAGTCTGCCCAATGGTATTTGCAGGAAGACTACGGTCGGCTGCTACTGGAGCAAAGTACCTGGGCTTCACACTACCGTGTAGAAAAAGTCGCGCGCAGTGAGCTGGGTATGCAGGCGCCGGACCTGACGCGCCTGAGTGTGGTGACCCAATGAGTCGGCGTACCAAGAAGGCTCAGCCGGTGTCTGCCTGGCGCTTCTACCTGGTGTTGGGTGTGCTGTGCTCGCTGTTGGCACTGTTGGTTGGGCGGGTGCTGTCGTTGCAGGTGCTGGATACCGAGCGCGGCCGCCAGTTTCTGCAAAACCAGGGCGCCATGCGCTCCATGCGTACCGCGGAGATTCCCGCCTACCGCGGGGTGATTACGGATCGCCGCGGCGAGCCGCTGGCGGTGAGTACCCCGGTTGTTTCCATTTGGGCCAATCCGAAAATACTGCGCGGTTCCGAGCGGCTGGGTGAATTGGCTGCAGCACTGGGTATGCAGCAATCTGAGCTGGACAGCAAGCTGGCGCGCTATGCCGGCAAGCAGTTTATGTACTTGCAGAGACACCGGGTGCCTGCAGACGCCAGGGCGGTGCTGGAGAAGCGCATCGCGGGAGTCTATGGCGAGCGTGAATACCGGCGTTTCTATCCCGCGGGTGAGGTTGCCGCCCAGTTGGTTGGCTTTACCAATGTTGACGGCGAAGGCATTGCCGGCCTGGAGCTGGCCTACAACGACTGGTTACAGGGCGCTCCGGGCAAGAAAAAATATATCAAGGATCTGCACGGTGAAGTGGTGCGCGACATCGGTGTGTTGCAGCCGGCGCTGCCAGGGAAAAGCCTGACCCTGAGTATCGATCTGCGCTTGCAGTATTTGCAGCATCGGGAATTGCGCCGCGCAGTGACGGCCAGTGGTGCCGTCTCGGGCTCCATTGTGACGCTGGATGCGCATAGCGGTGAAATACTGGCGATGGTCAATTACCCGGTTTACAACCCCAATAGCCGCAAGGGCGTTAAGGCTTCGCATATGCGCAATCGCGCCATGACCGATGTCTATGAACCCGGCTCCACCATGAAGGCGCTGACCCTGGTAGCGGCGCTGGAGAGTGGACGTTATACACCTGATACGGTGATCGATACCTCGCCAGGGCGCATCCGCGTGGGTCGCAAGGTCTATCCGGACCCGCGCAACTACGGCGAAATTACCCTGACCCGGGTGATACAGAAATCCAGCCAGGTGGGGGTTACCAAGATAGCCCTGGACCTGGGGCATGAACCCATCTGGGAAGTGTTTAATCGTTTTGGTATAGGCCACCCGCCGGGTACCGGTTTTCCCGGCGAGAGTGCCGGTAGGCTGCCCAATCGACCGCGCTGGCACATCACGGAAAAAGTCTCCCTGGCGTTTGGCTACGGCATAACGACCACACCATTACAGCTGGCCAGTGCCTACACGGTATTTGCCAACGGCGGTGTGCTACCGCAGGTGTCCCTGTTGGCCCAGGAGGGTGTTGCCCCCGAGGGCACGGCGGTTATCTCGGCCAAGGTTGCCGCTCAGGTGCTCAAGGTATTACACGCGGTCACCGGAGAGCACGGTACCGCGCGCAAAGCACGGGTGCCCGGTTACCAGGTTGGCGGCAAAACCGGCACGGTGCACAAGGTGGGCCCTGGGGGGTATATGGATGACCAGTATGTCGCCCTGTTTGCCGGTGTTGCGCCCAGCAATGACCCGCGCATCGTTACTGTGGTGGTGATCAATGAACCCAAGGGCGAGGCCTACGGCGGCGGCTCTGCGGCGGCACCGGTATTTTCCAAGGTCACCGAAGGCGCTCTGCGCTTGCTCAACGTGCCGCCAACAGAACTTGAGGCGGTGGTAGCCGAAGCCGCCAAGAAAACCCGCGGAGGTGCCGCATGATGATGGCGGCCGCCCCGGGAGAGACTCAATCCATGCCGCTGGCGCAATTGTTGGGCGCTGCAGGCTGTAATGGCGGTGACACCCTGATCTCGGGTATCGAGCTGGACAGTCGCAAGGTGAGTTCAGGTGATCTGTTCCTGGCGCTTCCCGGTGATGTGCACGACGGACGTCAGTTTATTGAGCAGGCAGTGGCTAATGGTGCCGCCGCGGTGGTCGCCGAGGCGCCGGTGGCCGGATTTGTCGATGAGATACCGGTGCCCCTGTTGGAGCTGCCGGAACTGCGTCACGACGTGGGCCACCTGGCGGCACGATTTTTTCACCACCACAGTCGCGACCTGCATATGGTCGGCGTCACCGGGACCAATGGTAAGACCACCACCAGCCGCTTGTTGGCGCAACTGGGGCGGCGCCTGGACAAGCGCTGCGGTGTCATCGGGACCCTGGGTGCCAGTCTGGGTGAAGGAGTGGCCGAGACGGAAAATACCACACCGGATGCGGTGTCGCTGCAGCGTCAACTGGCCCAGTGGCGCCAGCAGGATGTGTTTGCGGTGGCCATGGAGGTGTCCTCCCACGCGTTGGTGCAGGGCCGGGTCAATGGCGTGGACTTCGAGACCGCTATTTATACCAACCTGTCTCACGATCACCTGGACTACCACGGCAGTATGGATGCCTATGGCCGCGCCAAGTTGCAGTTGTTTGCAATGGAGAGTCTGGCGCATGCGGTGGTTAACCTGGATGACGAATTTGCCCCGCGGGTCATGGCTGCAGTCAGTGAAGACGCCAGCTTGCTGACGGTGTCCACCCAGGGAGCCGCCGCTGATGTGCGTGTGGAAAATGCGCGCTTCCACGCCGGTGGCGTGCGCGCAAGTTTCTACAGCCCCTGGGGCAATGGCGAGTTCGCCAGCCCCTTGCCCGGAGATTTCAACCTGGCCAACGTGGCGGCGGCAATAGCCGCTCTGGTGCTGGCCGGGGAAGATCTGGCCAGCGTGCTGGCAGCAGTGGAGGATCTTCAGCCTGTTCCCGGACGTATGCAGAGCGTACCCAATAACCTGGGATTGCAGGTCATCGTTGATTACGCGCACACGCCGGACGCATTGCAGCAAGTGCTGCGTTCACTGCAAGGGCATGTGCAAGGTGCGCTGGTCACTGTGTTCGGTTGTGGCGGCGATAGAGATCGGGAGAAGCGTCAGGTAATG
>JAIBDN010000091.1 GCA_024686215.1 Gammaproteobacteria bacterium | reverse complement strand
CCACGACCTATGGAAATGCTGCTTCTGGGTACTGGTGGGTGCTCGGTCTACGACGTTATGAGTATGCTGAAAAAATCCCGTCAACAGGTTGTGGATTGCCGCGTGGAAATAGAGGCAGAACGCGCCGATGCGGTGCCGGCAGTATTTACCCGTATCAATCTGCATTTTGTGGTCACGGGTGTGGGCCTGAAAGAAAATCATGTGAAGAGAGCGGTTGAGTTGTCCGCCGAGAAGTACTGCTCGGCGTCCATTATGTTGGGCGCTGCCGGCGTAGAGATGAGCCACAGTTTTGAAATGCTGGAATTTGATCCGCAGGCATAGTTAGTACTGATCAGGAAACTTTGGAGTATGTCACCCCCCCGTACGCGGGCCGCCAAGCGCAACGGGAATGACGCTACAAGGACTCAAGTCCTCCCCGTCACTCCTGAAGCAAATATCGCCATCTTCATAGGTAAGTAACAAATCAATGCCTTGTTGCCTGACGCGATCCATTATCAGTGGCGATGGATAACCGCGAATATTATCGGCATTGGTAGATATAACCGCATAGTCGGGGTCTACCCTGTCGAGAAACGGCTGCGAGGTGCTGTTCTCGGAGCCATGATGACCCAGTTTCAAAAGCTTGGCGTTCAGATTAGGTATTTGCTCCATTATTGTCGCCTCTACCGAAACGTCAGCGTCGCCCATGAGCAAAACACGCACCTCACCGTGCTCGACCAAGAGCACCAGTGACCTTCTGTTCATATTGCCTGTCTGCAGGCTACTGAGAACCGTTAGTTTTGTTTCTCCCAGCGCCAGGACATCGCCCCTGTTCATTGCGCGGTAATTACTGGTACGAAAGCTATCCTGGTACCAGCGGTAAATGTCCTGGTTCTGCGGAAGTGTTTGGCCGTTGTCGTAACGTTGCTTGACGGTAATATGAGGGAGGATCTGGAATACGCCGCTAAGGTGATCCAGGTGGGGGTGGGTGATCAACAGCATATCCAGTTGCGCTATGTCGCGGCTTTGCAGGTACTGGACCACGCGGTGCCCGCTGACGATGTTACCAGTATCAATAAGCGCAGTGTGCTTGCCACTTTTCACAATAATGGCCTCGCCTTCGGCTACATCGAGGAAGGTGATATCAAGTGTGTCGGCTCGCAGCGTGCAGCTGATCAGAATCAGGAGGGTGCTGAGCGCCAGAACAAGGATTTTCCTATCCATACTCCCAGTACTCCGGCCAGGGTATTCATGCCCACATCGCGCAGATCGCCCACGCGGTTGGGCAGGACCCACTGTATCAATTCATCCCCTGCGCCTACCAGCACTACAAACAGTGTGGCTAATAGCAACTGCGACCAGAGCTGTAGTCGCACAGTTTTCAATACCAGGATACCCAGCAGGCCGTATTGCAGAAAATGAAAGCGCTCTTCCGGGATACTCAGCTGTGCGGCCAGCGCCAGTATAAGAGCCAGCGGTGCAGCGATGTGCAGCCACACTTTCCAGCCTAAGCGTGCCCCCAGAACTAACAGAACCAGGCCCCAGGTCAGTAGCAGGCCGTTGAGCGTCCACCCTATGACATCGCTGCCCACAGATTCCTTGAGGAAGTTCAGTACGGAACGCATGAGTGGCAGCGACAGGTAGATGACCAGGATGTACAACCAGATCGCAGTCCACAGGCGGGACCGGTAGAAGATACTCAAATCCGGTAACTGGTCCGCGTCATTACCTGAGACACCGCTGACATCGCGTCCTTCACCGGGCGTGGGAAGTCGGTGCCGCCGGCGGCCAGGGCATTCTCCCCGTGACGCTGTTCATCTGCCAGCATCTGCTGCAGGATCAACTGGGACTTGCGGTCTTCGTCGGGCAGTTGTTGCAGGTGATCTTTGATGTGGTGACACACCCTTTCCTCGGTGGCGGCGACAAACCCCAGGCTGACCTTGTCGCCGATGGCGCCGGCGATGGCGCCCAGCGCGAATGACATGCCGTACCAGGCCGGGTTGAGGTAACTGGTGTGGCTGCCCAACTCCTGCAGGCGTTCCTCGCACCACACCAGATGGTCTATTTCCTCGGCGGCAGCCTGCTGCATTTCTTCACGCACTGTGGGCAGCTTGGCGGTCAGCGCCTGGCCCTGGTAAAGCGCCTGTGCGCAGACTTCGCCGGTGTGATTGACACGCATGAGACCCGCCACATGGGCGCGCTCGCTCTCGGAAAGCTCGGCGTCACTGTGCCCCTGGGAAGGGGAGGTGCGCTCCGCCTGATTACCGCGGTTGGTGATGGTACGCATCACCGAGTCTGCCTCGGTAATTAATTTATCGAGCAGGGACAGGCGTCGTTGACCCATGATCCGGTACTCCGTTGAATTTCAGTGTTACTCACTATAACGCGCGATGGCGCGCCAGCCAATATCGCGGCGCAGGATGACACCTTCCCAGTTGATGGCGTCCGCGGCCTGGTAGCAGGCTTGTTGCGCGCTGGCGATATCGTCACCCAGGGCGGTGACGCACAGTACCCGCCCACCACTGGTCACCACCTGGTCACCGCTGGTGGCGGTGCCGGCATGGAACACTTTGATGTTATCCGGTTGCGGCGCGTCCAGGCCTTGAATCGGGATACCTTTGGCATAGCTGCCCGGGTAGCCGCCGGCGGCCAACACCACACCGATGGCGCAGCGTGAATCCCAGTCCGCGTGGGCCTGATCCAGGGTCTTGTCCAGGGCGCTGTCACACAGCTCCACCAGGTCAGATTGCAGGCGCACCATAATCGGCTGTGTTTCCGGATCGCCGAAGCGACAGTTGTATTCTATGACCCTGGGCTGGCCATCATCAGTAATCATCAGGCCAGCGTAGAGAAAGCCGGTGTAAGCGTTACCCTCGGCGGCCATACCACGCACGGTAGGCAGTATCACCTGCTGCATAACGCGTTGATCCACCTCCGCGGTAACCACGGGGGCCGGTGAATAAGCACCCATGCCTCCGGTGTTGGGGCCGGTATCACCTTCTCCGATGCGTTTGTGGTCCTGACTGGTGGCCATGGGCAGAACATGCTCGCCATCCACCATGACAATAAAACTGGCTTCCTCGCCCGGCAGAAACTCTTCTATCACCACACGGCAACCCGCAGCGCCGAAAGCGTTGCCCGAGAGCATATCGGTGACCGCGTGTTCTGCCTGCTCCAGGGTTTCTGCCACGATCACGCCCTTGCCAGCGGCCAGGCCGTCGGCCTTAACCACGATGGGCGCACCCTGCTCGCGCAGGTAGGCGAGTGCCGGTTCCAGTTCAGTGAAGTTGCCGTAGGCGGCGCTGGGAATGTTATGCCGCGCCAGGAAGTCCTTGGTGAAGGCCTTGGAACCCTCCAGTTGTGCGGCGCCCTTGCTCGGCCCGAAGCAGCGCAGGCCGCGTTCGCTGAAGTAATCCACCACACCTTCCACTAACGGAGCTTCCGGGCCCACGATAGTCAGCCCCACCGCGCTGTTGGCGGCGAAGTCTGCCAGGCCGGCAAAATCCATGGTATCCAGTGCCAGGTTTTCGATGCCGGGTTCACCCGCAGTACCGGCATTGCCCGGGGCCACGTAGACGGTGTCTACTCGGGGTGATTGCGCCACTTTCCAGGCCAGGGCGTGCTCGCGGCCGCCGCTGCCGATGATCAATACATTCATCAGTGTCTGAAATGCCTCATGCCGGTGAACACCATTGCCATACCGTGTTCGTCGGCAGCGGCGATGACTTCTTCATCGCGAATAGAACCGCCGGGTTGGATCACTGCGGCAATCCCCGCCTGGCCGGCATTGTCTATACCGTCGCGGAAAGGAAAGAATGCGTCCGAGGCCATTACCGAACCGGTAACCGCCAGTCCGGCGTGTTCAGCCTTGATTCCGGCGATGCGCGCGGAGTTGATGCGGCTCATCTGTCCCGCGCCCACACCGACGGTCTGGCCGTTATTGGCGTAGATAATGGCATTGGATTTGACGTACTTGGCCACTTTCCAGGCGAATAGCAGATCGCTGATTTGCTGCTCGCTGGGCTGAACCTTGCTCACCACCTTAAGGTCGTCCAGGGTCACCATGCCCAGGTCGCGGTCCTGTATCAGCAAGCCGCCGTTGACGCGCTTGTAATCCAGTGCCGCACCGGGGGTTGACCATTCGCCACAGACCAGCAGGCGCACATTCTTCTTCTCGGCGACCACTGTCGCTGCAGCATCACTGATGCTGGGCGCGATGATCACTTCTACAAACTGCCGCTCAACGATGGCCGCAGCAGTGGCCGCATCCAGCTCGCGGTTAAAGGCGATAATGCCGCCGAAAGCCGACTCAGGGTCAGTGGCAAAAGCCAGGTCATAGGCCGCGCCGATATTGTCGGCCACCGCCACCCCGCAGGGATTGGCATGCTTGACGATGACACAGGCGGGCTCGTTGAAGTTTTTTACGCACTCCAGCGCGGCGTCGGTGTCGGCCACGTTGTTATAGGACAGCTCCTTACCCTGAATCTGCCGGGCGGTGGCAATGCCAGCTTCAGCGGGGTTGGCCTCCACGTAGAACGCAGCCTGCTGATGGGGGTTTTCGCCGTAGCGCATTTCCTGCACTTTGTGGAACTGGGTGTTGAAGGTGCGCGCAAAATTCTCCGAACCCCCGGGGACGCGTTTGCCAAAATAGTTGGCAATGGCACCGTCGTAGGCGGCGGTGTGTTCATAGGCCTTGATGGCCAGGTCGAAGCGGGTCGCCAGGCTGGTAGCACCCTCGTTAGCGCGCATTTCTTCAAGCAGTGTCGAGTAATCGGAGGCATTGACCACGATGTTGACGAAGCGATGGTTCTTGGCCGCCGCGCGGACCATGGTCGGTCCGCCAATATCGATATTCTCTATGGCGTCTTCCAGGCTGCAGTCAGGCTTGGCCACGGTAGCCTCAAAGGGATACAGGTTGACTACCACCATGTCGATGGCGTCGATGCCGTGTTCCGCCATAACCGCCTCGTCCTGGCCGCGTCGGGCCAGGATGCCCCCGTGTACTTTCGGGTGCAGGGTCTTGACCCTGCCGTCCATCATTTCCGGAAAGCCGGTGTACTCGGCAACTTCAGTGACCGCCAGGCCATTGTCCTGCAGCAGACGATAGGTGCCCCCGGTAGACAGCAGCTCCACGCCCAGTTCGCGCAGGGCGCTGGCAAATTCCACCACGCCGGATTTGTCGGAAACGCTGATCAGTGCGCGTTTAACGCTGACGAGACTGGTATCGCTCATGGGCTAATCCTTGCTGGAAATCAGGTCGTATTGCTTGAGTTTCTTACGCAGGGTGCCGCGATTCAGACCCAGCATAATAGAGGCTTTGGTCTGGTTGTTGCGCGTATAGCCCATGATTTCCTCCAGTAGTGGGGCCTCAATCTCGGCCAGCACCATCTGGTAAACGTCGGTGGACATCTGTCCGTCCAGTTGTTTCAGGTAGTGACGCACTGCGGCGGTGACTGAGTCCCGCAGGCTTTGTACCGGCTCCGGGTGTTGCGCTTCGTCGTTGGCGGCGCTGGGGGTGCCATCGTGTGGCATTAGGGGTTCAGCCCTGCTCATGCTGCAAGTACCTCATTAGTGTGTGTCGTTGATAATTGGTCGATATAGCGTAATTGTTCAGCTGCTTGCTGCAGCTGGTTGAATGCTTTGCGTTGGCCGCTGACTTGGTTGTTGTGCTGTAGATACCAGCCCACGTGCTTGCGCGCGATGCGCGCACCCATAAATTCACCGTAGAAATCATGCAGTGCGCTTAAGTGGCGGCGCATGATTTGCCATTGTTGCGCCTGCGAGGGGTCGGGCAGCGTGTTGCCGGTGTCCAGGAAGTGTGCGATCTGCCCGCATAGCCAGGGCCTGCCCTGGGCGGCGCGCCCGATCATTACGCCGGCTGCGCCGGTGCGCGCTATGACCCCTGCGGCGGTTTCTGGCGAGTCTATATCGCCGTTGGCAAAAACCGGGAAGTCGGTCGCGGCAACGATGTCAGCAATGGTCTCGTACTCTGCCTCGCCCTTGAATGCGCAGGCCCGGGTGCGCCCGTGTACCGCCAGTGCTGCGATGCCTGCATCTTCCGCCAGGCGAGCAATGCTTACGCCGTTGCGCTGCGCGGGGTTTGATCCGGTGCGTATTTTG
>JAIBDN010000105.1 GCA_024686215.1 Gammaproteobacteria bacterium | reverse complement strand
CTGCCAGTGCCTGAGTGGCTGGCGATCTGAACCAACGCTCTGTTGTTTGGGTGAACCTCAGTATGTCTTTAGCTGCGCCGCTAGAGAAAGAGCGGACTTTTCCTTTCAAGACACACCGTAAACCCATCCATGGGGGCTTGGGCTCGGCGTCCTGCCTCGCACAGTCCTGAAAGGAAAAGTCCGCCCCTTCTCTAGCTACACCGACTTGATAAACATGCTCGATAGAGCAGCCGGTAGCGGCGTAGCAGGGCTCTGGACCGTCGCCGGCCATGGACGGCCGGCGCCGAGCCCACATGGATGTGCTTGTAGCGTGTCCAGAGCCCTGCTACGCCGTTGCCGGCTGCGGGCCCTAGAAAGGGATTAGGAAAATAGAGCGCTGCTAGCTGCCCTTGGCTGCGCGCTCTTTTGCAATGAGGTAATCGGCGACTTTCAGCATACCGGCCTGGCTACCTGCCTGACGGGTACTTATCTGGTACTTACCATTGACCATCAACGCCGGAGTGCCGGTGATTTTAGCGGCGCGGGCGCGGGAGTTAGCCTGGCGCACCTGACTGGAAACACCGAAGGAGTTAAAAGCCTTGTCAAAATCATCTGCGGCAACACCATTAGCGGTGAACAGTTCCTTGATTTCGCCCTCTGAGGAAAGGCGCTTACCATCCACGTTCATCGCCTGGAAAATAATCGGATGCATGGTATCCAATACACCCAGGACTTCAGCGGTATAGAACGCGCTGGCATGAATTTCCATCTTTGCATTCCAGATAGCGGGAGACCCGCGAAAATCAACGTCATCTGCCAGGCCCTTCTTCCACTGCGTCAACACCGGTTCAAACGTGTAGCAATGGCCACAGCCGTACCAGAAAAACTCCGCCACCTCGATTTTCTCTGAGTCGGCAGTCCTTACCGCCGGACTAATCAATTCATAGTGGGTACCTTCAACATACTCTTCTGCAGCGACCACGCCCGAAGGGGACGCTACCCACAGAACAACTGGTGCCAGTGCAGCCAGGGATAACAACAGGCGTTTAATCATGCTTCTCTCCAAAATGTCTTTATGCCTAGCTGAGACAACAACCGGGTCTGTATGTTCTTAAATCGATAAAAAAAGGTGACCCTAAGGCCACCTTTTGCCTGGTCAGGCGGTTTACTTCAAACCAGCAACATAGCTTGATACTGCTTCGATTTCACCGTCACTCAGGCCGAAAGCCGTGGTGCGCATGATTTTCGTATCACCGTCATTGGTGCGCCCTGTATCATCCTCGTAGCCTTTGCGATAAGCACGCAACTGGGTCGCAATGTACTCGGCGTGCTGACCCGCCAGTGCCGGGAAGCCCGCGGGGGCATTGCCCTTGCCGGTGGGCGAGTGACAAGCAGTGCAAGCCGCGACATTGCGTTCGGCAACACCGCTGCGATACACCTTTTCACCCAGTGCCAGCAGCGCTGGATCTGTGTGGCCACCGGAGCCGGCTTGAGCGGCATAAAAGGCCGCGATATCCGCCAGGTTCTGATCAGACTTACCATCCAGCTGGCCCGCCATAGTCGGGATCGGGCGGGCGCCATCGCGAATGTCCTGGAGTTGCTTGAGCAGGTATTTTTCACCCTGGCCAGCCAGTTTGGGGAAAGTGGGGACCGCGCTGTTGCCATCTGCACCATGGCAGGCAGCGCAGACTGCGATCATGTCCTTACCCGCAGCAGCATCACCCGCGGCACTCGCGGCATTGATGAAGCCAAAGGAAACCCCGCCCAGCAGTACGCTGAACACAATTGCAGCTTTATTCATGTCAGTTCCAGTCAATCTTTGGTGAAAGTCCCGCTTATTGTGCAGGCGCGGCCATATACTCGATCAGCGCCATGTAATCTTCGGCTGAACAATCGTAGCACATACCCTTGGGGGGCATGGCGTTGAGTCCATTGGAGACGGATAACACCATTGCATCCATACCTTTGGCCATACGCGGTTCCCAGGCAGCAACATCACCTGTTTTTGGCGCGCCAGCCGCACCGCTGGCGTGGCATACCTTGCAGCTCTTGTCATACTTGGCCATATCCGGCGCAGCTATTGCACCCGCGGCGGAAACCATCAACACTGCAGCTAAAATTTTCTTCATCGGAAACCTCTATTTCACTATGGTCGTTTAGTTCGCCACACAACCTTTTGATAGCAGGCGAAATAAGCTGTGGCATTATATACGAGATGACCCGACCAAAAAAGGCACTAGCTCACAATGTCCGAAGCACCCGTAGAATCCCAGCCAGCGCCCAACTTTCGTGCTGCACAATTCCTGACCAGCGCCAGCAAGCTCTCCCAGTGCCCCCCGGATGAAGGCTGGGAGGTCGCCTTTGCAGGCCGATCAAATGCAGGAAAGTCCAGTGCAATCAACAGCTTAACAGGAAACAAGAAGCTTGCTAAGACGTCCAAAACACCCGGCCGGACGCAGCTGATTAACTTCTTCGAGTTGTCCCCCAGCCAGCGCCTGGTGGATCTGCCAGGCTACGGCTTTGCCAAGGTCCCCCAGGCAGTAAAACGCGAATGGACCAAGCATCTGGAGCAGTACCTGCAACAGCGTCAGGCCCTGCGCGGGCTGGTGCTGATGATGGACGTGCGCCATCCACTGCAAGCGTTTGACCAGCAAATGCTGACCTGGGCAACAGAGGCCTCCATGCCAGTCCATATTCTGCTCACCAAGGCCGACAAGTTAAAGAAAGGTCCGGCCAAGAGCACCCTGCTAAAGGTACAGGCCCAGCTGCAAATCCATGGGGAGCTGGTCAGCGTGCAATTATTCTCGTCCCTCAAGCACACCGGGCACCCGGAGTTACACCGGGTGCTGAATGCCTGGCTGACGGATGCGAGCGTGTACGATGACGACGACGAGGGGCCATGGACGGAAACTGCAGAATAAAAAAACCCGGTTGCTTCTAGGGGAAAGCAACCGGGCAACCTAGAGTCTCTGGGGATTAGAGACTTGCTCGGTGCGGCCTATGGAGACAAGCCGCAATAGGGATATAGCTTGCGCTACAGAAATTAAGACCGTGGTGATTGGGAAAAGTTCACAAGCTGTTTATCTCGTCAATGAGCTTCATCCCAGTTATTACCTACCCCAACCTCTACCAGCAGCGGCACAGCAAGCTCGGCAGCAGCGGACATCAGGCGACACACCTCATTGCTTACCGCCTCCACCTGGTCCTCAGCCACCTCAAAAACCAGTTCATCGTGCACCTGCATAATCATCCGCGCATCAACGCTCCCGTCCTGCAGCCACTGATCGACCGTCAACATCGCGCGCTTGATAATGTCCGCTGCGGTGCCTTGCATGGGTGCGTTGATTGCCGTGCGCTCTGCCGCCTGCACGCGCATTTTATTGCGTGCATTAATCTCCGGAAGGTACAGACGCCGACCGAACAGGGTTTCTACGTAGCCCTGCTGTTTGGCCAGCTCGCGGGTACGATCCATGTAGTCCTGCACCCCGGGATACCGCTCGAAGTAGCGATCGATATATTGCTGGGCCTCATGTCGACCCAGGTGCAGTTGTTTGGCAAGGCCAAAAGCCGACATGCCGTAAATAAGTCCAAAATTGATCGCTTTGGCTTTGCGGCGCTGGTCCCCGGACACTTCATCCAGACCCACGTCGAATACCTCTGCAGCGGTGGCCCGGTGTACGTCCTGACCTTCGCGAAAAGCGACCAACAAACCCTCGTCGCCCGACAGGTGCGCCATAATGCGCAGCTCAATCTGTGAGTAGTCCGCTGCCACCATGCGATAGCCGTCGGGCGCTATGAACGCCTGCCGAATGCGCCTGCCCTCCTCCGTGCGTATCGGTATATTCTGCAAATTGGGGTCGGAAGAGGACAGTCTACCCGTCGCTGTCACCGCCTGATGATAGGAGGTGTGCACGCGCCCGGTTGCCGGGTTAATCATCTGCGGCAGTTTATCTGTATAGGTAGATTTGAGCTTACTCAGACTACGGTACTCCAGCAGAACCTGCGGCAGCGGATAATCCAGGGCCAGTTCTACCAGCACATCTTCCGCCGTAGACGGAGCGCCTTTAGGTGTTTTCTTGATCACCGGCAGTTCCAGCTTCGCAAACAGAATCTCACCCAACTGTTTGGGCGAACTGAGGTTGAACTCCTGCCCCGCCAACTCATGCGCCCTGCCCTGCAGTTCCAGTAGTCGACTGCCCAGCTGTTCGCTCTGTTGCATCAGCAATTCGCAGGACAGCAAGGCACCCTGCCGTTCAATACGCGACAGCACT
>JAIBDN010000042.1 GCA_024686215.1 Gammaproteobacteria bacterium | reverse complement strand
CAGCAAGGCGTATGTAGGCACTCAAGGCAACAGTGATAAAAGTGAGCAGCAGGGAAAGGGATATCAGTGAACGGTAAATAGTATAGAACTCCGCAAGCAAGCAATCGGCTTAGATTAAACCAGCAGCGCCCAAACGCAAGAGAACCACTATCCCAGTATTCCGCCACCGCTTGCACCGCGCGCGGGGGTATCGAGCAATACGCCAGGGTTCATCATTCCCAGTGGATCCAGGACCTGCCGTGCGCCGGCGAACGCCTCACGAAACAGTGGCGGGGTCTGCACATCGTAGCCAGCCGGACGGTGATCACGCCCCACTGCATGGTGATGGGTCACGGTGCCACCCAGACTGGTCACGGCGTCATTGGCAGCCAGTTTGATCTCGCGCCAACGCGCCAGCATGGACGCCATATCGGCGTCTTTGCTGCCCACCGCGTAAAAGGTGAAATACGGTGCCGGACCATCCGGGTATACGTGCGTAAATCGGCAGCTCACGGTGCACTCCTGCCCCGTCACCTCGCGCAGGACCTTGCCCATGCGCTCGCGCACGCCAGAATAGAAGTCCTCAAAGCGGTCCCAGGTAATCGCTGTTTCGAAGGTGTCGGCAATAACCCCGGCCGGTGTAAGGTAGTTGCGGTAATACGGTGCACGCAGGAACTGGTTGCGCCACGCACCAGCAGCTCCCTTGCGATGCTCACCTTCGTCCTCAGTGACGGTTTGCGCACCCAGCAGAGAGCGGTTCACCGCATCCTGATCCCAACTACCTCCATGATCCGCCACCAACTCCAGGGCCCGGGTAACCCAGGCATCCAGCGGATGGTCGGCGGATTCAAACGCCAACACCAGCAGTGCCGTAGTGCCGTCCCCTACCCCGTTCATCATCGCTTCTGCCGGATCCAGCAAACGACAGTTACTGGGGAACAGTCCAGATTGGCTGATGGCACGCACCGCAGCGCAAGCTGGTTGCATGCCGGGAAAGCTGACACTGGCCGAAGCGCGAAACAGTGGCCGGTCTTGCAGGCGCACCCAGGCCCGGGTGATAAAACCCAGAGTACCCTCTGAACCAATCATCATACGGTCGGGAGATGGTCCCGCCCCGGAACCCGGCAGACGTCGGCTTTCCATCTCACCGCGCGGCGTCAACATACGGACACTTTCTACAAAGTCGTCGATATGCGTATAGTTAGTGGCGAAGTGACCACCGGCGCGAGTCGCTATCCAACCACCCAGGGTGGAAAACTGAAAGCTCTGCGGGAAGTGACGCAGGGTAAGCTTGTGGGGTTTCAAGTCTGCTTCCAGCTCAGGCCCCAGGGCGCCACCCTCGATCAATGCAGCACGGCTGGTTTTATCCACTTCAACAATGCGGTTCATGTGCTGCAAATCAACACTGATTACGGCGCCGTAATCACCTCCGACATCGGGTTCCACGCCGCCACAAACGCTGGTGCCACCACCAAAGGGAATCAGCGCTGCGCCACTGGTGGCAGCAAAGTCCATCAACGCGGAGATATCATTTTCACTGCGCGGAAAGGCCACCCAGTCCGGCGGGTTGGGCATGTGACGCATCTGCATACGCACCAGGTCGGCAAAGGACTTGCCGTAGCCGTGGGTAATACGATCGTAGGGCGTTGCCGAGAGAATCGACGACAAGCCAGCAGGTGCGGCTATGCGCGGCGCCGGTAAGTCAAACTCGTCCAGCCTGGGAGCAGCGCCCGGCGCCTGGGTAACGCCTAACAGTCCCGCCATCTCGCCGACATGTTTTTCTTCCGCAGGAGTGAGCGCCTCATCCATGTTGCCCCAACCCCAGAAGCAAAGTTCTTTGCGGTGTCCCAGTGTGTCGATCATTAGCGTGTTTCCTGAATGAGTTGAAGTTGCTACGGCGCTAACGCACGTGCATCTGGAATCCCTTCTGGGTGCGATCCAGGTAAGACAACAACTGGTTCAGGGTTTTACGCTCGCCAGCAATCTGCACATCTTCACCGGCCAGCACCGCGCGCAACTGCGGCGTGGTCAGTGTCACCGCAGGCATGTCTGCCGGTACCGGCTTTTGCTGTATTTCCAGGATGCTATTTCTAAGCGTTACCACATAGGTAGTGCCGGTATCGGTGAACGTCATACCCAGTGATAATTGCTTGGCGCCCGCTTTTTCGGCATCTACCTGGTAACGCCAGGATGTCAGGATAGTCTCATTGGTCATCTCCCCCGCCACGACAGTCATGCCCATGCGCATCAACATGTCGGGATCGACCTTGCCCTCCAACTCGTTGGCGCCCTTAAGGTACCAGGCGCGAGCAATGGTGTTGATTTCCTGGTAGCCGCGCTGGCGCAAACTCGCCGCCTTCAGGTAACGCGCATCCCAATCGTTGTGGTCGATACTCACCAACATCTGAGTCAATTCAGCGGCGAATTGCCCATCGCCCGCGTTAAAGGCTTGCTCCGCCGCGGCCAGCACCTTGTCTCGCCCACCCATTAGCTCGACGAAACGACGTGACTTCTCCACGGGTTCGGTGGGCAGCAAGTTGGTGGCATCACCGTTAAACCAGCTCACCCAACCAGTGTACAGTTCCGGCACAATGATCCAGGGGGTACCGTACATGGGCCGTGTATACGGTGGCATATCCAGATAGTCGGGCAATTCCTTGAACTTGTGCTGTAGCTCCGTTGGAGTATAGCCCTTGTTGATATGCCTGATCGTCTGGTCCCACAGGTACTGGATGGCGTCGCGACTGACGGTGACCGCTTGTTGAATTTTTTCTTTGCCCTGCATCGGCATAATATGGGAACCCAGCAGCCACTCGGGCTGAATCAAGCGCACCGTGTCCAGGGCCTTCATGTAATTCTCGGGAAGGCGCGGTTTGGATCCACGAATAGAGTGCACATTGGCCAGGGCATAGAAAAATTCGTCGCCGATGACCACCATATCCATCTCTGGAAGGTGTAAGCCAAATTCTGAAATCGCTTCACCACCGGTGTAAAAAACATTGATCTTTACCCCGGCGATTTCCAGCTGGGTATCTTCGCTGAAGGTATCCGTGGGCGGAATGTAGCCCGATTTCCCGCCTAACAGTTTGGGCGAGCAACAGCCGTGATAGTGTTTTTCTTCCGGACCCAGCATATCCGGTCCGTAATAAAACACGCCCATCAACTGGCGGGGCAAGATGGCGCCAAATTCGTTGGCGACTTCTTCCTCGAAATTATCCCAGGCGTAAATTTTAACCTCACCACTGGCTACCTGCTCCGGCGTGACCAGCGCAGAGGTACCGTTGTAATGATCGGTGTGATGGTGGGAGTAGAAGATGGCCTTGATCGGCTTGTCGGATATCTTGCGTATTTCTGCAGCAATAAACTCACCCGCCTCGACGTTCACACTGGTGTCGTAAACAATCAGGCCGTCCTTGCCTTCAATAATAGTGCTGTTGCCAATCCAGCCCCCCGGAACATGCACGGTCCATACCGGGTACTTTCCGGCCTTGTAGGTGCCAGCCTTCTCGGTAAACAGCTTCTGGTGCTCCAGGAAGTAATCCGGCCAGCTGCGCTCGACCTTATACGGGTTCTCTCCCGGGGGCTTACTCGCTGGCGCTGCAGTGGCAAGCAGAGAAAAGCTGCAAGCCAGTGCCACTAACCAACGGCCAAGCAAAAGACGCATTTCCGTCGCGCGCATAATCATCACCCATTCTATTGTTATTACATTGTCTGGACTGCTGTAGCTGTTATCAGGACTGTTTGCGCGCCTGCACCGTTAAATCGGCGCCAGGCACCGGGACATAGGCACGCAGTACCACGTAAAAATCCTTGCCAGTGGGAATGCCGTTGATGCCGTCCCCCGCCGGGTTCAATGAAACCGTATAGGTGCCGTCCGCATTGCGCTTCGAGGAGTAGGTGGTGCGATCGTAGCGGCCCTGTGCGTTGGGAATCAGTGCCTTGTTATCTGTGCCGTATATGGTGATTGAGTAATAGCCACTATCCTGCACGATGCCAGCTGGCACTGTGAGTAAATAACTGTCCTTGCCATTAAATGGCTGGCCACTGTCGTCGGCCATAATAACGCCATAGCGCACCGTATCCGACGGCGTGCCCAGTTGCCCCAGCATAACCGCACCGGCCAGCACCAGTGGCGGCACATCGCCCGACTTCTTGCCAAAGGCTTTATCCGGGTTAAGCTCGGGCAATGCTGCCTTAATCGCAGCTAGTCCTCGTTTCACCACGTCCGGCGAGAATGTCTCAACGGCACGCTGCATATCACCGTCGCCACCACTCATAGTGATGCTTTCGCTGAGTTTGCGCACCGCATCCATATTGTCGACCACGACCATACGGGTAAATGCCAGACCTTGATCGGTCTCCAGCTGCACCACCGTGTAATCACCTTCTGGCACGGCCTGCCCGGGGCGCACAATTGCGATTGGGCGCTGCGGATTGGTAATCACCGCGGGTACATTGTGCTGCATATCAAAAACAGACACAGAAAAGAAACGGTCGTATTGCGGGGTGTTGATAATGGCAGGGCCATTAGACACGCTAAACCAGTTATAACCGTAATCAACAGTAGCCTGCGGCGTCACCACTGTGGTGTCGGTGGGATCGACCAGACCGCTGAAACTGAACGTACCCGGCTGATACTTCTCCAGCCAGGTATTCATCATTTTGGTTTGTTGCTGGTTAGGATACTGCGCAATATAATCCTCGACCGTATCGGCAGCCATGACACTGCCACCCAGGGCCAGCCCCAACACCAACGAAAAACAACTAACGCTTGCGAGTTTTTTTGCTATTGAGTACATGGTATTCCCTTGTCGAGTCGGTATCAGCGGATAAAACCCGGGGAGGAATTCAGGTACAGCCGAATCGGCCAGCGAGAATTTTTACCCAGACGTATCACCAGACCATAGTTGTCGTTGTCGTAGTCATCCAGCCATTCGTAGCTGATATCAAGCGGTTCGGGTTTTTCCGGCTTGCGGCCAATCACCACCACTTCTTCAATTTCATTCGGATGATTGATGGATTTTTTCGGTATCGCCAGTGTGACAGTGCGCATCTCACCACTATCATCGATTTCACGTAATTCAGTCCCCAGGGTGTCGCCCTTGTACCCTTTCACCAGTTCCAGCCAATCGGACTCCATGGCTTCGTCCGCAGCATGAACCAGGCTGGCCAGTGACAGCACTAACACCATGTGCATAAGCCCACGGCATAAAGTTGATAAACACATAAATACGTTCCCCCATGTTATTGGCGCAGTCATACTGAGAATAGACGATAATCAACAAGCTACAACCGCTGCATATGCCACCCATTGTGACAGAGCGCGGTTGAGTGAAGACATGACTACGATCAATACCCAAGGCACACAATATAACCGATAATTCGCGCACAGTAACAGGAGTAAGAAGACATGAGCAACGCAGAGCAAATCGAATACTGGAACGGCGATGCCGGCAAGCGCTGGGCCCAGGAAGATAACACCATGGCGCGACTGCTGAGTCCGGTGTGCGCGGCGCTGCTGGAGCACGCAGACATTCAGGGTAGCCGCAAGGCCATGGACATCGGTTGCGGCGGCGGCAGCCAGAGCCTGATGCTGGCACAACACCTGGGGCCGGAGGCCAGCGTCCTCGGTGTGGATATTTCGGCTCCTATGTTACAGGTGGCGCAAGAAAAAATTGCACTGGCCGTCGACGCTGCCCGGCTCAGCTTCCTGGAAGCCGACGCGTCTTCTCACAGTTTCGCCGCCGACAGCTTCGATCTGCTTTTTTCCCGTTTTGGCGTGATGTTTTTCGATGAGCCGGTGGGCGCCTTCAGTAATATGCGCAGCGCACTGAGCGACACCGGAAAATTGGCCTTTTGCTGCTGGCAGCCACTGGCAGAAAATGACTGGACACGCATTCCACTGCAGGCCGCCCTGCAGCATGTGACCATGCCCGAAACACCCGATCCGCATGCTCCAGGGCCTTTCGCCTTTGCCGACCCGCAGCGGGTACGTTCCATTCTCAGCGACAGCGGTTTCGGCAACATCGCCATAGAATCGTTCACCCCGGACATTCGCTTCGGCGAAGCACCCAACCTGCAACAGAGCGTGCGCGAGCTGGCGATGATAGGACCGGTGAGTCGCTTGATAACCGGGCAAGACAGCGAGGTTATGGAGAAAGTGTTCGGGGCAATGGAAGAGGTGCTGACACCCTATTACCGCGACGGCGCCCTGCTGTTGCGCGGGGCGATCTGGTTCGTTACCGCGGATGCTGCCTGACGTCGCGCCCCGGCGACAGGACTCATCAATGGCGCTAGCGAAATTCAGACCTTCGCCCGCGGGAGGCCGCATGCGGCAACTCAGTAACAAATAGTTTCAGCATGCTACCCGGCTCTGGACGTGATTGTTAGATTGCGTAAGAATGCAGCATCGCACTTAACCGGACTACCTTTGTGGAATTACTACGCAAGCACCTGTTGCACCTCTGCCGCGTGCCGCGCGACCTCGATTCAGTGACTTGTATCGACAGCAAGCAGGAAGTCGACCCCCGCGAGGTAGGCATGCGCCAGGCCGACGTTGATGCCATCTGGGGCAACATCATCAAACTGTATAAAAGTGGTGTCCATCCCGGCATCAGTATCAGCATTCGCCGCCAGGGTAAGGTGTTGATGTCCCGCGCCATAGGCCATGCCACGGGAAATGGCCCCGACGATGCGCGCGATGCTGACAAGGTGCTCATGCGTCCGGATACACCGGTCTGCCTGTACTCAACCTCCAAGGGCATCACCGCAATGCTGATGCACATGCTGGCGGAAGATGGGCTAATCAATATCATGGACCCGGTTGCCTTCTATGCCAGCGAGTTCGCGCGCAACGGCAAGGACAACATTACAATTCACCAGATTCTCTCTCACCGGGGCGGGATTCCCGGCCTGCCGACTGACACGCCCCTTGAGGTGTTGTGGGACGAGGACCAAACCTGGGAATTACTGTGTGATGCGCAGCCCATCATCAACGACGGTTCCAAACTGGCTTATCACGCCATCACCGGTGGTTTTGTGCTGGAGCGTATAGTGCGCCAGGTGACGGGTGATACTCTCAACGCCTATATCGATAAAAAAATTCGCCAACCCATGGGCATGACCTATTTCACTTATGGTATAGAAGAACAGCACGTCGAAAAATTGGCCCCCACCTATGCGACCGGCCCACGCCCAGGACCACTGCTGCGCGCTTTTTTGAAACGTGCTCTGGGCACCGGCGATATCACCCAACTGGAATCCATGTGCAATGACCCCCGCTTTCAGCAGGCTATTATTCCCGCCGCGAACCTGGTGGCCACGGCTGAGGAGACCGCGAACTTCTTTCAAATGATGCTCAATGGGGGGAAATGGGGACGGCGGCGTATTTGCTCCCCCGCAACGGTCGCCAGGGCGGTGCAGGAATTCGGCAGCCGCACGCTGGACAAAACACTGCTTATCCCGATGCGCTATAGCGCTGGACTCATGCTGGGAGACGCCCCCTTCGGTATCTGGGGCCCCAATAGCAGCCAGGCCTTCGGGCATTTGGGGCTGGTCAATAAATTTGCCTGGGCAGATCCCGAGCGACAACTGTCGGTATCGCTGCTGACCACCGGCCTGCCCGTGCTGTCACACCATGTGGTACCGCTGGTAAACGTGATGCGCACTATTGGTAATAGCACCCCGAGACTGGAGAATCAGGTGCCTTTCGCGCTCAGTATGGCCTGAGCTTCAACGCGCGGGGCCGTCATGCTCGATAATCACCCCGTCAGCGTCCCGCTCCAACTGGCGGCTTGAGTCGACTGTCAGCCACAGGGCACGCAACATATTGATAGCGGCCATACTCAGGTGCTGCTCTGCAGCGCCCAGGGCCAGCTCGGCAGCCTGTTGCTTCTGCTGCGGATTAAGGTGGGCAGCTTTCTGGCTCATTTCCGCATCCACACTGTTGAGCAAAGCCTGAATCTCTCTCGCTACCTCGTCGGAGGCCCCGCGCACTTCCGCCAGTACCTGCTCGATATCACCAGGCATGGTCAGCATGGCACGGGTACCGCGATAGGTCATGCGCGCGGGCAGTGTGGCCAAATCGAAACCCAGTGAAACCATTTTCCCGATCATGTGAAAATCCCTCGTGTAAAAACTGAGCCAATTATAAAGCCAAAAACAGCCGGCGGGGCAAACTTATACGCCGGGCCGCTCAAACGGCGGCTGCCCACCCCGATGCCGCAGCCAATTGAGGGCGCGCAGCACGCCAGGACGCAGCACTACCCAGCATTCCAGACGGTATTTACCCGGGAAATTCATCAGCAATAAGCCGGCCAGCAGCGTCAACAAGCCCTGCCCCGGGGTTACCAGCATCACCAGGCCCAGTACCACCAGCACTGCGCCCAACAGGTTTTTCAGCAGACCCAGAACGATGGCAAACCAGGGCTCGCGCTCGGTCTTGCGCCAGCTTCGGCGATGCGCAGCACTGAAATAATCCTTAGGCAAACGTTTGACCACCCAGGGCACACCAACAATGGCGGCGCCTATCGCCAAAAGCGACAGGGCACTGGCCCAGAGCAGCCATTGTTGCATGTCTATAGCCGGTTCCATTGCTGGATTTTACCTGCTCCCCGACGACAATACTGCGAGAATTGCCACAATTTGACCTTGGATCCATGCCGAATAATGCCGGATAATACCGCTCATTCAATTTCTGGAGCCAATTTTGCGCCATAAGCACGTTCTCATGGTCGTACTGAGCTGTGCCCTGTCCAGTACAGAAGCACTGGCCAGGCCCTATCCCGGGTTCTCTGGCCTGGTGGCATCTGCCGACAGCGCGCAGACCGCTGCGACCAACCCCGCCGGTATCACCCGCTTCACTGAGCGTGCCGCGGAGATTGAAATCATGTGGTTTGCCAGCGAATCAAAATGGGAGAGTGAGTTCAGCAACAGTGGCGACCAGTTCAACTCCAAGGATTCCAATGACACCATCGTGCCACGGATTTTTTATCTGCAGCCGCTCAGCGACCGCTTCAGCGCATCGTTTACCATCCTCGGCGCCGGCTTTTCTGATGACCTGGGCGACTGGCCGGGACGCTATTTTATTGAGAGTTATGATTCCGTACTGATCAGCGCCTATCCCAGCCTGGCTTATCGCATCAACGACCAGTGGTCGGTGGCGGGAAGTCTTGCCCTGAGTTACTCCAGTTTCGAGCAGGAGCGCGCCGTGCGCAATATTTTTGACCCCGGCTTTGGCGACGGTAAATCGGAACTGGAAACCGACGGCTTCGAGGTCGGTTTTGGCGCATCTACCTTGTACCAGGCCAGCCAGCGCACCCGCTGGGGCCTCACCTACCAGTCAGAGATTGAGCCCGACCAGGATGGCGACAGCGACTTTAGCAACCTGGGACCCAACACCGAGGCAGTCATGCGCAGGTTGGGCATTATTGGCGCTGACATCAATATTGAAAGCACCTCGCCACAATCGGTGCTGGCGGGCGTATATCACGAATTCCATAACAATCACGCGGTCACCGTCGACGTGGCCTGGATCGACTTCAGTGAGTTCCGTTTGTCAGAATATTATTTCAACGGCGAGTCCTTCGTCGAGAGCGAAGAAAACTACAAAGACATCTATTCCGTCTCAACCAGCTACTCCTGGCCGGTATCCCCGCGCTGGATGCTAGGGGTCAGTGGGCTGGTGACCAACCAGATGATAGACGACGACGATCGCAGCATGACCCTGCGTCTGGACGCACTGTGGGCCGCCGGTATCGGCGCCGAGTGGCGCTGGACCGATAAGCGCAGAGTAAAATTCGCCCTGAGCTATATGGGCCTGGACGACGCCCCGGTACAAACAGCGGATATTCCCGGTGTTGGTTCACTGGAGGGCAAGTTCGAGCAACGCGATACCTTGCTGTTCCAGGTGGGCATATCATGGGGCGATTTGGAATAACACCATGACGCTAGCGCTTTCCGTACTGGACCAATCCCTGGCACGCTCTGCCGACCAGGCCGCAATCGCCCTGCGCGAAACCCTGGACATGGCGCGCCACTGCGAAGCACTTGGCTACCAACGCTTCTGGGTCTCAGAGCATCACGCCTTCGCCGCGGTGGCGGGCAGTGCACCGGAAGTGTTGCTGGCTGCACTGGGGGCCGCCACTAGCAGCATTCGCCTGGGCTCCGGCGGAATTATGCTGCCCCACTACAGCGCCTACAAAGTCGCCGAAGTATTTTCTTTACTGGCCAATCTCTACCCGAACCGCATAGACCTTGGTGTGGGGCGGGCACCGGGCGCCGACATGTCCACCGCGGTGGCACTGGCGACCGACGGCAAGCCAAAGTTCGAGAAGTTTCCCGAACTGGTGGCGCAGCTCAGCGAATACCTGTGGAGCGACAACACCAGCCCGCTGGTAAGCCCGCGACCGCCAGAAAATATTCCGCTGTGGATGCTGGGCTCAAGCTCCGACAGCGCTGTGCTGGCGGCACAACGCGGCCTGCCCTATAACCTGGGCCTGTTCATCAACCCGCAGGCCGACACACGACTGATAGGCCTGTATAAACAGCATTTTCAGCCCAGTGAGCAGTTGCAGGCGCCCTACGCCATTCTGACCATGAGCATATTTTGCGCCGACACTGAAGAGCAAGCGCTGGCACTGCAACTGACCTATGATTTGAACCTGTTCCGCTTTTTCACCGGCCAATCCCAAGGGCGCTCACTCACCCCCCAGGAAGCACAGTTGCACCCACTTGGGCCCCAGGAGCAGGCGTTTATAGCCAGCCGTCAGAATAGCCGTGCCGCGGGCACACCGCAGCAGGTAAGGGAGCGGGTACTGCAACTGGCTGCCGAGCACCAGGCAGACGAAATTATGGCGGTAACCAATATGTATTACTTCGAAGACCGCAAGCGCTCCTTCCAGCTGCTGAAAGAGGCCATGGCCTAGGCGCCGCGCCTACTTGCGGGGCTTACGCTTGCCTTTGCTGCTGTGTATCCCCGCCGCATCCTCCAGCTCAACCAGCGCATCTTCCATATCGTCAATCAGGCGCTGCACCTGCGGCAAAGTGCGTCGGCAGGCAACGATACCGAAATCCACATTCTTGCCGTAGGTGATCAGGGTGATATTCAGCGCCACTCCCTCAGACACAATCGAGGCCGGGTAAATCCCCTGCAGGCGAGCGCCGTTCCAGTACATGGTCTTGCGCGGCCCGGGCACATTGGAGATGACCGTGTTGTAGGGTGGAAAACGGCTGATCAGGCCCAGCGGGATTAACAGCACACCGGGCATCTGGGTGACCTGCATAAAAAGCTCCGACTCTTTCACCGACATATCCTGGTACATCGCCTTACCGGCACGGGTGGACGACTGGATCAGCGCAAAACGCTTCAGTGGGTCCTTGAGGTTGGTCCCCAGGTCGGCGCTGATAGCGCCCACCGCGTTAGCGGAATCTATATCTCCAGGCTTGCGCAAAGACACCGGCACCATCGCCTTCAGGGATGCAGCCGGCAGCCCGCGCTGGCGCTGCAGGTATTGACGCAACGCACCTGCGCACATAGCCAACACGGCATCGTTGAAGGTGCCATCCAGTGCCTTACCCACCGCTCTAATACGGGCAAACGGCCAGGACTGGGCGACAAAGCGCCGCGCGCCATCCACGTGGGTATTGATGGGCGATCGAGGTACATTCAGCCACGGCAGTGCCAAAGCCCCTCCACGGCCCATCCAGGCAGTGGAGAACTGTTTTAGCGCCCCCAGGAGATGCGCGCTGCTGTCATACGTGGATTTCAGCGCCTCGGCGACGTTGCGCAGCTCAGTTTCGCTGGGTGGTAGCGCCGCCTGGGCCAGTGACTCGCGGTAGCGCTCCATCGCCGCCAACGACAGCGGCGACTCGTGCGCCCGCGACCTGGCACTGGTGGAATACATGCTCTGGGCAAGGTGGATGGAACGTACCCCATCAATCGCAGCGTGATGATACTTGGAGTACACGGCAATCTGGCGGTCTTTCAGCCCCTCGATCAAGTGCATTTCCCACAGCGGCCGGTTACGATCGAGCAAAGTGGCATGCAGCCGCGACACCAGGGTAAACAGTTCACGATAGCGACCGGGGGCAGGCAGTGCCGAGTGGCGGACGTGATAATCCAGATCCAGGGCCTCGTCCTGCTGCCAGTACAGCGGACCCAGCATGCCCAGGGGGCCGCTCTTGAGCTTGTCAGCGAAGATCGGCTGCAACGCATCGCCCGTTCTCAGTAACGCCGTCAGCTCATGCAGATAGGTTTTCTCGTTGACATGGGCAGGCAGGGTAAACAAATTGAGACTGCCCACATGCATGGGCGTCTCGCGGCTTTCGGCAAACAGGAAAGCGCCGTCCAGCAAACCAAGTCGTCTCATCGTATTAGTCCTGTCTGCATGGCGCAGCTAGTCAATAGGCGCCTGATCCATAAGACTATTCCAAATTGACATCGATAGCAGCGAACTGGATCAATATCCGCGGCTTTAGCGGGAAAATATCCTGCGCTTTACGGTTTGCCTTTTTGACCATTTAGCGAACAATCACCAGCAGGCACACAGTTGTCACCGCAAGACCTATTACCATCGGTTACTATGGCGGTTCAGTCACCTCCCGGTGCACAGCCCAAGCAGGTACAGGAAAAACAGCAGCCATGACTCAGGAAGTTTCCACCCAGGTCATTATAGACCTCCCCGTAGCACAGGCCTGGCAAAAATTACGGGATATTTCACTCGCTCATCATTATGTACCCGGCATAGTGAAAACCGAAATCGTCAGTGAGCGCGCTGAAGGTGTCGGCGCCAGCCGTTACGTGTATCGCAACGCGAAAAGCTACATCCAGGAAACAGTGGAGGAATGGCAGGACGGCCAGGGCTTCCTGATACGCCTGCACAAAGGTGACAAAAACGCTCCACCGTTTAAAAACGGCTGGTTCCGCTACCAGTTGCAGGAACAGGGAGCGCAGCAAACCCTGCTGACAACCTCACTAAAATACGAATTACCCTGGGGCCCGGCTGGGCGTTGGCTGGAGAAAAAACTGGCCGGCTTTGTCGACAAGACAGTGGCTGATGTCGCCTACTCCATGAAACTGTTCTACGAGACCGGGGAGCCTACCAGTAAGAGCGCTTTGCAGGTGTTCAAAAACTCACTCGGAGAAGTCAAATAAATACTGCCAGGGACACCGTTTACCAGTGAGCAGCAGGTGATGATTGAGCGTGATCGGACTGCATGCAAGATTTTGGGAAAAGAGCCATCCTTGGCTAAGTATCATCATGAAGACTGCGGTCATCCCTGGCTACCGTCACTCCGGGTAGAGCGCCATCCTGGCATATGTTTCCAGAATATCTGGATACAGCTAAACGAGTCTGGCTCGCAAAAATCAGATCGTTTATCTACCGCGACATCCATTGTCCCCCATATACAAATTAAGACAATTGCACTATGGTTTAGGCCATTGGTTTAGGCTCCAGTCTAAACCGTTTAAGGAGCTTGATCGGTGCACGTACTGCTTATTGACGACCACGCCATGTTTCGTCAAGGACTAAAATTTCTTTTGAGTGACCTGGACAACAGCCTGTACTTCTCCGAAGCCGGGAGTTGTGATCAGGCAGTGGAATTACTGGCCGACAAGGAAGCACAGCTCATATTACTGGACCTCAATATGCCCGGCACCAAGGGTCTTGGAGCGCTGCAAGCGGTGACCGCGGCGGCGCCAACAACACCCGTGGCAGTGCTGTCCGGCGAGGAAGACCCCAGCCTGATTCGCGCCACCATAGAGGCCGGTGCCTCAGGCTATATACCCAAGGCATCCAGTTCTGAAATCCTGGTTGCAGCGCTGCAGCTGATTCTTGCCGGCGGTGTCTATCTACCCCACAAAGTGCTGGCAGGCATGGAGGCCGTTACAGCAGGCAAGGATAATTCCATAGAAGCCACCAAAGACCTGCTGTCGGGGCGGCAAACGGCGGTGCTATTGCGCGCCATCCAGGGGCAACCGAATAAGGTGATAGCGATTGACCTGGGTATCGCAGAGGGCACGGTAAAAACGCACCTCTCTGCCGCCTTTAAGGCACTGGGCGTGCACAACCGAACAGAAGCGGTATTTGCAGCCGCCAGACTGGGCCTTAAGCCCGGTTTCTAAGCGTCTGACAGGCCAATTGCTGCGGCGATGACCTCACTTAAAGCCTCTCAGGCTAACGGCTTACTCAATAGCTTGATGCCTTTCTCTGCGCGACACCGAGCTCACTCAGCGCTGTGATAAACGTTCTGCACATCTTCCAGGTCGTTGAGCATATCCAGTAGCTTTTCCATCACAACCTGGTCTTCCTCACCCAGAGGTGCGGTGTTCTGGGGTACAAACTGAATCTCGTCGACCTCGAAGTCGAGCTCACCAAAGGCATCCAGTAATGCCTGCTTGGCCTTGAAGTATTCGGTGTGAGGGGCAAACACGGTTATTTTAGCGTCCTCGCATTCGATATCGCTCACATCTACGTCGGCCGTCATCAGCGCTTCCAGCACTGCGTCTTCATCCTCACCGGGGAACAGTAAAATAGCGCTGTGATCAAACATGTGGCTGACACTGCCTTCGGTACCGATCTTGCACTTGGTCTTGGTAAAGCACTGGCGCACATCACCAAAGGTGCGGTTGGGATTGTCGGTAAGGCAATCGATAATCACCATGCAGCCGCCCGGGCCGAAACCTTCATACCGGGCTATAGCGAAATCTTCGCCCCCGGCGCCCTTGGACTTGTCTATAGCCTTGTCGATAACATGCGTGGGCACCTGGTCTTTCTTGGCGCGCTCTATCAGGCTGCGCAGTGCCAGGTTGCCCCCCGGGTCCACCCCGCCAGATTTTGCCGTGACATAGATTTCCCTGGCGTACTTGCTGTACACCCTGGCCTTGGCGTCGGATGTCTTGGCCATTGACTCTTTGCGGTTCTGGTAGGCTCTTCCCATTATCGTTTTCCGGTTACTGAATTTATCTGCGTAAGTATATCGGCATGGCGAGCCGGGTGCAGTGGGAATTTAGGCGCTGCCCTGTCCTTCTCCTTCTCCCTCTACATCGCCCGCTTTCAACGCCTTGTAAACTCTGACACCTTTCTTGCGCTGTAGCTTGAGCACCTCGATATCCTGCTTTATTTTGCGCCGCTCCTGCTCCCCCTCGGCCGTTTCGAGGGTTTCATGCAGCGCCTTCTGTTTCTTTTTTAGCTTCTGCAGCACCTTACGCAGTTTCTTGATGTGCTTTGCATCCGCACTCTCAGTATCTTCCAGCAGCATGCTTAGTTTCTGGAACAGTTTGGCAGTGGTCATTTCAACTCCTGTCTGGCCCTTCGGCGCCAGAATCCTGGATAACTTCCAGGGCTATTTCCTGGATTTCGTCAGCTTGCAGTGACAATTCCGCATGTACCGGATCATCGTGGGGAATAGCTGCACGGTAAAGCTCTTCTGTCATATTTAACAGGCGCTGCACCACGTCGTTGACGTAGGCGCCATCATTGATCAGTGACGTGGCTACCTGAGAGCTTATCGAACCCTCGCGAATTAACTTGTCTATCACTCTTGCTGAGTTATGTTCCGCATCGGCCATCTCCACCCTTACCTGATCAAGTGACAGCAGAGTGACCACAGCATCGTCGCTGTCGCGCAAGGAGGCAAGCGCACGCAGCACCTTGCCAATGCGCACGCGAAATCTATTGTACTCGCGCCGAATATGGGAATTGTGGCTGGTAATGTTGGGCAACAAATTTTTGCGCAAGTGCTTGACCGCCTTGATGGCTGCCACCACATCCAGATTTGCGCGGCGCAGTGCGTTGTACCCCTCTGCATATTCTCGCGGCGCCTCAGCCTGGGCACGACTGAGAAATTCAATATTCGCGCTGTAAATATCCTTGATATTGCGCACGTATTGATCATCCAGGTTCACGTCGATAAATTTCACCGGGGCTTCGATCAAAAACTGTAAATCCTCGTCACCGGTAACGGTTGCGCGGCGCAGGCTGATCCCGTGCGCTATGACTGTGAAAGCGTTACTGAACAAATGCCGCGTTTCTTTCAGCACCGCCTCCAGGGCCACATCGGGCAGGGCCAGAGAGGCCTCACTAAGATAGCGCGGCTGATCACGTTCTACTTTATCTTCACGCAGAACTCTTTGCAGCAGGCTGACCAGGCGATTGATCAGCGGCAGCATCACCACTACCCCGAGCAGATTGAACAGAGTGTGGAATACCGCCAACTTCAGGGTGTGATCATCAGCCGCGATACCCACCCAGGCACTAATCTTGTCAACCGCCTGCAGCAGTTGCCTAATGAACACCAGGGCCAACAACCCGGTAACCCCATTGAAAATTAAATGCGCCGCCGCGAGGCGTTTACCGCTGATATTGGCACTCAGCGAGCCCAAAATGGCGGTAATGGTAGTACCCACGTTGGCACCAATAGCCAACGCCAATGCATTCTCATAGGTGATCTGGCTCGCCGCCAGAGCGGTAATGATCAGCGTCAGGGTGGCATGGCTGGACTGCATCACCACGGTAGCGACTACCCCGATCAAGGTGAACACCAGTAAACCCGCCACACCAGTCATGGCGTACTGGGTAAGATCTATATGCTGGGAATAAGCTGAAAAACCCTCCTTCATGTAGTGGATGCCCAGGAACAGAAAACCAATCCCCACCAGTATCCAGCCCAGCCCTTTTGTCTTCTTCGAGGACTGCATCAGGAACACCACGCCAAAAACCAACATGGGCATGGCGTAAGCCGAGAGGTTCACCTTCAGGCCAAAGCCAGCCACCAGCCAGGCGCCGGTCGTGGTTCCCAGATTGGCACCTAAAATAATACCGATACCTTCGGCCAGGCCAATCAACTGGGCACTGAGGAAAGAAATGGTAATGACCGAAACCAGCGAAGAAGACTGCATCAGCGTGGTACTGATCACGCCAAAACTCAGGCTCTTCCACAAACGGTTGGTACTGACGGTTAACACCCGCTGCAGGGTGCCGCCGCTGTAGGCTTTGAAGCCCTGCTCCATGCACAGCATGCCAAACAGGAACAGTGCCACACCCGCGGCTATGTCCTTGAAACTGCTGCTGACCCAGAAGCCGTAGGCCAGAACCAGGAAGATTGACGGTAGAAGTATGCGTCCCAGCATTGTGTGGAAATTCGTCTCCTATCCTTTCACCAGCGAGCTAATTGGCACTGGGTGATATGGATGTTTCCCCGAATTATTACAGCTATGGAGGCGCAGTGATAGGTGTATAGATCAAGTCAAGCGCTTGCGCGTTTGACTGAGTGCGATACCAGCGAAGATCACCAGCAACCCGATGAACTGGCTGGCCTCAGCCCGTTCCCCCAGGAGCACCGCCCCCGCCGCAAAGGCAATCGCAGGAATCAGGTAGTTGATGATAGAAAGGAAACTTGGACCACAATCGGATACCACCTTGAAAAACATCCAGGTGGCTATGCCGGTAGAAAATACGCCTAGCGCCGCAGCGGCCAACCAGGCATCGGCCCCGGGGTTCAAGGTCCAGGGCTTATCAACAAGCAGTACCAGTGGCAACAACACCACGCTACCTGCGATCAAGGAACCGGTAGATACCACCAGGGTATTGATGGCGGGTAGACGCTTGGTGTAAACCGAATTAACTGCATAGGACAAGGTCGCTAACAGCACCGCCAGCTGCGCCAGCAGCTGCGCGCCGCCGAATTCGCGTAGCACCTCGGTGCCCACCAGCACCGCAACCCCTGCAAACCCCATTGTTATTCCCAGCACGCGTCGCCGCGTCAACTGCTCATGGGCCACAAAAAAATGTGCCAGCAGCACCGTGCTTATCGGCATCAGCGCCATTAACAGCCCTGCCTGGCCACTGCTGATACGCGTTTCCGCCCAGGTGATGAGGGAGAAAGGTAGCAAGTTACCGCACAGGGACAGCAGCACAAAGCGCCACCACCAGCCCGCTTCCGCCGGCAGCCTGCCGCCCTGCCAGCGCATGATCGCATACAGCACCACTGCGCCCACCACCAGGCGCAGCCATACCACAGTGAATGGCGGAAAACCGCGTAAGGCCACGGCAATCAGGTAAAAGGCCAGCCCCCAAAACAGACTGAGATAGCCCAACATCAGCCAGTGGCGCGGAGCCGGATGCTGCAGAAAACCCGCTGCCACCCTACTCATAACCCGCCACTAGCAGTGAGCAAAGTTAGCCATTCTCACGGTAGGGACGTATTACATTCTCCGCGTACCAGTTGATCATGCCAACCTTCTCCTCCACGCTCTGCGTATCGGGCTCGGCGTCATAAGGGTTGCGAAAGGCGATAATCACCTCAGTCACGCCCGCCGCGGCGAGCTCCCCCAGGCCTTGTGTGGAATAGGCTGCCTCGGTCATAGCATGGTACTCAAAGGGCAAATGGTCGCGCCCGAAATCTTTGCGGAAGGCCTCGATCTGGCTGATCAAATCCTGCAATTCCTGCAGCGAGGAGCCGGCAGAAATCCAGCCGTCACCCAGGCGTGCTGCGCGGCGCAAAGCCGGCTTGGCGTGACCACCCACCAGCAGCGGAATATGGTGATCTGGAACCGGGCACAGCTTGATCGGATCCAACTGGAAGATTTCGCCGTCGTAGCCGAAATACTCGCCGGACATCAGCCCATTAACGATTTCCATCATCTCGTCCATACGCTTGCCGCGCTTTTCCCAGGGTATCTGACAGGCCTGGAAATCTTCAGGCCAGGGGCTGATACCCACGCCAAAGCCAAAACGATCACCGAGCATCACCCCCAGGGTCGCCAATTGCTTGGCCACGATCACCGGCTGGCGTATTGCAAGCTTGATAACCGAGGTGGTAAAGCGCAGCTTTTCGGTGCGTGCCGCCAGGTATGGAATGGCGACGAAAGGCTCCAGAAATGGCACACCATCGAGAAATTCGCGGGTGCCATCATCGTTATAGGGATAGACGTCGGAGCCCTCCTGGGGATAGCAGATGCTATCTGGGAAGGTGAAGGTATCGAAACCGGCCTCCTCGGACGCAAGGGCAAGGGGCAAGTACTGATCTGGGGGACACATGGTAGCGTGATAGGCAAATTTCATTTTATTAATCCTGTAAAATGAGTCGGTAGATTGTAGGAGTGCCTACGCACCCGAGAGCCTGGCAGACTTGTGACCGATGCGCAGCATAGCATGTGGCTCAGTAATCCATACCACCGGCTATCTGCACCATGGCATTTGAGAGTGGAAGATATTGTGGACAGTTATGTGTTCTTGGCCAGTGACAGTGCCGGCCACTACCGCGGACAGTGTCTCAGCCCCAATGGAGGGGATGTATTTTTATGATACCTGATGGCTGCTCTTACCT
>JAIBDN010000007.1 GCA_024686215.1 Gammaproteobacteria bacterium | reverse complement strand
ATCTGACCTGGTTATTAACCAGCCTGGTCTCTTCTTCCCCGGTAACCGGGTCGGTAAAAGTGACCGCGATATAACCGAACTGCTCGCCATTTGGTCCACCGCGTTCAGTGGCGTTACCGTCTTCGTCTATCTCAGTGACCGGCTGGTCAGCATTATACTGGTCGGCAGGGGTACTGCGCGGCCCCAGGGTATTACTCTCATAACCCCGCACAGAGCCAAAACCACCCGCAAAATAATGCTCATAGAAAGGCAGCTCGGTGGTGTCACCATAGCCATCGCCAAAGCCAAGTTCGGTGCGCAAGCGCAGGGTCCAGCTACTGAGTAGTGGTACCGGGTAGTACACCTCCCCACGGTAGGTGAGTTTGTAGTACTCCAGATCAGATACCGAAGGCGCTGATACTTCCAGGGCCAGCGACTGCGAGGCGCCGCGGGTAGCCATGCGCCCGCGGTTCAGGGTGGACTGGCTCCAGCTCGCAGTCACCGTCCAGTTGAGAAACTCATTGCCATTGAGGTCTATGAAACCGGGCTCGTCGGGCAGGCTCAAGTAACTGATTGGCAAACCATTCGGGCCAAGGGGGTAAATAGGCTGCAATTCCTCCACGCCGGTATAGGTACCGGTACTGGCGTCAAAGGTGCTCTCGTACCAATTATCCACCCCGGTTTCCAGGCGCGGACTGGCCCTTATTTCCTGCACCGCAAAGCGCCCGGTAGTAATGTCCGTATTAGACACACCGAAACTGAAGCCCAGACGCTGGGTTTCAGCGATCGGGTAGCCGAAATTGATGGCGCCACCCAGGGTATCGGTGCTGTAGCTGGCAATGTTGATTTCTTCCAGGTCGGTAGAGCGGTAGAAAATATTAAAACCCCGACTTACCCCGTCTTCCGTGTAATACGGGTTGGTATAGCTGAAATTGTAGACATCCTGGTATTTGGAGGAGTTCAGGCCGATACCAATGCGCTTACCGCTACCCATGAAGTTGTCCTGCTGCAGGTTCAAGCCCAGTATCAGGCCCGCGTCCTGGGCGAAACCGAAGCTGGCGCCGATACTGCCGGATGACTGTTCCTCTACGGTGTATTCGACGTCAATAAGATCATCGTGGCCAGCCACCTCGGGGGTTTCCACTGTTGCCCTGCTGAAAAAGCCCAGACGCTCCAGGCGCACGCGAGATTGCTCGATGGACGCCGCCGAAGCCGGGGCGCTCTCCATTTGACGCATCTCGCGACGCAGCACATCATCTGCTGTTTTCTGGTTGCCGGCAAAGCTGATACGCCGCACATAGGTGCGCTTGCCCGGGTCGACAAAGAATTTCATCGCCACGGTATTGCCTTCTTCATCCAGCTCGGGAATGCCGGTCACCTTGGCGAAGTTGTAGCCCTCATTACCCAGCCTGCGGGTAAGGTAATCCTCCGTGGATGTCACCAACTGCTGGGAAAATGTCTGCCCTTCTGACACCAGCAAGAAACGACGCAGGTCCTCTTCCGGCAATACCAGGTCGCCTGACAGGTCTACCGAGCTCACCGTGTACTTCTCTCCTTCGGAGACGTTGGCGGTGATATAAACCGCCTTCATATCCGGCGACACCGATACCTGGGTAGAATCTATGCGAAATTGCAGATAGCCGCGGTCCATGTAATACGAGGTGAGCGTTTCCAGGTCTCCGGTGAGTTTTTCGCGAGAGTACTTGTCGTCATTGGTAAAGAACGATAGCCAGCCAGTCGTGTGCAGTTCAAACAGTTCGCTCAGCTCTCCATCGTCGTAGACCTCATTGCCCACCACGTTAATGTGCTTGATGGCAGCCACCGTGCCCTCGTCCACATCGATGTTGATAGTGACCCTATTGCGCGGCTCGGGAAGCACCTCTGTTTCAATATTGGCGTCATAGCGACCCTGCTGCACATACTGTCGCTGCAGTTCCAATTGCATTCCTTCCAGAGTGGAACGCTGAAATACCTGCCCCACTGCCAGGCCAGAGCCTTTGAGTCCGTCCAGCAGTGCCTCAGTTTCGATGGCCTTGTTACCGTCGATATTGATCTCGCTGATACTGGGCCGCTCCGCTACCACCACTACCAGCACGCTGCCGTCACGGCCTATGCGTATATCATCAAAATTGCCAGTCGCGAACAGGCCGCGGGCGGCCGCGCGAATAGCGCGCTCGTCGATACTGTCACCTACAGCCACTGGCAGTGCGGCAAATACGCTACCGGCGGAGATGCGCTGCAGCCCCTCCACCCGGATATCGGAGATAACAAATGTCTCAGCAGAAGCCAGTGGCGCCAGCAGTAGCACAACCAGGGCCAACCATGTGGGAACGCGTTTAATCAAAATTCACTCAATCAAAGACAATGCCTGCGGGCAGGAATTATTCATTATTACTTACGCTGTCGGCGCTTTACTCTATAAGGCAAATTAAACCGCGCTACAGCCGCGCAAAGTCGTTATACAGGGCCAACATCATAATCCCCAGCACCATAAACAGGCCCACCTGATACCCCAGGGCCTGTATTTTCTCAGGTACGGGACGCCCCGCCAATAGCTCTACCGTATAAAACAGCAGATGCCCGCCATCCAACACAGGAATAGGCAACAAATTCAATACGCCGAGGCTTACACTGAGCAAGGCCAGGAAGCTTATATAGGATTCCAGGCCGGACTTTGCAGAAGCGGTCGCCACTTTAGCAATGGTAATGGGGCCACTCAAGTTTTTTGGTGAGATTAGCCCCATAACCATCTTTTTAATGGAATTGAGGGTAAATGCCATCAATTCCCCGGTGCGCGTAAAACTGGCTCCCAGAGACTCCAGAGGGCCACGCTGGAACTTGCGTACCAATTCGGGAGGCATCTCAGGGAACGCCACTGCCACCCCTACCCGACCGAAAGTCTCACCCGCGTCATCGGTAATCGCCTCGGGCACAACAGTGGCCTGCACCAACTCACCATCACGTTGCAACTCCAGGGCGATGCTCTGCCCCGGACGCGCACGCACGTACTCCACCCACTGCATCCACAGACGCATAGGGGTGTCATCGGCGCGCAATACCTGGTCTCCAGACTGTAGGCCAGCCGCTGCGGCAGGGCTGCCTGCCACCACTTCCTCAACCACCGGCGGCACTTCCGGGGTATACAGGGTGAGACCCAACCCACCAAAGAGATCGGGCTGCTCTTGTTTGGACAGCCAGGTGTGCAAAACACCTTCGGATTCATATACCACATCCGAGTTGGGATATTGCACGGAGAATTTAATGGTTCCGGTATCGCCGATACGGTCCAGCAAACGGAAACTCAGCGCCTGCCAGGTTGGCGTTTTAGTGCCATCGACCGCGACAATCTCCTGCCCCGCCTCCAGCCCCGCCACATCGGCGATAGAGCCCGCCTCAACCTCGCCTATCAGTGGCACATAACCGGTCTCGCCAGCCATAAACAGAAACCAGTAAGCCACCACGGCCAACACCAGGTTAGCCAGGGGTCCCGCGACGACTACAGCAATACGCTGCAGCACCGGCTTGCGGTTGAACGCCTGTTCCAGTTCAGCCGCGGGAACGTCACCCTCGCGTTCGTCCAGCATTTTGACGTAGCCGCCCAGGGGAATTGCCGCAATAACATATTCGGTACCCTGTTTGTCGTGCCAGCGGTACAGGGACTTACCAAAACCAATGGAGAAGCGCAGTACTTTGACACCACAGCGGCGTGCCACCCAGAAGTGGCCATACTCATGCACGGCCACCAGCACCGCGAGGGTGCCCAGGGTAAGAACTATGGTGTACATTAAATCCATCACGCGTTACTCACACTCTTTACTCCAGCCAGCATACCCGCCACGGATTCCTGCGCCACAGCGCGGGCTTGTTCATCAGCAGTTTCGACCACAGCCAGGCTTACAGGTTCAACAGCCGCTACCATCGACAGGCTGTGCTCTATCACGCGGGGGATATCGGTAAAGCGAATTTCCTGCGACAGAAATGCGTCCACCGCAACCTCATTGGCCGCGTTACAGATCGCCATGGCGGTGCCGCCTGCGGCTACCGCCTCACGCGCCAGGCGCAGGCAGGGAAAGCGGGCCTCGTCGGGCGCCTCGAAATCAAGCCGGGCGGTGGCGATCAGATCCAGTGGCGCGACACCGGCGTCAATCCTGTCCGGCCAGCCCAGGCCATAGGCTATCGGGGTGCGCATATCCGGGTTGCCCAACTGTGCCAGTACCGAGCCATCGCGGTACTGCACCATGGAATGAATGATGCTCTGGGGGTGTACAACCACGTCTACCGCCTCTGGTAGCAGATCAAAAATCCAGCAGGCTTCAATAAATTCCAACCCCTTATTCATCAAACTGGCAGAGTCCACAGATATCTTGCGCCCCATTGACCAGTTGGGATGGGCGCAAGCCTGGTCCGGCGTGGCCTCGCGCATGCGCTCATAATCCCAATCGCGAAAGGGGCCACCTGAAGCGGTCAGCAGCACTTTACTCACACCTCTCAATGACGGCGTGGCATCCGCGGCAACAGGCATGCACTGGAAAATCGCGTTGTGCTCACTGTCAATTGGCAACAGCCGTGCTCCGGATTCGCGCACTGCCTGCATCAGCAGGTGCCCGCCCATGACCAGGGACTCCTTGTTGGCCAGCAGTAGAGTTTTTCCCGCATGCGCAGCAGCCAGGGTAGAAGGCAAGCCGGCTGCTCCGACAATGGCGGCCATTACCGCATCAACTTCCGGTGCTGCAACCACCCGCGCAAGATCCTGCTGACCGCACAATACTTCTGTAGGGCAAGATGCCGGCATGCGCTGACGCAGCAAATCTGCAGCGGCTTCATCCATCATCAATGCATAACGCGGCTGGAAAGCCTCACACTGGGCCAACATGGCATCTACAGAGGTGTTCGCAGCCAGCGCGTATACCTGAAAGCGATCGGGGTGACGAGCGATCACATCCAGGGTGTTGACACCGATGGAACCGGTGGAGCCCAATACGGCAATCGAGCGAGGCTGCACCGCCATTACCATCCTGCCAGCAGCAGACCGAGGGCAAACACAGGGGCTGCGCCGCAGATACTATCCAGGCGATCGAGAACACCGCCATGTCCTGGCAACAGGCTACCACTATCTTTTACGCCGGTTTCACGTTTAACCATGCTCACACTGAGATCACCGACCACCGACGCCAATGCGGTGGTGACCGTGACGGCAATCACCGAAACCAGGCCTATATGCGCGGACTGCTCAGGCAACAAGTACCACAACAGCACCGCCAGCAATACGCAGCCGGCCATACCCCCCCAGAAACCTTCCCAGGTTTTGGCCGGACTGACCTTTTCCGCCAGCTTGTGCTTACCAAAGGTCTTACCGGAAAAATAAGCGCCGATATCGGCAGCTGCAACGATCAATACCATCACCACAACCAACAACCCACCACGTGGAAAGCTCAGCAAGAATACAGCGGCCAGCCAGGCCGGTGCCAGAATAAGAAAACCCATCAGGCTGCGCATAAAAACCGTCCGCCACAGCACTGCACTCAAGGGATAACTCTTTACCCAGAGCAGGGCAAAAGACCACCACAAACAGGCCATGCCCAGGAATGGCTGTACCTGCTCTGGCAGTGGATCATTACCCAACTGGCAATAGTGATAAAGCGCAGCGATAAGCGCGATCAGCACCAACACGTATACGGAGCGCGTGAGCGGGGACTGCCAACCGGCGAGTCGCGACCACTCCCAGCTGCCCGCGGCCACCACCAGCCCAAAAGCTACAGCCAGTGCCGGCAAGGGCAGGAACACCACAGCAGCCAGAAACAGACCGGCCATGATTAGACCAGTAATCACCCGTTGCTTAAGCATCGAGATCGCCCCCCGCTACCAGGCCATCCGGCTCACGCAAACCGTAGCGCCGCTCCCGGCGACCGTAGTCGGCCAGCGCGCGAGCAAACTCCAGTTCGCTAAAATCAGGCCACAGGGTATTGGTGAAATACAGTTCGGTATAAGCGAAATGCCATAACATAAAATTACTGATACGCGCGTCTCCTCCGGTACGGATACACAAATCTGGTCGCGGCAGATCACTCAGTGCCACCTGCTCGTCAATCATTTCCGCGGTGATATCCTCAGGCTGGAGCTTACCTTCACGCACCTGGAGCGCCAATTTCCCCGCCGCCTGCGCGACGTCCCAACGGCCACCATAATCTACAGCGATGACCACAGTGGCCCCGGTATTGTTCTTCGTAAGATGCTCGGCCTGGCGCATCAGCTTTTGCAGCCGAGCACTGAAGCGCTCACGCTGACCAATAAAGCGCATGCATATGCCGTCTTTGTGCAGCTCGCGGACTTCGTTGCGCAGATAACGCGACAGCAAAGCCAACAAGGCCCTGACTTCGGGAAGCGGTCGACCCCAGTTCTCGCTGCTGAAGGCAAACAGGGTCAGCACTTCCACCCCGTGATGCTGACAGGCGCGCAGCATGCCGCGCACCGCCTCTACCCCCGCACGGTGACCTGACGGGCCAGGGACACCCTCGCGCTTGGCCCAGCGATTATTGCCGTCCATGATAATGGCGACATGTCGGGGCACAACAGTGATCAAGCTGTCGTAGGAAGCGGCTTCGTTTTCAGTATCGGACACGGGGTAACCGGGAGGACCTAGATTTCCATCAGGTCGGCTTCTTTAGAGCCCAATAACTTCTCGACCTTGGCAACATAAGCATCGGTCAACTTCTGTACTGCCTCCTGACCACGACGCTCGTCGTCCTCACCGATCTCCTTGTCCTTAACCATCTCCTTGAGCATGGCCATGGCATCGCGACGCGCATTGCGCACCGATACCCGCGCAGATTCAGCCTCGTGGCGCGCCTGGCGAATAAAACCCTTGCGTGTTTCTTCCGTCAACATAGGCATGGGGATACGCATAACTTCACCCGCAGTAGCCGGATTCAGGCCCAGATCCGACTTCATGATGGCCTTCTCGATAGCCGGAATCATGGATTTATCCCAGGCAGTGAGTGACAAGGTACGTGCATCTTCCACGTTAACGTTGGCGACCTGGTTGAGTGGTGTCAACGAGCCGTAGTAGTCGATTTTTATACCATCCAGTAAACTGGGATGGGCACGACCGGTGCGTATCTTGTTGAAGTTATGGCTCAGCGCATCCAGACTTTTTTCCATGCGCTCGCCGGCTTCGGTTTTTATATCTTCAATCACTTGCGTCTCCCTCCGGGATCTAATCGCTACTCGATCAGGGTGCCGTCCTGGCCACCCCTGACAATATTCAATAGCGCCCCTTTTTTCTCCATCTCGAACACCCGTAGCGGCATATTGTGCTCTCTACACAACAAGATGGCAGTCAAATCCATCACCTCGAGCTTTTTGTCCAGCACTTCATCGTAAGTAAGCCGGTCATACTTGGTTGCATCAGGCACTTTCATCGGATCTGCCGAATATACGCCGTCGACCTTGGTGGCTTTAAGCACCAGATCGGCCCCCACCTCGATACCGCGCAGGCAAGCTGACGAATCAGTGGTGAAAAACGGGTTGCCCGTACCGGCGGCAAAAATGACCACATCGCCATTGCTCAAGGCCCTGATCGCCTTGCGCGAATCGTAGTGATCCACTACACCGCTCATGGGTATGGCAGACATCACCTGGGTCGCAATATTGCTGCGCTCCAGTGCATCGCGCAGGGCCAGGGCGTTCATCACTGTTGCCAGCATGCCCATATGGTCACCCGTTACCCGGTCCAGACCCGCAGCCTGCAGGGCTGCACCGCGAAACAAATTACCCCCGCCAACGACCAGACCAACCTGCACACCGATGCCCACCAGCTGACCCACTTCCAGGGCCATATGGTCGAGAATCCTGGGGTCAATACCGAAGTTCTCTTTGCCGGTCAGCGCCTCACCGCTAAGCTTGAGCAGTATGCGCTGGTACTTCTTGTCCGCCGTTGCCTGTGGCATAAACATCCTCTCCCAAAACTGGAGCGTATGTTACAGGACATCGCGCCATCTCCCTAGCCTGTCTTGGCTAAAAATCTGGATTATTGGACAAGACCACTTCGCCCTCTCACAACCCCCGAGCGGACCCGCCCAGGTCACGCCGGAAGCGCATACATAGGCGCATGTCCTGACAAGGCCTACAGCCACAATCATCACGCGGGCCAAGCTTTCGCAGTATAAAATGCAGGCCACAAAAAACGGGGCCGAAGCCCCGTTTCAAAATCCAGCGAAAAGCAGCTTAGCCCTTGAGCTGTGCCGCCACTTCCTCGGCAAAATCGACTTTCTCGACTTCAATACCCTCGCCCACTTCGAAGCGCACAAAAGAAGCGACCTCAGCACCGGCGTTAGCGGCCAATTTGCCTACAGTCACGTCAGGGTCTTTAACGAAGGCTTGCTCTGTCAGGCTGTTTTCAGCCAGGAACTTCTTGATACGGCCACCAATCATCTTCTCGATAATTTCAGCAGGCTTACCAGAGTCCTGGGCCTGGGCAGTAAAGATTTCCTTTTCTTTGGCCAGCACCTCCTCAGACATGTCGCCGGGGGCAACCACCTGAGGGTTTACCGCAGCCACGTGCATGGCGATATCTTTGGCCAGATCCTGGTCACCGCCCTTGAGCTCAACCAGAACGGCGATACGGCTGTTACCGTGCACATAGGCGCCGACCACACCCGCATCCGCGCTAACCAGCTCAATACGACGCACACTGATATTCTCACCAATTTTCTGCACCAGTGCTTCACGCGCAGCCTCCAGCTCTCCCGCCATTACCGCGGCAACATCTGTCTGCTTCGCGGCGAAAGCGGCTTCCACCACGCTGCTGACGAAGCCCAGGAAATTTTCGTCGCGCGCGACAAAATCTGTCTCACTATTGACTTCCACAGCAATGCCGTAGCTGCCATCTTCTGCGATACGCGTTACCACCACGCCATCAGCGGCGGTACGGCCAGCTTTCTTGGCCGCCTTCATCCCACTGGACTTGCGCATCTCTTCAATCGCCAGCTCTACATCACCACCGGCAGCTGCCAGGGCTCTCTTACACTCCAGCAGGCCCAGGCCGGTGCGCTCACGTAATTCTTTAACCAGTGCTGCAGACATTGGTACTACTCCTCTTGAAACCCCAGGAATCTGGAACTGTAAATATAAAAAACCCCGGTCTTGGCACCGGGGATTAATTTGGTTACTGGTGCCGGGCTTTGCCGGCACCAGAGCGCCCCGAATTACTCGGCAGCAGCTTCCGGTGCTTTGGGAGCTTCGGCAGCTTCAGGTGCAACGGCAACTTCCGGTGCAGCGGCCTCTGCCACAGCTTCCGGGGCTGCAGCTACAACCGCTTCGGGTTCAGCTTCGGCCACGCCGCCTTCTTCGACAAACTCGTCCTTGACCGAAACCGCTTCGCCAGACTCAATTTTACCTGCCAGGCAAGCGTCGGCAACCGCAGTAACGTACAGCTTGACGGCGCGGATGGCGTCGTCATTACCGGGAATGATGTAATCGACACCATCGGGGTTGCTGTTGGTATCGACGATACCGATTACCGGGATACCCAGCTTGTTAGCTTCGGTAATGGCGATACGCTCGTGATCAACGTCCGCTACAAACAGCGCGTCCGGGAGACCGCCCATTTCCTTGATCCCGCCAATACTGCGCTCCAGCTTTTCCATGGTGCGCGTACGCATCAGCGCCTCTTTCTTGGTCAGGCGCTCAAACGTGCCATCACCTTGCTGCGCTTCGAGGTCACGCAGACGCTTGATGGAAGCTCGAATCGTTTTGTAGTTGGTGAGCATGCCGCCCAGCCAGCGGTGGCTGACATAGGGCATACCGGAACGTTCCGCCTGCTCTTTGATGACCTTGCCTGCAGCACGCTTGGTACCGACAAACATGATCTTGTTCTTGTTTCCTGCCAGCCGCTTGACCATATCCAGCGCTTCATTGAAGGCGGGAACGGTGTGCTCGAGGTTGATGATGTGGATCTTGTTACGGGCACCAAAGATGTATTGATCCATCTTGGGGTTCCAATAACGGGTCTGGTGACCGAAATGGGCGCCTGCCTGAAGCAGTTCGCGCATGCTTACTTGCGACATAATAAATACCTTAGTAATTGGGTTAAGCCTCCACATACCCCTGTAACCAAACCAGTCAAACCGGCACCCTGGAACAGGTGTTGATATGTGTGTGTCTTTAGTTTTCCCTTCAACGAAACTTGCCTGAGACAGGCCACCTCCGCAAAAAGAGGCGCGCTTTATACCACAAGCAGGGCAGGGATTAAAGGCCTTTACCGCCACCGCTTACCCTGTAATTACTCATTTGCGTCGCGAATAGGGTAGAATGTGCCTCCCCGGAGCGGGACCAAAAACCTGAAAATTACTATTTTATTATATTTATCAATAGGTTATAGATGAGCGTAACGATCAAAACGGCGGAGGAAATACAGCGCATGCGCGTAGCCGGCGCCCTTGCCGCGGAAGTACTGGAAATGATCGAACCCCACGTACAAGTCGGGATCACCACCGGGGAACTGGACCGCATATGCCACGACTACATTACCGGTACCCAGGCGGCAATCCCCGCCCCACTAAACTATAACGGCTTCCCGCGGTCTATTTGCACCTCCATCAATGATGTGGTCTGTCACGGCATCCCCTCTGACACCAAGAAGCTGAAAAATGGCGATATAGTCAATATCGATGTCACTGTGATCAAGGACGAATATCACGGCGATAGCAGCATCATGGTGCAGGTTGGCGATGTCGCCCCGCATGCCCAGCGTCTGATACAGGTCACCCAGGAGTGCCTGTACAAGGCCCTGGATATCGTCCGCCCAGGCGCCACCTTGGGCGACATAGGGCATGTTATCCAGCAACACGCGGAGAAGAACTACTACTCGGTGGTAAGAGAATACTGTGGCCATGGGATTGGCAAGGTATTCCACGAGGACCCGCAGGTACTGCATTACGGGCGCAAGGGCGCCGGGTTGACCCTGGAACAGGGCATGACCTTCACCATCGAACCGATGATTAATGCAGGCCGCCGTCAAACTCGCCTCAACCAGAAGGACGGCTGGACCGTCACCACCCGCGATGGCCGCCTCTCAGCTCAATGGGAACATACCCTGGGCGTAACCCAAGACGGCTGCGAAATTTTCAGCCGCCGCAGCACCGAATCCTTTTAGGTTTTATTTTGAGCGATAGCCCGCAAAATCTGCCCAGCGCATTATTCGACGCACAAGCCCTGCAGGCACAGCTGGGCGACGGCAATGCCGTTTCCTGCTGCAAACAGAGCATTGCAACAGCCACCGATTATCTGCATCAGGAATTTCGCTCAGGCACCCCCGCCAGTGAATTGATAGGCTTGCGCGCTCGCTTCATCGACGCCCTGTTGGCTTGCCTGTGGGAACAACAGGACTGGGGTGAGGCCGAACTGGCACTGGTCGCGGTGGGCGGCTATGGTCGCGGTGAATTGCACCCGCATTCAGACGTGGACATCTTGCTCCTGCTGGGTGACAACTGTGAGAGTTGCAAACAACTGCTGGAACAGTTCCTGACCCTGCTATGGGATATAGGCCTGGATATTGGCCACAGTGTGCGCACTGTGCCCGAGTGTGTGGACAGCGCTGCAGGCGACATCACCATAATGACCAACCTGATGGAAGCCCGCGTCATTCGTGGCACAGAGCGGTTGCTGCAGCAGGTCCGCGCGCTGACCGACCCGAAGCAGATGTGGAGTAGCGCCGATTTCTTTCGCGCCAAGCTGGAAGAACAAAACACCCGCCATCACCGGTTTGCAGACACCGAATATAACCTGGAGCCCAATGTTAAAAGCTCACCCGGTGGCCTGCGTGACCTGCAGCTGATCGGCTGGATAGCCGAGCGTCACTATGGTGTAAATTCGCTGGAAGAGCTGCCGGCGCAGCAATTTCTCGATGCAGACGAAATGGAGGTTTTTGTCCGCGGACGGGATTTCATGTGGCAGGTGCGCTATGCACTGCACATGATTAACGACCGCGAGGAAGATCGCCTTCTATTCGACCACCAGAGAGAGCTCGCTGCGATGTGGGGCTTTAACGATGGCGACAAGCTGGCAGTAGAGCAGTTCATGCAGGTTTACTACCGTTGGGCACTGGCACTTAGCCAGCTTAACGAGGTGCTGATTCAGTATTTCGACCAGGCGATCCTGCGCCAGGACAGTGTAGACGAGATCAGCCAACTGAATGCGCGGTTCCAGATCCGCAATGGCTATATTGACGCCTGCAGCGCAGATCTGTTCAGCGAAACTCCCAGCGCTTTACTGGAGGTGTTCCTGCTGTGCGCAACCCACGAACACATCATCGGTGTCGCGGCGCCGACCATCCGCTTGATCCGCAACCACAGCCATCTGATAGACGATGATTTTCGCGCTGACGACAGCAACAGGCGCATGTTCCTGGACATCATGCGCAGCCCCTACAAAATGGCCAGGCAATTACGTCGCATGAACCGCTATGGCATCCTGGGGCAATACCTGCCCGAGTTCGGCAGGATCGTTGGGCAAATGCAACATGACCTGTTTCACACCTATACCGTAGATGCCCACACACTGGAAGTGGTAAAGAACTGCCGCCGCTTTGCCTACCCGGACTTTGAGGAACGCTTTCCCGTATCCAGCCGCGTGGCACGGCGCCTGCCCAAGGTTGAGTTGCTGTATATCGCTGGTCTCTACCACGATATTGGCAAGGGCCGCGGTGGCGACCACTCAGAGCTGGGCGCAGTAGACGCCGAACGCTTTTGCCGCGAGCATGGACTGAGCGAGAAGGACACTGAAATCGTCGTGTGGCTGGTGCGCAACCACCTGATCATGTCAGCGGTGTCGCAGCGCAAGGATATTTCTGACCCCGAGGTAATTCAACAGTTTGCAGAGCACGTGGGCGACCAGGATCACCTGGACTACCTGTTCACGCTCACCGTGGCCGACATCAATGCCACCAATCCAACCCTGTGGAACGCCTGGCGCGGTAGCTTGCTGCGCCAACTCTATACCGAGACCGGGCGCACCCTGCGCCGTGGCCTGGGAAATCCGGTGGACAAGCAGGACTGGATAGACAACATACGCAGTGTTGCCGCGGAGCTGCTGGAGGGGCGCGGCTTCACCCCGCAGGAGCTGGACGAGTTATGGCGGGAGCGCGGTGATGAATATTTCATGCGTGAACGCGCCGAGGACATCGCCTGGCATACAGAAGCGGTAGCCAGCCATTACGATAAAGCAGTGCCATTGGTGCTGGTGCGTAACTCTACCGATTCCAGTGTCGCCAATTCCACCCAGATTTTCATCCATGCTCGCAGCCGGGCACAGCTTTTTTCCATAATCTGCACTGAACTGGAACAGCTGGACCTCAGCGTACATGATGCCCGGATATACAACGCCAACGACGGCATGAGCCTGGACACCTTCTTTGTGCTTAATTCAGACGGACAGCCGTTGGAAGATGAGGGTCCGCGATTGAAGCACATAAGGGAACATTTAACTGCTTCCCTGGCTGACGACAGCAGCTATCCCGATATCATCAAACGACGCACGCCACGGCAAATGAAGTCTTTTTCCATTCCCACTGAAACCAGTATGTCGGTAGATGAAGCCAATAACACCTCGGTACTGGAAGTTGCCACACCCGACCGCCCTGGACTGCTGGCACGCCTGGGAAAGATATTCGTGGCGTTCAATATAGAGCTGCAGGGCGCGAAAATTCAAACCCTGGGAGAGCGAGTAGAGGACGTATTCATCCTCACCGATGATAAACAACAACCCATTACTGACCCCGCACTCTGTGCTGCCATACAACGCGCTGTCTGCGAAGAACTGGACGAACAGGCTGTCGCCTGAGTGCCATGAATACCCATTTGCAGCGGCTGCAGCCCTACCCTTTTGAGAAACTACGGCAATTGTTTGCCGACCTGACACCCCCGGCGGATAAATCACCCATCGCTTTATCTATTGGTGAACCCAGGCACCCGGCGCCGGACTTTGTACTCGATGTCATAAGCGAAAACCTGCACCGCCTGTCCAATTACCCCGCCACCGCTGGCTTGCCAGAATTGCGCCAGGCGATAGCGCACTGGCTGCAACGGCGCTTCTCGCTGTCCGCCATTGATGCTGACGCACAGGTATTACCGGTCAGTGGCACCCGGGAAGCGCTGTTCGCCTTCGCCCAGGCAGTGGTCAATGACGCACCAGACGCATTGGTGATGAGCCCCAATCCTTTCTACCAGATCTACGAGGGGGCTGCCCTGCTGGCGGGTGCACAACCGCTGTTCATCAATTGCACACAAGAAACCGGCCTGTTGCCAGACTTCAGTGCGGTCACTGCCGAGCAATGGCAACAGTGCCAACTGCTCTACATCTGTAACCCGGGCAATCCTACCGGCGCGGTAATGGAACTGGCCCAACTGCAGCAGTTAATCGCCCTGGCCAGGGAATACGACTTCGTTATCGCCAGCGACGAATGCTACTCGGAAATATACTTTGACGAGGCTTCCCCGCCGCCGGGTCTGCTGCAGGCCTGCGCTGCCCTGGGTGATACTGACTACCGCAATTGTGTGGTTTTTCACAGCCTGTCCAAACGTTCCAACCTGCCGGGACTGCGCTCCGGCTGCGTTGCCGGTGACGCGAAAATCCTGCAGCAATTTCTGCTGTATCGCACCTATCACGGCTGCGCCATGCCTGTTCACCACCAGTTGGCCAGTATCGCCGCCTGGAGCGATGAAGCTCATGTGATAAATAATCGCGATTTATACCGGGAGAAATTTTCCGCGGTACTGGATGTATTAAACGGTCACCTGCAGGTCAGCCCACCGCAGGCCGCTTTCTATCTATGGCCTGAAACGCCGATCAGTGATATCGAGTTTGCGCGTCAGCTTTACGCACATGAACATGTAACGGTACTACCCGGCCGCTTTCTGGCGCGCGAGGCCAATGGCATTAACCCTGGAGAGAACCGTGTACGCATGGCCCTGGTGGCAGAATTGGAACACTGCGTCGAGGCTGCGCAGCGCATCGTTCATCGCCTGAATCAGCTGTAGGCCCAAACCGTGCTCAAACAACAACGCGTCGATTATATTCTGCAACGCCTCGAGCAACTCTACCCGGAGACTCCGGTACCGCTGGACCACACGGACACATTCACCCTGCTGGTTGCAGTGTTACTCAGCGCGCAGTGCACCGATGAACGCGTGAACCAGATAACCCCGGCGCTGTTCGCCGTGGCGGACAATCCAACCGATATGGCAGCACTTGAAGTCGAGCAGATCAGGGCGATCATTCGCCCCTGCGGCTTGTCTCCACAGAAATCCAGGGCGATAAAGCGCCTCAGCGAAATTCTGCTGGATGAACATGCGGGCGTGGTGCCACAGGACATGGCTGCGCTGGAGCGCCTGCCCGGTGTTGGCCACAAGACAGCCAGCGTGGTGATGTCACAGGCTTTTGGTGTCCCGGCATTTCCGGTGGACACTCATATTCACCGTCTGGCACAACGCTGGGGCCTCACCAACGGCAAGAATGTGGTGCAAACAGAGCGCGACCTGAAACGCCTGTTCCCGGAGGAATACTGGAATCGCCTGCACCTTCAGATCATTTTCTACGGCCGTGAGTTTTGCTCAGCCAGGGGCTGTGACGGTCGCGTCTGCGAGATCTGTACCACCTGTTACCCTAATCGTAAGCATCCCAAGAAGACTCTCAAAGCCTAATGGTTCTGGTATCGCACTTGGGATCCGGCGCAGTCAGGGTAGGTATTCCAGGGCACGGCCGTAAGTTTTCCGCCCTTTCCGGCTGTTGCGAAATTCGACTACTCAAGACTTCAAAAATACCTTGAGAGCTTAGGCTTTGAATTCCGGGCTATCCGGGATGATGGTTCCAGGGCACGGCCGTAAGTTTTTCGCCCTTTACGGCTGCTGCGGAACTCGACAATTTTTGCTGTGCAAAAATCTGGACTCGAACAGTCCTCGCAGAAGACCCCGAAAAGGGCGAAAAACTTAAAGCGCGGCCTACAGCCCTGGAACCATCATCCCGGACAGCCCTAGCTACTGCCTGAATTTAGGCTTTTATCTACTCCCGTACCCAAAAATTTACCCAGTCAGTTTATCGATGCCCTATGTTCGACCACGCATTGAGGAAAGCAGAGTCCTTGCCCAAGCAGGGACGGCAGGGGCGGGTTTTTCTCGATCATAGGCCCCGCTCAAGCTTGCCGTGGCTTTCGGGGGCCTTCTGCGAGGACTGTTCGAGTCCCGAAAATTGCGCAGCAATTTTGGTCGAGTTCCGCAGCAGCCCGAAAGCCACGGCAAGCTTGGGGCCGTTTCGAGAAAAACCCGCCTCTGGCGTCCCTGCGGCCCGCCAGCAAGAAACCAACAAAGCTTAAGGGCGAGCCACCCCCATCGCCCCCTATATGCCGGGAGCTCGTATCCACCCAACAACACCCCAGATCTCTGTATCTGAACACCGGGATTTGCTATGCTACGCGCCCTTTGTAGCTAACAGCTAAGGACGACAAAAACGTGATCACTCTCTACGGCATAAAGAACTGCGACACCGTGAAGAAGGCGCGCAAATGGCTGGATGAGCACACGATAGACTATGCCTTTCACGACCTGCGTGGCGACGGATTGACGCAAGAGCAGGTTAGCGAGTGGGTGGCGGAGCTGGGCTGGGAAACTCTGGTCAACAAACGCAGCACCACCTGGAAGGCGCTGGATGAAAGCGAACGCAACAGTATGGACAGCGCCTCTGCACAAGCTGCAATCATGGCGCAACCAACGCTGATCAAGCGTCCGCTGCTGGATACCGGGCACCAACGCTTTACCGGATTCTCCGCAAGCAACTACGAGACGATATTCAATCAACACACCCTGTAAGCAAGGCAGGAAAACCAGCAAGGATTTATCATGACAGACAGCGCATTTGCTTTTGGCCTGGGCGTGGGCACGCATAACAGCAAGGGAGAATGGCTTGAAGTTTTCTTCCCCCAACCACTGCTGGCACCCTCTGCCGGGATCATCAACGCAGCCGCTACTTGTAACTCGGCCCAGGCCTTATCCAAAGAGCAGCTGCAGCAACTCCACGCTGCATTGGTCGAGGCCGGCGAGGAATCGCAGGCTCAGTTGGCCGCACAGTTTCTACAAAGTGAGCAGCCAGCGGTTGCGGTCTTGCTGCGCGAGGATGCAGCTCCCGGGAATGTCCCCGAGGGTTACCTGAAACTGCACCTGCTTTCTCACCGCCTGGTAGAGCCCCACGGCACCAGCCTGGACGGATTATTCGGCATACTGCCCAATGTAGCCTGGACCAGCGAAGGCGCCATTGATATCGGCGAACTGCCTGTCAGGCAATTGGCGGCCAGATTGCGCGGCAATGTGCTGGAAGTGAGCTGTGTGGACAAGTTTCCAAAAATGACCAATTACGTGGTGCCCACCGGAGTACGTATTGCGCACACCGCACGGGTGCGCCTGGGAGCACACCTGGGTGAAGGCACCACCATCATGCACGAGGGCTTCGTTAACTTTAACGCCGGTACCGCGGGCCCGGGAATGATCGAAGGACGAATTTCTGCCGGCGTTATGGTCGGCGCTGGCTCGGACCTGGGTGGCGGCTGCTCGACTATGGGCACCCTGTCAGGCGGCGGCAATATCATTATTTCAGTGGGCAAGGAGTGCCTGATTGGCGCCAATGCCGGTATCGGAATTCCGCTGGGTGATCGCTGCACAGTTGAAGCCGGTTTGTTCGTTACCTCGGGCACCAAGGTCACCATGCTGGACGCAGAGGGGATGCCGGTAGAGACCGCGCGCGCCCGCGACCTGGCGAGCAAATCAGACCTGCTATTCCGCCGTAATTCCACCACAGGCGCTGTGGAATGCCTGACCAATCGCAGTGCCATAGAATTAAATGAGGAACTGCACGCTCATAACTGAGCGCGCACAGACCATGGAAAAAACACTAGCGCTGTGTTGTGAATTGATCAGCCGGGAATCGGTAACCCCCGATGACGCCGGCTGCCAGGCTCTGATGATGCAGCAACTTGCAGCACTGGGCTTTGAATGCACCGACCTGCCTTTTGGCGAGGTCAGCAATTTCTGGGCGGAACGCGGCACGCAGGGCCCCATTCTGGTGTTTGCGGGTCACACCGACGTGGTACCCACCGGACCACTGGAGCAGTGGCAAACCCCACCCTTCGAGCCCACACTGCTTGACGGCACACTTCGCGGGCGCGGCGCTGCAGACATGAAAGCCAGTCTCGCAGCCATGCTGGTAGCCTGTGAAGAGTTCATAGCACAGCATCCGCAGCATCCCGGGCGCATCGGTTTTCTGATTACCTCAGACGAAGAGGGGCCAGCGGCAGATGGCACTGTTAAGGTGATGCAGTACTTGCAGGAACAGGGCAAGACCATAGACTGGTGCCTGGTGGGAGAACCCTCCAGCAGCAACGCCCTGGGCGATGTAATAAAGAATGGCAGGCGCGGTTCACTCGGTGCTGTGCTCACCGTAAAAGGTGTGCAGGGGCATATTGCCTATCCGCACCTGGCGGATAACCCAATACACCGGGCCATGCCCGCTTTGCATGCGCTGGCCAGCGAACACTGGGATCACGGTAACGAATTCTTCCCACCCACGTCGCTACAGATATCCAACATCAACGGCGGCACCGGGGCCACCAATGTTATTCCGGGTGAAGTTAAGGTGCAGTTCAATTTCCGCTTTTCCACCGAGTTAACCGAGCAACAATTGCGCGAACGCACCGCAGCTATCCTGCAAGCCCACGCGCTGGATTATGATCTGCAGTGGCATCTCAGCGGCCAACCCTTCCTCACCAGCAGCGGCGCTCTGATAGACGCCACCGTGGCAGCGATCAGGGATATCACTGGTCTGGAAACCGAATTATCCACAGCTGGTGGTACCTCCGACGGGCGTTTCATAGCCCCTACCGGCGCCCAATTGGTCGAACTAGGGCCGATTAATGCCACCATTCACAAGCTCAATGAAGAAGTGCTGGCAGATGACTTGCCGCGCCTCGCGGCGATCTATAAGCGCATCCTGGAACGCCTGCTGCTGCCGAGCTGACATCGCCGAGCCCGCCGGGTCAATGCAGTATGCACTCGCCTACAGCAGATCCAGCTGCTGTTGTAGTCCCGACGCAGCCAGGGTTTGATTGCCCTGCCCTGGCACCACCAACACTTTGCCACTGCCCAGCGCGTCCAGACTGATCCTCACCACCTCCTGTGGCTGCATCCAGAATTCCTCCGGAACACGGCTTTTGTCAAAACCGCTGGCTTCAATTTCCAGGTGAAATTCGGTGTGAATATAACCCGGGCACAAGGCCTGCACCTCGATACCGCTACCGAGCAATTCTGTGTGTAGCGCCTGGGAGAAATAATTCAGGAACGCCTTGGTTGCCCCGTAAACCGCTAATCCCTTCCCTGGAAGAAATGCCCCCAGGGACGACACATTGATAATGTGACCGCCACCCCGTTCACGCATATACGGAACTGCCGCGCGACACAGGGTGATAGTGGCGTCGATATGCAGACCCACCATGTCACGCTGGGTATCAATCTGCAGATTTTCGAAATTTCCGTAGGTACTGAAACCCGCATTGTTTACCAGGTAATCCACCGGGCCCTTCTGGCGCAGGGTTTCCATGGTCCGGGCGACCCCTTCAATGCTATTGAGATCAGCCTCCAGAACATGAAACTCCACGCTGCCGGCTAACTCCTGTGCCAGTTCTGCCAGGCGCTCACCTCGTCTGGCCACACCGATAATGACATCGCAGCGCGGCGCCAGTTGTCGGCAGAACTCAGCACCGAGACCTGCGGATGCCCCGGTTACAAGGGCAATTTTTTTATGCTCAGACATGCTTGGCTTCCTTAATAATTACCATTGATGGGCCGTGTAACCCTTGCGCTGCAGGAGGGCGACTATGCCTTCAGAACCCACCAGGTGCCCCGCTCCCACCACCACAAAATAGTGCCCACTGCCCTGCAAAAACTCTTGTATTTGCAGGGCCATAGCGCGGTTGCGTTGATCAAATAAGGCTTCGAATACCGCTTTGAATTCCGGGTGCCGCTGCCTCTCGTCTTCCAGCAAAAGACGGCTGAGCTGTTGCGCGTTGCCAGCACGCCAGGCCTCGTAGATGGGCCGCATGTATAAATCGATTTCATCCAGCTGCAGCAGCGTCTGGGCTACCAGCAGGTCGGGTTGGGCAAACCCCAGCAACAATTCAATCTGCTGCTCAGCGGTCTCCAGCTCCACAATGGTTTTTTCACCCCTGGCCAGATCGAGGAAATGCCGGTCTATGCCCTGGTCTGCGTGCATCCCCAACTCGGCGATACGCATACTGCTCAACAGAGTGACCACCAGCCCAGGCCGCATGCGTTCAAAAGCTTCCAGCGGCAGCGCCCTGCTACGCAGGTAGTGCTGCAGGGCCGCCCAGGTCTGCGCGGATAACTGCTGCTGCAGTGTCTCACCCTCAGGTAATAACCCGCGCTGCATCAACAACTGCTGTATCTCCTGGCCATTTTCGCCACTGATATCCACTTCCACCACCAGCGTATCAGCTGCCGCGAAAGCGCTCTCCAGATCCTCACGCAAGGGGTAAATTTCTGGATAGGCCATGTGTATCGAGCCCAGCAAAGTGACCTGGGCGTGCTCCGAGCGCACTTGCCACACGGGTAAACGCTCCCCCGCGGCCCACAGCGGGCGCGTCAATAGCGTAAGCAGTGCGAGCATAAGTGCCCGACTGGCATAGCGACGACGTACTTGCGTTAACGGATTCAAATTTTTCGCCCAGGGCCGACTTCAGGCCAACTTATGCTGCACATAAACATCATAGCGCACGGCTTTTCCGCCTATATGGTGTGAGGGTGCCCGATCAGCCAGCCAGGCGGCCTTTGGTGGACGTTTAACCACCACGCGAGCCACTGGCTGCTGCATGGCCCATAGCAACAGTGCGTCTGCGTCATCGACGCCTGCAGTGCCCTGCAGCAACAGTTGAAACAGTGCCATTTCTTTCTTCACTGCCGCGCTTTTCACCCGCCCCGGGAACATGGGATCCAGATAGATAACATCCATGCCAGCAAGCATAGCCGGCTCCAGTTCCCGCGCATCCACCTGGGACAGTGACATGCGCGCCACAGCCTGTCGCAACCAGATGTCATTAGCACGCTGCGCGCGCAGCATTCCGGAGCGCAATAACGCGGCAACAACTGGCTCGCGCTCAGTCATTAACACAGTGCAGCCCAAGTCTGCCAGTACAAAGCCGTCGCGCCCCAGTCCAGCCGTCGCATCGAGCACCTGCAGCGCGGGCTTTTTACCCACTCCAACCGCACGACCTAGCAACTCGTTGTGCCCGGCACCACGGCGATGGCGCATCGCAGAACTACCGAAATCTACCGCCACCGGGCCCGGGGCTGCGCTTCCGGTCTGCTGCAGTGACAGCGAATCGCCGCCTATCAGCAACAGGGCGTCATACTGCGTGCAGTCCACAGGGCTTACACCGGATTCAAGCATTGGCAGAGCCAGCGTATGCGCCAGTTCACGTGCAACGCGATAGTCGCCATCATCGACTGTCATTGGCAACACCGCCAAATGAGGACCTGGACTCAAGAAATCACAACAGAGGCGCCAATCCCGGCAAGCTCTGCCTCCAAAGCCAGGCAGTTGCGTTGAATCGCGTCCATATAGAGATTCTCACCGCCAAAATGTACCGCGGCAAATTGGAACGCCCCGCCAAAATGGCCTTCCAGACGCAGGGAAATTGCGTTGCGCATGAATTCCGGTGTGGATTCCAGCAGATGCTGCGGCGAGCGAAACACAGTGGCGCCTGCATATTGGGATGCATGTTCGCCGGCCAGGCCCCCTATCCTGAACTCCTCGTACAGGTGCTCACGGCACTTTCTGGTGTAATCGACGTCTGCCATTTGCGCGATAAGGTCTGCCGTTCCCAATAACTCTCCCAGGCGACGTTCCCGGGCGTCAGCGACGGGGATGTCACTGGGGTCTATTTCATAACCGGTAAAGTGCACAATACGCGTACACACCCCGGTGACAGGAAACGCTGCGCTCTGCGGTAAATATTCAGCAAGAAAACGGGCGCTGCGACTGACATGCACCCGGGTATAGGCCGCGCCATTCTTGTTGCGACTGTCGCGGATGCGTCGTATATACCCCGAATCATGGAACAGCGCGGCGGCTATTCCGGCAAGCGCCAGATCCGGCCCAAGATAAAGGTCCGCCAGGTTCCCGCGATCATGCCCATCCAGCAATCTGGCCATGGCCAGGGTCACATCCAGCACATGCTGCATGTCGTGATAGCCAATATCACAGGCGTTGAAACCGGGAAAGTGCCCACGGTAGAGCCGACTAAAATCTGCAATCAAGGCATCTACTGCGGAGAAATCATAGCCGCGGTAGCACCCTGTCAATATGTCGCGCACAGCAACAGACACCGCAAGCGGATCTGACACGTCCACGGTATTGCTTACATCCATCTGGGCCTGTTGGGTACGCCCCATTGTCCTATTAATCCTCCACGATCGTTTTGGCGCTGCGCTTCTTTAACATACTGGCCAGATCGTCAAACAAATCCTCCGCGGTAGGAGCTTCTAACAGCCCCCCTGGGCCTGCTGCGGAATCCGTGGCATTGGCTCCGCGCTGCGGTAGCTCACTGCTATCCACGCCCAGGGCAAGCTTGGAACCGTCCAGGTCAATATCGATCTGCAGGTTATACGCGAGCCGTGACAAGCCGTGCTTATCAACAATGCGGAAACGCCGCGGCGCCGTTTCGCCACTGGCTTCTTCACCTTGCGTCAGGTGGCACGACAGTGCTGCAACGGCTTTGCCAGAGAGCTGGATACCGCGCAGCGCTGCCAACTCGCGGTTACAGGCACTGACAAAAGCCGGGGTGGACAGGGGCGTCAGGGATTTTATCTCACTGGCTCCGCGCCCCGACTGTTCACACTGGAAATCCCCGATCAGTAACTGGTTAGCCTGTGCCATGTCCACCAACCGCGACAGCTCTATGGTGACATCCCCCACGATATAGCTAAACACGGACGGATTTACGCCTTCAGCCTGGTATAACTCGTAGTGCCCGCCAATATGGTACGCCGTGCGCACCACCGGCACCGTATTGCCACGAGAGGCCGCTCGCGCCACCGCGTTATCCGCTACCACCAGCAACATGAAGTAAAACAGGTCGCGATTAGCGCCTGGCCCGAGATCCCTGTTCCAGATGTAGTAACCGTCGCCGGTGGTGGTGCGGGCGAAATTAATCTCTATACCCTGGGCCTGTAGTTTGTTGTAGGCCGAATTCAGGGAGTAAGACAGGCTGTTCAACTGGCTCGCCTGCTCAAACGGCGTATACAGCGAGAATTCAACGATATCGAACAGTAATACCGCGCGACTCTCGACATAGCTGAGCCCATAGCGTTTGATCAACTGCTCCACAGCGGACAGCACCTGTGGCTCTTCGGTAAGTGCAGTATTGAGCTTGATGAAAGTGGGCGGTACATCCAGGCGGTCACTGATGGCAAACAGCTCTTCGCGGGTCTTACGTCGCCGACCGGAAAGTAGCTCGCGAATAAAGGCCTCATTATCCGTGCCCTTACTCTCCTGTCCATCGACGGTGGCGCAGTAGTTTCCCAGGTAGTAATGCGGTACCAGGATAACCAGCAGGCCGCGTTCGTCGGCACTCCAGCACAGGACAATATTCTGTCCCAGACGCCATTGTTTACGCAGGGTTTTTTCCAGTGTTTTCAGGTTGCCACGCTGTACAATGCTGATGGCATCAAGGCCGGAGCTGTTGTCATCAGCGCCAGACGCTGAAGAATTATCGCTTGCAGACATTTCGATACTCGTTTTTTTATCGATTCGACACGCTTGCATTATAATGTCCCCACAACTCGCTAGCCATGACTGCGGTGGTGTATAACAACAATATGTCGCAGTCCCGGCGCTGCCGGAACACGGCCCCAACAGAGAGTACCCATGTTCCATTCTATCTATACCACCATAATTGGCATCTGCTTACTGTTACTGGGCGCCTGCGAAAGCTACGATTTCAAGGTCAACGACAAGGTCGTTTACAGCCCTGATCCGCTGTTCAGCGACTATGAAGTTGCCGACCAGCCCCTGCGCGACTGCCTGCAACAGGCCATCGCCGACGGGGTCATTACCGGCCCCGGTCAACTGGATACGCTCAACTGCAGCCACGCGGGCATTTCCGACCTGTCCGGCCTGGCAACCTTTACCGGCTTGACCAGCCTCAAGCTATCGAACAATAACATCCGCAATCTGGTAGAACTTGGCTCTCTCACTGGCCTGCAGGAGCTAATACTGGACCACAACCAGATCATAGACCCGGTACCCCTTTACCAGTTACCAGCATTGCAGGTTCTGGATATTTCGGGCAACCCGGCGCTGCAATGTCCGCAGAACAACGGGCTGCTGCGAGTAACAACCTTAACGCTGCCAGCACACTGCAACTAAATGCCGCACAGACCTTGAGAGGGCTTGCCTTAATATCATGATCCTATATCGCTGGCTTAGCCGCCTGCCTCTACCGTTGCTGTACGCGCTGGCCTGGCTGGGCTATGTCCTTCTCTACTTTGTAGCAGGCTATCGCAAAGTCGTAGTGATGGAGAACCTTAAACACGCATTTCCCGACAAAAGCGCGAGGGAGATCACAGTTCTGGCAAAGAAATTTTATCGCCAACTGTGCCAGGTGGGCCTGGAGATCGTTAAAGCCAGACGCATGGACCAGGCGGAATTCAGCCAGCGCGTCAGCGTAATCAACCCTGAACTGATGCGCGAGCGCAGCCAGCAAATGACTCAGTCAGTCATTATCCTGACCATACACCAGGGCAATTGGGAGTGGATGTTACACGGCGTCAGTGCAGCTCTGGGCGCGCCCCTGGACCCTGTTTACAAACCCCTGCACAACAGCGCCACAAACCAGCTGATGCAGGAGGTGCGCAGCCGTTTCGGCTCCCGCCCACTGCCTTTGGACAGGGCTGGCCGCGATATCGTGCGCCGGAGACGGGAGTTCCGGCTGCTGGTAATGGTGGCAGACCAGTCACCGATACGTCGGGAACGCAGCTACTGGACAAACTTCATGAACCGCGAGGCAGCTTTTTACCTCGGTGCAGAAACCATCGCCCGCTCCAGCGACTACCCGGTAGTGTTTGCCCAGTGCCGACGCAGGCGCCGTGGCTACTATGAAGTAGAGTTCCACGACCTGGCACAGCCACCCTACCAGGAGGGCGATCACCAGCTGACAGAGAGTTACGTGAAAATGGCGGAACAGGCTATCCGCGACGAGCCGGAAAGCTGGTTATGGAGCAACCGACGCTGGAAACGCGAGAAATCAGCGGGTTAAATCCCACCTGTTAGCGGTCGCTCCTAGGCCAGTTGCAACCAGCCAAACCCCTGATCCTGCTGGGCAAACACCACCTTGTCCAGGCTATCCAGCACTGACAGCAAGGCCTGTTCAACCCGGTCCGTGGAATTATTTTTCTCGCTGATATGGGCAACAATAAGATGCTGGAGCAAATGGGCGTCAATCGCCCGCAATAACTGCGCCGACTGCTCGTTGTTCAGATGTCCCCAGTCTCCAGCCACCCGGCGCTTCAAATGTGGCGGGTAGGCCCCCGCCATTAACATGGGAGCATCGTGATTGAACTCCAGCAACAGACCATCGCATTGCCGATAGTGATCAATGACATGGGGCGTAATGCTGCCCAGGTCGGTCAGTACGCCCAGAGAACAGTGCTTCCAGTCCAGCCGGTATTGACAGGGCTCTGCGGCATCATGCGGCACCGCCACAGCGGTAACCTCTATGTCACCAATCGTGAAGCTGTGGCCACAGTTGAAATGGCGCAACTCATGACTGCCATCACAACGTCCACTGCTGGCGGTACCGTGAGTAAGGTAGACGGGGATCTGGTGTTTACGCGACAGTGCGGCCACACCTGAGCTGTGATCTGTATGCTCGTGGGTAACCAGTATTGCATCCAGCTGCCCGGGCTCCAGTCCCAGGCGCTGCAAACGGCGAGTGGTTTGCAGCAAGGAGAATCCGCAATCAATCATTAACAGAGCGTCAGCGGATGCCACCACGGTAGCATTTCCCTTACTGCCTGATCCCAGGGATGCGAAGCGCATTAACAATGCATCCGGCGGCGGGCCGAATTAATTGATATTACCCTTGATCAGCGCCAGCATACCCTGCTCGTCGCGTTTGCTGAATTCCAGTTCCGGATTCTGCGGCTGCAGGCGAATCTCCACCGCCTGCTCACTCACGTCGCGCATAGTCACCAGGAACATCTCGCCCGCCAGAGGGTGGGCCTCTTCTCCACCGAATAACCAGTCAAACCAACCGTCTTCTTCCTCCGACTGTGGACCCAGGAAACGCGCGTCGTAGCGGCCCGCGCTGCGATCTCTATCGGTAACTTCAAAAGCAGATTTACTCAACGCCCGCCCCAGGGAAGCCCAGGCACGATCATACGGTAATGCCAGCTGGATATAGGTGTAGCCGTCCGGTGATTCCTGCATGGCTATTTTACCGCTGGCGCTGATCCCCTGCTCAGCCAGCATGGAGACCGGTGCTGAATCAGCACTATTGGCCAGGTACTGGGAGATGGCCTGCAACATTTCGTGGGCTTGCTCAGGGTTATCTGAAGTCGCCGGCCAACTGTTCACATCACCCGCCTGATGCATCTGGAGTACATGTAACTCGCTGGTCCCGCGCTGCACGCCCTGCTCCATACGAAAACGGAAGCGGCTGGCCATGGTCTGACCTTCAAGGGTCAACCAGTTGGTATCCATAAGACCCGCCCGGGCATCAACACTGGCCACCTGGATTCCGGCAGCGGTCAAAAAGCCGCGCACCTGCGGCCAAACCTGACCAGGCGGCACGCCGATCAGCGCCCAGCTCTGGTCACCCAGCTTCTGGATACGCACGATATCATCACCGGCACCTGCCACCAGTGGTGCTGGTCGTGGGACCTCGAATTCACCGGCCATTATCAATTCGTTATCCACCGCGGGAATCATGTAAATCTCTCGCAGGGCCTCACTGTCCTTGCCCTCGGGCACGCTCACTACCGGCAGTTCTGGTGCTTTCTTGTAATCCTCGGATTTATCCCGAAACATGCCCTTATCGCCGAACAAAAAACCACAGCCGCTACACATTGCCACCAGCGTCGCAACACCCAGGAACCTCACTGCATTAACTGATATCCCCATCAAATCCCCGCGGCCTCCATGGCTGCCACAACATCCGCATGATATTGCTGATCAAGCGTCGTTAACGGCAGGCGAATTCCTGATTGGATGTGCCCCTGCTGCTGCAGCGCCCATTTAACGGGAATCGGGTTGGCCTCCAGGAATAACGCACGATTGAGCGCCCCGAGCCGGGAATTAATCACTTCTGCAGCGCTGCGCTCTCCCGCCAGTGCCAATTGACAGAGCTCCGCCATCTGCTTTGGCGCGACATTGGCGGTGACCGAGATATTGCCATGACCACCACACAGCATCAGTTCCATGGCGGTTGGATCGTCACCGGAATAGATAGCGATGGTCTGGCCACAGCGCGCAATCAAGTCGCGACCACGCTCCGGGTCACCCGTAGCATCTTTTATTCCGACAATATTTTCCAGGGGAGCGAGACGCTCCACCGTATCATTGGACATATCCACGGCAGTACGCCCCGGGACATTGTATAAAATCTGGGGAACCGCCACCGCTTCGGCTATCGCCTTAAAATGTTCATAGAGACCGACCTGGGTGGGTCGATTGTAGTAGGGGGTCACCAATAGACAGGCATCAGCACCGGCGGCAGCCGCAGCCTCAGTCAGCTCGATTGCCTCCCAGGTGGAATTGGAGCCGGTGCCAGCCACAACCGGAATGCGCCCGGCACAGTGTTTCACGCAGAACTGTATAACCTCACAGTGCTCAGGTACGCTCAATGTGGCACTTTCGCCGGTGGTGCCCACAGCACCAATCGCGGCAGTGCCAGCTGCGATATGCATATCCAGAAGTTGCCCCAGGCTATCCCAGTCGACGCTGCCATCTTGATGCATTGGGGTAACCAGGGCGACAATACTGCCGGTAATCATCTGTTTTACTCCGAAAAATCTGCCGGGTGCGAGCACTTTGCCCGCATGAACCCGAGAAGACCGCCATTATCCATGACATAGGCCGGATGACAACCAAATTGGGCTAAAATGAGATTCGCTGGCGCGGGGATTAACCCTGCTGCCAGTCAACAGGAGATTTGCAGGATGAATTGGTTTCAACCAGGGCAGCGCAGCGCAATGCTATTTTGGCTGTTGCTGGGTGTATGTACAGCGCTGCCAGTGCATGCCCAGCCCACTATCAGCAAGCTGTCTTACCTGGACAAGCAGTATATGGCCCAGCAGCGCGAGATACTTGCCGATCTCGTAGCCAGCAACTTCGGCCGTCAATTCCATGGCGCCAGGGATAACGACCTGGAACTGCTACAGCGACTTCTGGACCAACACCTGGTGCGCCCAGAGCAAACTCGCGAGCTACAGGCAATGGGTGTGATTATGGGAGACCTTTTAGTCGCGGACCTGAAGTTGCACTGGGTGATTTACGAGGACCGTCAGGGCCGCAGTCGAGCTATACGCGACGGTAACAGTGATACCTACCTGTTCCCCATTACCATGATTTCCCGCAGGTGGGAGGTCGGCAACGATACCCCGGTTGCGGACATCTACCAGAAAGCCCGAGATATTGTCAGCGGCAGCAGGCCGGGCCTGCCCTTTCAGTAGAGCATGGTATTTTCTCCGGGCAGTCAGTAGACTGGTGCTCGCCCATCAACAACACTGACGCTGCATGAGCAACCAGACACCCGATTTCCAACTGCTCACCGAGGACCAGGACAACTACATCCTAAGCCTGAGCGGTGAATGGGTGCAGGGATACGAGCACACGCCCTTTGCTGAGCTACAGGCGCAACTGCGGCAACACAGGCCAGGTGCCCTGACCGTCGATGGCACTGCACTGGCCAGCTGGGATTCCGTGTTGATGGCCTTTCTTCTGCAGTGCTACAACCTCTGCACATCTGAGCATATCGCGCTGCATACCAGGGACCTGCCCGAGGGGGTAATAAAGCTCCTGGATGTCGCCACCGCGGTTAAGCCCCTGGACCAGTCGCCAGAGCAGCAAAGTCCTTGGTGGCAAGGCCTCAACCCTGTCGAGGTCATGCATAAGATTACCGAGGATATCACCGAGTCGCTCGACTTCATTGGCGAAGTCAGCATAGCGTTTGTGCGCCTGTTGATGGGCAAGGCCAATACCCGGTTCACAGATATTCGCGACTTCTGCTACCAGGCGGGTCCCAACGCCTTTGGCATTATCAGTCTGACCAGCGTACTGGTAGGCATGATCCTGGCCTACCTGGGCGCTGCACAGTTGCAACAATTCGGCGCGCAGGTGTACGTGGCGGACCTGGTGGTCATCGGCATGCTGCGGGAAATGGGCGTACTGATGACGGCGATAGTGATGGCGGGACGCACCGGCGCCGCCTATGCCGCACAACTGGGTACCATGCAGACCAACGAGGAAATCGATGCCATCACCACCATGGGCATATCACCCATCGAATTTCTGGTGATGCCGCGCATGCTGGCGCTGGTCGCCGTTATGCCGCTGCTGGTGATTTATGCCAACCTGCTGGGCATCATCGGCGGTGGTATCGTCGCAGGGGGCATGGGTATCAGTCCACTGCAGTATATTACCCAGGGCCAGGACGCTTTCGCCATTACCCATATTATGGTTGGCCTGCTCAAGAGTGTCGTTTTCGCTATCCTCATCGCCATCGCCGGCTGTCAAGCTGGCATCAACTCCGGCAGGAGCTCTGCTGCGGTGGGCCAGGCCGCTACCGAGGCAGTAGTCACCGCCATTGTGTACCTGATAGTCGCAGACGCCGCCATCAACATCCTGTTCCAGCAGCTGGGTATCTGATGCAAGAAGAGCGCAAAGTACATATCGAGGTCCGCGATGTCACCATGGCGTATGGTAGCTTCGTGATCCAGCGCGACCTCAATTTCAATATCTATGAGGGCGACATATTCGTCATTATGGGCGGCAGCGGCTGCGGCAAGAGCACCTTGCTCAAGCACATGCTGGGATTGATTCCTCCCAGCGCAGGGGACATCGCCTACCATGGCACCAGTTTTACCCAGGCCAGCCCCAAGCAACAGGAAGCCATGCGCCAGCGCTGGGGCATCACCTACCAGTCCGGGGGGCTGTTCAGTGCCATGACGCTGGCGGAAAATGTCTCCTTGCCACTACAGTTATATACCGAGTACAGCGCCGCGGATATCGAGGCCATCGTGGCTTACAAACTGTCCCTGGTGGGACTGGGGGGTTACCAGTCCTATTACCCATCCGAGATCAGCGGCGGCATGGCCAAGCGCGCAGCCCTGGCCAGGGCGATTGCGCTGGACCCGGAAATACTGTTTTTCGATGAACCCTCCGCCGGGCTGGACCCGATCAGTTCCCGCCTGCTGGATGAACTCATCATACAACTGAAAGAATCCATAGGCGCCACGGTGGTGATGGTCACCCATGAATTACCCAGTATTTTTGCCATTGCCAACAACTGCGTCTACCTGGATAACACTACCCGCACCATGATCGGCTATGGCGACCCCGCCTACCTGCGCGAACACAGCGACCAGGCCGTGGTGAGACAATTCCTGACGCGCAGCGCGGCCGCTGCTGAAGAGGACACAGCATGAGTGAGAAACCCCACACTGTCGCCATCGGCGCCTTCATTGTCGGCGCTCTGCTGATTTCTATCGTCATCGCAATATTTGTCCTGGGCTCCGGGCTAGGGCAAAGCGAAAAAATCGTCATGGTCTTCAACGGTTCGGTAAAGGGGCTCAATATCGGCGCCCCTGTGGCTATTCGCGGTGTACAGGTCGGCCAGGTTACCTCCATCAAGATCGTACTCAACAAGGATACACTGGATATCTTGATGCTGGTGGAGGCCGATTTTCGCGCCCAAAACATCCAAACGGTGGGGACCAAGAAGGAGGATGTCACCGAGGAATTAATCCACCGAGGCCTGCGTGCCCAGCTCAATACCCAGAGCCTGCTGACCGGATTACTGTATGTAGAAATGGATTTCCACCCGAACAGCGAAGTGCAGCTGGCGGATATCGATTCACCACATTTCCAGTTCCCCACCATTCCCACTGACCTGGAGCGACTGGCGATGAAGCTACAGAAAATGGATTTTGCGAAATTGGCGGACAATGTGGACTCAGCGCTCAATGGCATCAATACCTTTATCACCAGCGCGGACTTCCAGGCTATGCCGATCACCTTGAAAGCTACGCTGGATGCAGTCACCACGCTAAGCAATCAACTGCAGTCGCAACTCGCCAGCTCCATGCCCAAGTTAGACCTCGTGCTGGACGGTACCGCAGTGACGGTGGCCAATGCCAACAAGCAGTTGCCGATCATTTCCGCAGGTATCACCAAGAACCTGGATACCCTTAACCAGGCAATCACTGCGTTTGAGACGGCAATGAACGATATTGACGAGCTGGTAGCAGCCGATTCACCCACCACTTACCGGATGAATGAAGCGCTCAAGGAACTGGCCCTGGCGGCCAAAGCAATGCAACAGCTGGCCAAAACCCTGGAAGAGCAGCCGGAGGCGCTGATACGCGGCCGCAGAGGAGACAACTGATGAACGCAACCCGAATTTCGCTCACCGGCACCGGCATCGCGCTACTGTTACTGCTGATAGCCGGCTGCGGCAGCAGCCCGCGCAGTAACCACTACCTGCTGACGACGGACGTATCGACCCCCCCTGACGGGGAAACCCCCTCACTGGGTATTGGCCCGGTTGTCATACCCGAGTTTCTGAACCGCAACAGCATGGTCTACAGTCGCGAGGGCAATCAACTGGAAATTTCCAGCACCGAGCGCTGGGCGGAGCCCCTGGAAGCGGGTATCAAGCGCGTCGTAGGTATCAACCTCGCATCTTCACTGGACACCCAGGACATACGCTATTTCCCGTGGAATACAGGAAAACCCCCGGAATTTGGCATCAGCATCAGCCTGCTTAGCCTGGATGCGGGCGACGACGAAGCCACCCTGGCGGCGGAGTGGCGGGTGTTTCGGCCTGCCACCGGACAAAGCGTGGTGCGCCGGATCAGCCACTTGCGACTGGCACTGCCTGCGGGCAAACTCAGCGCAACGCAAATAGCCCCGGCTTACAGTGAGTTGTTGTCACAACTGAGCGACCTGATTGCCGGGAGCATTGAGCAGGAACTGACAAAAAGCCCGAAAAACTGAGCAAGGAGCGCGCTGGCGCGCCTGCATCAGAAGTCGTCGGTGCGCAGCATGGCGTCGGAGCCACCATCGACAAAGAAGATGGAGCCGCAGACAAAGTCCGCCTCGTCACTGAGCATAAAGCGCATGACATTGGCAATTTGCGCTGGCTGGGCAGTACCTCCCCACGGCACCATTTTGCCAAATTCCTTCATTGCCGCCCCAAATTCCTTATCCGCCAGGACCTGCTCGGCAAGGGGTGTCTGGGTGATACCCGGGGCCACCGCGTTCATGCGCACGCCGGCTGCGGCGTATGCCACCACATTGCGACGCATCCAGACGGTAACCGCACGCTTGGAGCCGGCGTAGGCAGTATGGCCGTCGCGATTTTCGATTTCGGCACAGGCGCCATCTTCATCACCCGCCAGGCAAAGCTGCACAAACGCATCGTCGGTGGTAATCATCGGGGCTGAATTGGAGGCCACCAACAGCACAGAACCACGCTTTTTGGCGATCAGGTCACGCAGGCCCTCGATGGTGGCCACCACCGCAAAGTAATTGACCTGGGCAATGAGTGACAGTGGCTTGGCCACGGGCGGCAGTCCGGCACAGGGTATAAATCCGTCCAGCCCGTCCGGGGCCATTGCTCGAATACCGTCCACCGCCGCCTGCCGCCCCTGGGCTGTGGACAGGTCGGCCAGAATGTCACCCTCTTTGATATCCACAGAAATCACCTGGTGCCCGCGCTCCAATAACTGCCGTTTCAGTTCCGCACCGATACCCGTTGCACCGCCGGTCATTGCGTAGTTCGCCATTATTTCTTCCTCTCGAAGGTTGTCATTGCTGTGGATTCTCTCCCACGGCATCTCTCGCGGGAATAGACCGAGCGCCACTAATCACTGACATCGTTGATTAACCGCCGAATGTACAGCCTGCTGAACCGCTGCAGACACTCTTGCAGATACTCGTACGCACAATATCGCCCGCCTCAGGCGGGCAGCTCTATCACATCGCCAATGCCCTGCAGCACCGGCAGGTCCTTATTACGGGCATTGCTCACCGCCCTGGACAGCGGTTGCAGCCGCAGCGGCATCTTCAGCTCGCCGCGAAACAGCGTATCGTTTGTCCCAATCGGCTGTGAATTATCCAGCCAGCGTACACTTTCCTCCCGCGTAAGCAGCACCGGCATACGTTTATGCCAGGGTTCAAAGTGTGGCGCCGCAGCTGTCGTCACCAGGGTACAGGACAACAAAGGCTGCTCACCCCCTTCCCAGACATCCCACAGCGCCGCAACTGCCAGCGCCTGCTGCTCATTGGTGATCAACCAGGGTTGCTTGACGCCCTCTTCCAGGCGCCATTCAATAAAGCTGCTCATCGCCACCAGCCCACGCTGGCTCTTGAACGGGTGGCGAAAAGCCGGGCTTTTTGCCAGGGTTTCACTGCGTGCGTTGAACATGGAATACTTTTGATCCACCGCTTTGGCCCAGGACGGGGTCAGCCACCAGCGGGCACAGGTCGCATGCAACCCGTGCGCATCGCGGCGCAGTACTGTTATGTTTTCGGTAGGCGCCACATTCACTGCCGTGGGTAGCTGCAGATCAATACCCAGATCCTGCAACATCTGCCGCAGTCCCGGATTATCGATCACATTAAAGCGGCCGCACATAGGCACCCCGACTGTTAAAGGTATTAAGGTCTGCCATAGTAAACCCCAGCACCCTTGTAGCTCCATAGCGACTGCTTTCCTTGCTAGCGGCGCCCGCGCGATAGTAAGCTGGCCGCCGCTTTTCCCGGGAGAGACCTATGAGTGAAAAACCCCTGGCGCCCGCCATTGAAGGCTGGCACACCATGGCGGCCAAACCACATTTAATCGGCACCCAGTGCGCGGCCTGTGGCACCTATTTTTTCCCCAAGCAGACCCTGTACTGCAAGAACCCAGGCTGCGACAGCACCGACTTCAACGAGGTCGAGCTAAGCCGCACAGGACAGGTCTGGAGTTACACCAACGCCTGCTATCAGCCGCCCGAGCCCTTCGTCGCGCCAGAACCCTTCGAGCCCTACACCATCGCCGGTGTGCAGCTGGAAAAAGAGCAGATGGTGGTACTGGGCCAGGTGATAAAAGGTGTTTCGGTAGACGATCTCAAGGTCGGCATGACCATGGAGTTGGTTCTGGATGCCCTGCACGAAACCGAAGACGACATTAAAGTCACCTGGAAATGGCAACCGCTGGCGTCCTGAGCGCAGCTGAACCTGGAGCTACATACTATGTCCAACGAAATAGCCATTCTCGGCGCCGGCATGCACCCATGGGGCAAGTGGGGGCACAACTTTGTGCAATACGGTGTCGCTGCAGCACGTGAAGCGCTGACAGATGCCGGCGTACCCTGGCGCGATGTGCAGTTTGTATCCGGCGGCGCAACCATGCGCTGCGGCTACCCCGGCTATGTCGCCGGAGCGACCTTTGCCCAGGCACTGGGTTGGCAGGGTGCAGAAGTGAATACCTCTTATGCCGCCTGTGCCTCCGGTTCACAGGCGCTGGCCGCAGCGCGCAACAAAATTCTAGCGGGCGAGTGCGAGGTTGCGCTGGTCGTGGGTGCAGACACTACACCCAAAGGTTTTCTGGCACCGGCCAAGGGCTACCGCCCTGAAGACCCGGATTGGGTGCGCTTTTACCTGGGCATCACCAACCCCACGTATTTCGCCTTGTACGCACGGCGACGCATGGACCTTTACGGCGACACACTGGACGATTTTGCCGCGGTAAAGGTCAAGAATTCACGTGTTGGCAGCAAGAACCCCCGGGCACGCTACCGCAAATGCTTTACCGCTGAAGACGTGGCCGCCTCCGCCATGGTGGCTGATCCGCTGCGCCTGATGGATATCTGCGCCACCAGCGACGGCGGCGCGGCACTGATTGTGTCCAGCATGGAGTACGCGCGCAAGATCGGTAAAGGCGATGCGCCACGCGTTTCCGCCATCTCCACAGTCACACCTACCTTTGCCAGTAGTGTGGTGGAAATGCCCGACATCGCCACGGACTCTGCGGCCGCAGATGGCATAGAGGCTCACGCCTTCCGTTCCACCCTGCCGCTGAAGGCCTATGAAGAGGCAGGCATCGGCCCGGAGGATGTAGACCTCGCGGAGGTGTATGACTTATCCACCGCGCTGGAACTGGACTGGATCGAAGATCTGCGCCTGGCCCCACGGGGTGAGGCGGCCGCTCTACTGCGCAACGGCGATACCGCACTGGGCGGCAAGATTCCGGTCAATGTCTCCGGCGGACTGGCCTGCTTTGGCGAGGCGGTACCGGCTCAGGCTCTGGCCCAGATCTGCGAACTGACCTGGCAGTTGCGCGGCCAGGCGGGAGACCGCCAGGTTGAGGGTGCAAAGGTGGGCATAACCGCCAATCAGGGTCTGTTCGGCCACGGCAGTTCGGTGATTATCAGCCGGTAGGTCACGGCTGTAAACGCCGGGGCATAGCACTCAGGACGGGTCACTGCAGATGTCGTGTTTAGTTCGCTTCGCGCACCGACGCCAGTTGTAAAAACGCGATGAGATCTGCCCGGCGCTGTGCATCGGGCACCCCCAGGCTCATCATGCTGGACCCGGGAAACATGGCCATAGGGTTCTCCAACCAGGCGAACATGAGCTGTGGCGTCCATACGAACTGCGCTGCCTTGAATGTCTCCGAATAGTAATCAAAACCTTCCTGTTTGCCCGCCACCTTACCGAATATACGGTGCAGGTTGGGGCCGTTATTGTGCCCCATAAACGCCTCTGGATAGTGGCAGGTGCGACAGGTGCCGAAGACCAGCCGCCCCCGCTGCGCATCCCCCACCGGAGACGGCGCTGTGGTTTGCTCCGGGGACGGCGCCACCGCAGAGGTATCTGTCGATGCCACAACTGCATTGGGTTGCACAGACTGCGCAGCTGCCCCGGGCAACATTGCGGCCAGCAGTAATAGGCCCGCCAGAGCGCGCATCACACCACCACTCCCGCAGCGGCAAGGCCGGCACGGCGACCAAAAAAAGTGCAATCGCCCACCGACAGGCCGCTGGCAATATACGGGGCGGCAGGCAACCCGGCGGTATTACGCCCAGCCGCATACAGGCCCGGGATCGCCTGGTTGAAACTATTGAGCACTGCGCCGTCAACCGTGGTGTTCAGCCCGCCGAAAGTATGCGCGGGGAAAAAGGCCTTGGCCACGGATAAGTCCCAGGCGGTGTATGGCGGGCCCTGCAATGGCCGTAAGTAGTTGCCTGACTTGCGAAACAGCGGGTCAGTGCCGTTTGCTGCATAGCGGTTGTAATACGCTACCGTATGCTGCAGCGCCCCCTTTGGTAGCTGCAGCTGCACCGCTACATCACCAATACTGTTGCCTGTAGCGACTGCCAGGAAATTATCCTGGCGCCCGGAAAACGCGCTGCGTTGATCGGTGATCAGCCAGGCGCGACCCTGCTGGTGGTAGGCAATAGCATCACCCAATACACCGTGATAAGACTCCTCGGAAATAAATCGCTGGCCGGCACTATTCACCACAATACCCGACAGGACATTTTCCGGCGGATAAACGGGCGCTATAGCAAAACCCTGGTGCATGCGTAAGGCCTCGGCACCCACGGCGATACCCATATTGATGCCATCACCCAGATCCCCCGCATTACCCCAGGGCACAGAACAGTCAAACAGCTCCGGCGCATAGCGTTGCAGCATTTCCCGATTGTGAATAAAGCCGCCACAAGCCAGAACGATACCGCGCCTGGCGCGTATGCTAAGTAACTGTCCCTGGACATCGATCTGCATACCCGCAATACGCCCATCGCTCTCGACCACCAGGCGCCGTGCGGCGACTCCTGTGCGCAACTGCACTCCCAGATCCTGCGCCGTGGAGGTCAGCGCTTGCATCAGGCGACGACCACCATTCATTCCCGGCACACCCGGCACGTGCCCGCGCGGTGCCGGCTGTGCCAGCTCCCTGGCCGGCCAGGACTGTTCCGTACCGGAAAAATACAGTGACTCGTCGCCCATGGGCAAACCCTTGGCAGCGGTGAATTTATTTGTGTAGGGCACGCCCTGGGCCACTAGCCAGTCGAAGTGCTGCGCACTCTGCTCACAATAGAGCTGGATCTTGTCCATGGGCAGATGCCGGGCACCGGCGCGAGACAGGAAGTCGATCATGGCATCCACACTGTCGCGTACCTGCAGGGCTTTTTGCAGCGCAGTACCGCCACCGGCATACACCACACCACCAGACATGGCGGAAGAGCCGCCCAGACGCGACAAAGATTCAATCAACATTACGCGGGCACCGGCCTGACGCGCCTCTATGGCAGCACTGACACCCGCCGCGCCGGACCCGGCGATCAGCACGTCAGTATCCAGCGACCAGGAGCTTAGCTGTGAGGCCGGCAAGGCAGCAGCGCCGGCGGCAGCACCGACTGCTGCGGTGGCGCCCATACCCGCCAATAGTTGGCGACGGCTTATGCCATTGTTACGCGTTTGACGCGACATTATCGCTAAAATCCTGCATGTTCAGCCCGGGCGAATATAGTCCAGCTGACCGTTCACCATGTAGGTGCGATGACGCGGCCCCGAAACCTCAAGTTCTTCCTGTTCATAGCCCGCATCCCCGTCGTAGAGAAAGCAAATACCGTCTTCCACGAACACCATGCGCGGCGCGTATATAATCGCCTCGCGGGCCCCAATGGCTGCGCTGGCCTGTGCACAATTGGTGCAGTCCGCGATATCGACCAGGCTGACATAGGTCGGTGGCATCAGGCGGAAGGGATGCTCCTCGTCGGCCAGCTCCGCGAAGGCCACTTCGGGCCTGACCCAACGGTGGTGGGCAATTTCCCCGCCATCTACCGTCACTTCCTGATCGCCTTTCAGGATGGTAAGGAAAAACCAGGTGGAGAAGCGTTTTTTGGCGCCTTCGGGTGTAGTCCAGTGCGACTGGTAAACCAGCTGTTCAGCCTCGACCTCAAGCCCCGCCTCTTCACGGGTCTCGCGGATAGCTGCATTGCGCGCGGCAATATACGTATCACCATTGCTGGGATAATCTGCTGGATCGACCTTCCCCCCGGGAAACACCCACATGCCCCCCATATGTTGCACCGCCTTGTTGCGTTGCACCAGCAACACCTCCAGGCCCTCGCTGCCATCGCGCACCAGGACCACGGTCGCAGCGGGATGAACAGGCTCTACGCTATCACTCATTTCCAACATGGCAGCTCTCTCAAAGGGTTAGCCCGGGTCGTCAACAGCAGTAGTCTACACCAGTTACAAAGCTCGGTGTCGCGCCACATTACTCACGGGAAGAAGCGACTAATGGTATCGATCACACAGGCGGGTCGCTCACTGTCTTCGATGTCGATGGTCATACGCACCACGACCTGCACGCCGCCTTTAACTTCCTCAGCGCTGATAATCTCACCGCCGCCGCGAACCCGGCTACCCACGGGGACAGGAGCGGGGAAACGCACTTTCTCACAGCCATAATTTACGCCCATGGAAATGTTGTCTACGCGCATAATCTCCGGCAGAAACAGGTTTGCCAGAGACAGGGTGAGATAACCGTGAGCAATCGTCTTACCGAAAGGGCCGGCTGCCGCCTTCTCTGCATCCACATGAATCCACTGGTGGTCCCCTGTAGCCTCCGCGAAGAGGTTGATACGCTGCTGATCAATCTCCAGCCACTCGCTATAGCCCAGATGCTGCCCGACAGCCGGCAACAGGGCTGCGGGGTTTTCGAATACAGTTGTCATTTTGACCTCCTGGTCAGGGATATATAAACACAGGCAGCGACTATAACACCCCGTTACAGGGCGCTTCAGCCGCCGTGGTATAACAATGTTGCAAAGACCAGAGTGTTAGCTATAGTGGCAGCCATAAACATTACTAAACCAAGGAATTACCTTATGGACACAAGTGAAATGGCGGCGATGATTGAACTGTATGTCATCCCCTGGGGCATTAAAATCGTCCTGGCCCTGGCTATTTTCTATGTTGGTCGCGTGGTTGTGAGCAGCATAGTCAAACTGGTCTCGAAGTTACTGCGCCAGCGCGACATGGACGAGATTCTGGTGAGCTTTCTCAGTTCCATCCTGCGCTGGGTGCTGCTGCTGTTTGTGATCATCGCAGCCCTCAGCCAACTGGGCATCAACACCAACTCGCTGGTCGCATTATTGGGCGCCGCCGGTCTGGCCATAGGCCTGTCCCTGCAGAGCTCACTTTCCAACTTTGCTTCAGGCGTCATGCTGATCATATTTCGACCCTTCACCAAGGGTGACTTTGTCGAGGCCGGTGGTGCCACCGGGGTAGTGGATAACATCAGTATTTTTACCACCACCATGACCACAACCGACAATAAAGAGATCATCGTCCCCAACGGCGCCATCCTGGGCGGCAACATTACCAACTACTCCGCCAGGCCTACACGCCGCGTTGATATGGTGTTCGGGATTTCCTATGACGACGACCTGCGCAAGGCCAAGCAGCTACTGGAGGAAATTATCGCAGCCGACGACCGCGTACTGGCCGAGCCCGCACCGGTTATCGCTCTGGGCGAATTGGCGGATTCCAGCGTCAACTTCCTGGTACGCCCCTGGGCCAAGTCCGAAGACTACTGGGGCCTGCTCTGGGATACCACTGAAACCGTGAAACTGAAGTTCGACGAGGCCGGTATCAGCATTCCCTACCCTCAGATGGACGTGCACGTGAACAAGAGCGAGTAATGCCATCCCCCCCCGGGGGGCGCCGCCCCCTGGATCGCTTTTTTCATTACAAGTATTTCACAGTCTGAGATGGCCACTGTGTGTTATAAATAGCCACCTATGTTCCCGAATTCTGGCTGCCGGTGGTTAGCCGGAATGGCATGGATGCCAGACAAATAGCACCGAACGGACTTTATTGTGGCCTCTACGAAAAAACAGCTGTTTCTATCTATGGCAATGTTGCTTGGCGCCAGCGCCATCAGTGCATTGCTATTTTTGAACCGCCCTCCTACCGATATCAAGGAACCGGCAGAGACCAGCGTATCGGTGGATGTCGCGCAGGTAATCAAACAAGATATCCGCATAGAGATCCAGGCCCAGGGGACGGTGAGCCCACTGCGGGAAACGGCTATTCTCGCCGAGGTCAAAGGCCGTGTCATTGAAGTAGCACCCACTTTCAACGTGGGCGGCTTCGTCTCCAGGGATGACATACTGCTGCGCATAGACCCCCGCGACTATCAAACCAGCCTGTTGCGTGCTCAAGCCGCAGTGGAGTCCGCCGAGAGTAGTCTGGCCCAGGAGAAAGGTCGCACTCAAGTCGCGCTGCGGGAATGGCAAAAACTGCCGAAGAACAGTCAGCGCAGCGAGGAAGCCAAAGACCTGTATCTGCGCAAGCCCCAACTGGAGCTGGCACAGGCCCAGCTACTGGCAGCCCAGGCCGATCTCAATACCGCCAGGGACAACCTGGAGCGCACCATCATCCGCGCCCCCTACAATGCCCTTATCCGGGAAAAGCACAGTGAACTGGGTCAGTTTGTCACTATGGGCAGTACACTGGCGCATATTTTTTCCGTCGAGTTCGCCGAAATTCGCCTACCCATCCCCCAGAGCAAACTGGCCTATCTGGATCTGCCAGGCGTGGTCGGCTATGCCAAAGGCTCATCGATTGACATTTATACGGATGTCTCCGGCGAGGTAAAACACTGGAGTGCAGAGCTACACCGCACGGAGGGCGTGTTCGATGAACGCTCCCGCGTGCTGTACACCGTGGCCAGGGTAGAAGACCCTTACGGACTGCAAGACACAAGCCAGGAGCCGCTGCGCATAGGCGCCTTCGTCAACGCCAGCATAGAAGGCCGGGAGTTCACCAATATCGTCACCCTGCCACGTTACCTGTTGCGTGCCGGGAATTTCCTGTGGGTGGTGGACAAAACCCTGCACTTGCGCAATCGCAAGGTGACCATCCTGCGCACCGGTGGTGACCTGATTCATATCACCGCCGGCCTCGACGATGGCGACCTGGTGTCCCTCACCACTTTCGACAATTCCTTTAACGGCTCCCTGGTGAAGATACAGTCCACAACGCCCAGTAACCAACTGGATAAACACGGTAAACCCACAGTCACCAGTGCAGAAATTCGCAGTGCTGCGACTGCCGCCGGCACTGCGGCTGCAGTAGAAGGTGGTGGGTGAAACAACAGCATAAAGGGATCATTGCCTGGTTTGCCTATAACCCGGTAGCAGCCAATCTGCTCATGCTCATCATCATGGCGGTGGGCATTGGCGCCGCTTTCAATATTCAACGCTCCATGATGCCCGCCATCGATGTCGAATGGATCTACATCAACGCTCCCTATCCTGGCGCTGCACCGGAGGAAGTTGAAAAAGGCATCGTGCTTAAAATCGAGGAAGCCATCAACGACGTAGATGGGATTAAGCGCGTGGAATCCCAGGCCTACGAATCCTACGCCATGATCTGGATAGAACCACAGGATGGCGTCGATCTGTCCCGGCTGCTGGATGACGTACAGAATCGGGTCGATGCCATCCCGCACTTCCCCGAAGAGGCGGAAAAACCCATTATCAGCCAGCCAGAGGTGATGTTCCCCGCCCTGACGGTGCAAATAGCCGGCGATCTGGATGAGCGCAGCATGAAAGCCATGGCCAGTGAAATCCGCCTGGAGTTGCTGGCCTACCCGGAAATTTCTGCGGCTGACATTATCGGCGCCCGCGACTACGAAATCGCCATTGAAATCTCCGAACAACTGTTGCGCGAGTATCACTTGACCCTGGGCGATGTGGCCAACGTTATCGCCAGGTCATCACTGGACCTACCCGCTGGCTCAGTACAAACCGAGAACGGGGACATCATGCTGCGCACGCTAGGCCAGGCTTATGTGCAGCAGGATTTCGAGGCGATCGTTCTAAAGACCTGGCCTGACGGCGCCCGCTTGATGCTGCGCGACATTGCAACGGTTAATGACGGCTTTGTTGATGGCCGCGGCTTTTCAACATTCAACGGCAAGTACTCACTGGGCATAAATATATTTGCCATGGGTAAGCAGGACATCATTGAAACAGCTGACGCAGCCAAAGCCTACGTCCTTGAAAAGCAAGCGCGACTGCCCGACGGAGTAAAACTACAGATTTGGAATGATTCTACTTATTACCTGGAAGGGCGCCTGGGAATGATGGTTAAAAACCTGGCCATGGGCGCATTACTGGTCTTTATTATTCTGGCCTTGTTCCTGGAAATAAAACTGGCCTTCTGGGTCATGCTGGGGATTCCCGTATGTTTTCTCGGCGCCATGGCCCTGATCAGCACCCCTTATATCGATGCCAGCCTGAACATGATCAGCATTTTCGGGTTTATCCTGGTACTGGGCATAGTGGTAGATGACGCCATTATCATGGGGGAAAGCGCCTACAGTGAGCAGGAGCGTAACGGCCACAGTGTCGACAACATCATCACCGGTGTGCACAGAGTCGCCACCCCCGCAACATTTGGTGTATTGACCACGATCGTGGCTTTCACCCCCACACTGTTCGTTGAAGGCGCTTTTGCACCCTTCCCCGAAGCCTGCGGTTGGGTGGTAATCCTGTGCCTGATTTTTTCCCTGATCGAGTCAAAATGGATTTTGCCGGCTCATCTGGCGCACAGCAAGCCCACGCGCAACCGATTTTTACTACAGGTAGATCATGTGCAGGAAGCAACCAACAGGTGGCTTAGTGCCTTTATACACAACCGCTATCGCCCACTGATGCAGCGCTGCATCAACAACCGATACCTTACCCTGTCCTTGTTCCTGTCTATGTTGATTCTATGCAGTGGCCTGATTATCGGCGACGTAGTGCGCACCATCCTGTCACCGGACACGCCGGGCGAAGCCCTGCAAGTAGAGTTGCGTATGTCGCAAGGAACGCCAGAGCTGCGCACACAGCAGGTAATACAGAAGGTTGCGGCCGCGCTGCTGGCGGTAGAAGAGGATTACCAGAATAAAAATAACACCGATGAAAAATTAATAGCCCACATGGGCGCCTACGGTTTCGACCGCATCAATGGCCACATAGACGTAGAGCTGACCAAGGACGACCAGCGCAGCCTGCCAACCAGGGAAATTGAAAGGCGCTGGCGTGAGAAAATTGGCCGGGTGCACGGCGCCGAGGTATTTGCCATAGCAAATTCCGATGGCCCCAGTTTTGGCCCGGACATTGCCTTCGACCTGATGCACAAGGACTTCGGTACGCTGGGACTTGCCGCTGCTGAACTGGAGGAGAGCATGACACGCTATACCGGCGTGTATGACATACGCAATGGCGCCAGCGATACAGCCGATGAATTTCACCTGGATATCCTGCCCGAGGCCGAGTCACTGGGGCTCACCCGGTACGATCTGGCAAGCCAGGTGCGCCACGCATTTTACGGGGCGGAAGCGCAGCGGGTACAGCGCGGGATTGACGAAATCAAGGTGATGGTGCGCTATCCACGCGCCGACCGGGAGAATGTGAACAGTCTTAACAGCATGTTCATTCGCACCCCGGAAGGGGAGGAAGTGCCTTTCGAGACCGTTGCTGTAGCGGATGTGCGCCAGGGCTTGTTGAAAGCCACACGCCTCAACTTCCAACGCGCCGCAGAGGTCACTGCGCAAGCAGATAAGGCACTGGTGGAACCCGGCAAAATCATCAGCGACATAGAGGAAAAAATCCTGCCACCAATACTGGAAAAATATCCCGGCCTTGCCTACCGGGTCTCTGGTCTGGCAGAGGAAGAAAAGAAAATGGCGGTCAGCATGGGTGTAGGCTTTGGACTGGCGCTGTTTGGCATCTATGCCCTGCTGGCAATACCCACCAAATCCTATCTGCAGCCGTTGATCATTATGGGCGTCATTCCTTTTGGGATGATCGGCGCCATCGTCGGACACTGGTTGACGGGTTATGCCGTCAGCATGATGTCAGTAATGGGGCTGATTGCACTGAGTGGCGTGGTGGTTAACGACAGCTTGATTCTGGTCGACCATGTCAATAAGGCTGTGGCCAATGGCGAGGATCGACACAGCGCAGTGCTGGGAGCCGGGGTGAAGCGCTTTCGCGCCATTATGCTGACCTCCCTGACCACTTTCTTTGGCCTGGCGCCAATGCTCCTGGAACGCACTGCACAAGCGCAATTTATGGTGCCCATGGCGATATCGCTGGCTTTTGGCATCCTGTTTGCCACGGTCATCACTTTGCTCCTGGTGCCCTGCCTGTACATTATCCTGGAAGACCTGGACCACTGGTGGACTGAGCGAGACGGCGACAAGGAAATAACTGAGCTATCCCCCTCGCCCACTCAGGAAGCCCGCTAGGGTCCGCATATCGAGCCCGTCAGCAGCAACACCGACAAGGCCCAGCAGCAGTAATAATCAGCGGAGGCATTACTGCAGCGCGCCACAGGAGACACATCGGGTATACAGGTGGCCCGGGTCCTGCAGCAGAGAGATCTCACGAGCCGCCTCTTGCACCGGTCGCCACAACCCCGAAAGGGATACACCGAATCCCGACTGGGACCAAGCGGGCAAGCCGCCCGCTCGATCAGTCAATCTTTGCAGTAGCAGTTCCCGCGGTGACCGTGGGATTTCCGCGTACTCCACCTCGTAATCTTCCAGCGAGGCACGCGCGGCTGCGGCAGCAATGGCATCATCCAGGGTACCGATGCCATCAATCAGACCATTGCCCAACGCATCCTGTGCGCTCCATACGCGCCCCTGAGCCAGTGCGTCCACTTCCTCTATGCTCATATCACGACCGTCGGCCACTATTTGCAGAAAACTGCGATAGGCGTGATCCACGCCGCTGCTAAGCGCAGCGGTCAACTGTGGGCTGAGCGGTCGGTCGGCGCGCAAGGAACCGGCCAACTCTGTAGTACCCACGCCATCGGTAAACACGCCAATGCGCTCTAATGCGCGCTCGAAGGTAGGAAAAGCCGCAAATACACCAATGCTGCCAGTAATAGACGAAGGTGTTGCCCAGATTTCATCGGCTTCAGCCGCAATGTAATAACCACCGGAGGCGGCCACAGAGCCCATGGAGACCACCACGGGTATGCCAGATGCACGGGTGTGTAAAACTTGTTGGCGAATAACTTCCGAGGCGAACATGCTACCGCCGCCGCTGTTAACACGCAGCACCATGGCCTTGACGCCGTCACTTTCCGCGGTGGTGCGAATCAGCTTGGCCAGGGAATCACCACCGATAGTGCCGGGTGGCTGATCGCCGGGCAACATATTGCCCTGCGCGGTAATCACCGCAACGCGATCTGCCACGGACTCGGTAGGCAAGAAGCCCGGCCGCTGCCGTGCCACATAGCCCTGGAATAGCATCGCCTCATACAGTCCGTCTTCGCTACTGGCGCCTACCATATCCGCCAGATAGGCATTGGCATCACGTCGGCTCAACAGCTTGTCTACAAAACCGGCCTGTAGCGCCAGCCTGGCGGTGTTACCGCCCTGCTCCTGCAGCTGACTGGCGAAGTTATTCACGTAATCATCCACCGTGCCGTCGGGCAGCTCACGACGCATTTCCACCGTTTTAGTATATTGATCCCACAGGGACTGTAACCAGCGTGCAGTAACCAGCTTTTCTGCCGGCGACATATCGTCGCGAATAAATGGTTCCACGGCCGATTTATGTTCTCCCGCGCGGAATACATGCACATTTACAGATATTTTTTCCAGCGCCTGGCGAAAATAATTACGATAGCTGCTGAACCCTTCGATTGCCACGCCGCCCATAGGATGGCTGATAATTTCGTCTGCGTAACTGGCCAACAGGTACTGGTCCTGGGTGAAATAATCTCCCACTGCAACGATCGGTTTACCGCTTTCACGAAAAGACTCCAGGGCAAACACGATTTCCTGGGTCTTACTGATACCGACATAGGTCAGTTGGTCCAGTTCCATCACCAGCGAGTTGATCGCCGGATCTTCTTTCGCATACTCGATGGCGTCAATCACATCGCGCAGCAGCACCTCATGATCAGCCGCCGAGGGCTCACCCGCCAGGGCCTGTAACGGCATTACCGGCGATTTCTGATCTACGATAGCGCCAACAGGGTTCAGCAACAGCGCCGCGCGTTCGGGTATGGGTTCAGACCCACCGCCCATATATACGACATAAATGAACACCAGCATGAGCAGAAATAGAATATTGGACAGGGCCAGCCTGATCCGGGTGATGCCATTCCACACAGCGGAAAATGCCCGGCGCAACAGCGAGGGTTTACTCATACTTTACTCTCCAGAATCGAGTTGTTGATCGCTTGCCGTACGCAATTCCTGCGCTCGCCAGCGCACATACAGCATTGCCGCTATGAACAAAACCACCACGGCGACCATTCCCACCATTGCCAGGATACTACCGGGCTGAGCGAACAGGCGCTCCACCAATGCCATAAAATATCCCAAACAGATAAAACACAGCCAGATGTAACTGCGCAGATTGTCGCGCAACACGCCCGGCACAAACAATAACAGTGGCACCACCTTGAATAACCAGATTATCCAGGGCAGTTGCAAGCTCCAGGCATCGATAACCTGCTGTAAAAACAACACGCCCCACGCAAACCAGGCGAGAAACCTTACACGGGCGCTCACAGTGCAGCACCGCTGGCCAAACGCGCCACCCGCTTGCCCAGCGCACGGCACAGGGACGCTTCGCCGTCATCCAGCCCGCGGGAATTGTCGTCTCCTGCCCAATGAGACGCTCCGTAAGGCGTACCCCCGGAGGTACTGGTCATCAAACCAGGCTCACTGTAAGGCAACCCCGCTATTACCATCCCGTGGTGCAGTAGCGGTAACATCATGGACAGTAGCGTGGACTCCTGCCCTCCGTGCAAACTTGAGGTGGATGTAAACACCGCGGCCGGCTTATCAATCATCGCACCACTGAGCCATAGAGAAGAACTCTGGTCGAGAAAGTATTTCAGTGGCGCAGCCATATTACCGAACCGGGTGGGGCTGCCCATCACCAGACCACTGCAATCACGCAAATCATCCAGTTCACAGTAAAGCGGCCCCTGCTCGGGTATCTCGTCTGTGCTCTGCTCACAGGTGGCAGATACCGGGGGCACCGTGCGCAGGCGCGCGGACATCCCCGGTATCAGCTCCACTCCACGCACCAACTGCTGGGCCATCGCCGCTGTGGCGCCCTGGCGGGAATAGTACAGCACCAGTACATAGGGTTGATCAGCCATCAGTCCAACAATCCCAGTACGTTTTCAGGGGGGCGCCCCAGCACCGCGCGGTCACCGCGAACCACAATAGGGCGCTCTATAAGCTTTGGAAACTGTGCCATGGCTGTCAGCACGGCCTCGTCACTGGAGTCACTACTGAGACCACAGTCTTTATATTCCTGCTCGCCACGTCGCACCAACTCACTCGCGGAGAGCCCCAGCTTGGCCAGTAAAGCTGCAATTTCCAGGGCGTCGGGAGCGCTCTCCAGATACAGAACTACCTCGGGCTGCACGCCATTTTCCTGCAGCAGTGACAGCGTATTACGCGACTTACTGCAGCGCGGATTGTGGTAGATGGTGTACTCGCTCATTGGCGACTCCCTGGCAGGTGCAAATTAGCGGCACAGTATAACAAAAGCCAGACGCGTAGTGCCGTGCAGCACCTGCGTCAATCGTGCCATAATATGCAGATGGAATTGCTGTTAAAAAAACTGCACGAACTGTGGCGGCGCACCGGCTACGTCGCTTCCCGCTTCTCCGCTGATCGCTGCTCGGAAAATGCGGCAGCACTGACCTATATGAGCCTGTTTGCCCTGGTTCCGCTATTGACGGTACTGTACACCATGGCGTCGGCGATACCGGCCTTTCAGGGCATGGAAGCGCATATGCAGGACTTCCTGTTCCGGCACCTGATGCCGGATAGTAGTTCCGAAATAGAGGTTTATCTAAACGATTTCTCGCGCCAGGCCAAGAACCTGACGGGCCCGGGCATCATCTTTCTGGTGATCACTGCTGTACTGATGCTGCGCAATATTGAGAAATCCTTCAATATGATCTGGCGCGCGCGGGAGAACCGCAGTGCTGTATCCAGCTTTTTGTTGTACTGGGCAGTGCTCAGCCTGGCGCCAATCATGATAGGCCTGGCATTGGGACTGAGCACCTACCTGTCCTCATTCGCCAGCACACTGGAACAATTCGATGTGATTGGCGCCAAAGCATTTTTCCTTAAGTCTACGCCTCTGCTATTAAGTACTGCAGGCTTCAGCCTGATCTACGTGGCGGTGCCCAATTGCCGTGTGCCGTTTAAGCACAGCCTGCTGGGGGGATTTGTCGCCGCAGTAGCCTTTCACCTGGCCCGGGCGATTTTCACCGACCTGGTGACGGGCTCCAGCTACACATTTATCTACGGGGCTTTTGCCGCTGTGCCCCTGTTCCTGCTGTGGATCTACCTGTCCTGGAATATTGTGTTGATGGGCGGGATTCTGGTGCACAGCATGTCCGCCTACCAGAGCCGGGAGCAGGCCAGGCGCCCCACGGTACTCAAGGCCCTGGATGTATTGTATCTGTTCTGGCAAAAGCAACAGTCGGGACAAACCGTGCGTGAGATCGAGTTACTCAATGGCCGGCACACGGTTATCCGGGACCTGGATAGCGAGACCTGGAGTGAACTGCGCGACATTTTCATGCAGAAGAAAATCATTACCCAAAACGACAAAGGTCACTATTTGCTCAGCCGCGACCTGTCCAGCATCAAATTCTGGCAGTTAAAAGAATGGGTCAATAACGAACGACAACTGGACAATGAAGACATTACCGCTGACCTGGACTGGCAGGGGTCCGCCTACAGCATGCTGCGTCAACAGCGCAGTAACCAGCGGGAATTATTGCAAAGCAACCTGGTAGAGCTGTACTCACAATGAAAACTCTTCTGTATGGCGCCCTGGCGCTGCTAATTTGTGCCTGCGGCAGCGATTCGGGCAGCGCCAAGCCACCATCACTGCAGGATTCGCGTGGTCAGTGGCTGGTCATTAACTACTGGGCGCAGTGGTGCAAGCCGTGCATCAAGGAGATCCCGGAGCTTAATCGCCTGGCGCAGGACTACCCGCAGATCAGCGTATTGGGGGTTAACTATGATGGCGCTAGCGGTGAGGAACTGCAGCAACAGATCAAAAAGCTAGGCATCGCCTTCACTAATCTGGACATCGACCCGGCGCCGGAACTGGGCTTGCCGCGCCCCATGGTGCTGCCCACCACGCTGATATTGACACCCCAGGGGGAGTATAGTGCAACCCTTGTAGGCCCACAGACAACAGAATCGCTGCTGCACGCAACGGGGCAGATCAGCAACGCTAGCGCACCATGAGCGAGCCAACCATAGATAGCGTGGCATTAACCAGTGCCGCATACCCGGAACAGGAGATGCTGCAACGCGCCCGCGATTTTTATCAACTGGCCCGCACCCGCCGTAGCGTTCGTGACTTTAGTGACCGCACTGTACCCAGGGAAATAATCGAGCAGTGCCTGCTAACGGCGGGCAGCGCGCCCTCGGGGGCCAATAGGCAGCCCTGGCATTTTTGCGTAGTCGGCAACCCCGAGCTCAAACGTGAAATCCGTGAAGGTGCCGAGCATGAAGAGCGGGAATTCTATCAGCGCCGCGCTCCGGATGACTGGCTACAGGCGTTGGCACCGTTGGGTACGGACGACCACAAACCCTTTCTCGAAAGCGCACCCTACCTGATTGTTATTTTTGCGCAAAAGCATGGACTGGACGCACAGGGCAAAAAAACCAAGAACTACTATGTGCCCGAATCCGTTGGCATTGCCACGGGCCTGCTGATTACTGCCCTGCACCATGCGGGTCTGGCGACACTGACCCATACGCCCAGTCCTATGAAATTTCTCAACACCATCCTGGGACGCCCGCAGCGCGAGAAACCGGCTATGATTCTGGTCGTGGGCTATCCGGCAGAAGGCGCCACAGTGCCTGATATCCAGCGCAAGACACTATCTGAGATAGCCAGTTTTCTGGATTAGGTGATAAGCCCTCACGCAGGCAAAAAAAACCGGCCCAGGGGGCCGGTATGGAGACTCGCTCTAAAGGGATTTGAGACCTGGACAGAATCCAGTAATGCAATAACAAGGGCCTGGGACAGTGCCACTGCCTTGTCACTGATTAATAGGACTGCGTCCATCACCAATGGTTCCGCGACAAGCAAAAATAATTAATAAAAACATGATTTATAAATGCTTCCCAACCCCTCACGGGTTGGACAGGAATGTTGCGCGAGACTAACCTTGTGTAGTGCGCGATTACCTGCCGATTAATACTAAGGAAAACGACCATGAGCAAAATCTACAGTGACAATGCTGAAACCATTGGGGGCACTCCCCTGGTCAAGATCAACCACATCAGCGACGGCAATATTTATGTCAAACTGGAAAATCGCAATCCAGCCATGTCGGTCAAATGCCGCATAGGCACCAGCATGGTACTGACAGCAGAACGTGATGGCAGCCTCAAACCGGGTATGACTATCGTCGAGCCAACCAGCGGCAACACCGGAATAGCATTGGCATTTGTCGCTGCGGCGAGGGGCTATGGCTGCATCCTCACCATGCCCAACACCATGAGCCTGGAGCGCCGCATGCTGATGAAGGCGCTGGGGGCTGAAATCTTACTCACCGACGGCGCCAAGGGTATCGCTGCGGCCATCCAGAAGGCGGAAGACGTTATCGCCTCGGACACAGACAAATACTGGGGACCGCACCAGTTCGAAAACCCCGCCAATCCCGCTATCCACGAAAGCACCACCGGCCCGGAGATCTGGGATGACACCGCTGGTGGCATCGATATATTAATATCCGGCGTCGGCACCGGGGGCACCTTGACAGGTATTTCACGCTACCTCAAAAACACCCGGGGCAAGGCTATTCATACGGTGGCGGTAGAGCCTGACACAAGCACCATGATTAGCGCAGCCAAGGCCGGGCAGGAACCCGTGCACGCCCCGCACAAAATCCAGGGCATTGGCGCCGGTTTTTTACCCGGCAATCTTGATCTGAGCATGGTTGATCAGGTGGAACCGGTCTCCAGTGAAGAAGCCATGGAGTGGGCGCACAAATTGATGCAGCAGGAGGGCATACTGGCAGGCGTATCCTGCGGAGCAGCCATGGCGGTCGCGCACCGGGTATCTCAGCAGGAAGCACATCAAGGAAAGATGATTGTGGCCATTCTTCCGGACTCCGGTGAACGCTATCTCACCTCGCCGCTATTCGCCGGCAGCTTCTCCGACAATGAGACCGTACAAACCACCGTCAGCTGAGGGGCTTTATCAGGAGCGGTCTCTGAGTAACTGGATCCGCTCTTTCACCTCCGGCCACTCCTCGTCGATCACACTGAAATATGCAGAATCGCGGGAGTAATCGCCCTGCACAATCATGTGCTTGCGCAGCACGCCCTCACTGGTCGCCCCGATACGCTCCAATGCCTGTTGCGAACGCAAATTTCGCGCATCGGCCTTAAATTCAACCCGCAGGCAGCCCAGGCGTTCGAAGGCGTGGGACAACAGCAACAGTTTCACCTCGGTATTGATTCCGGTGCGCTGCCATTCCTGTCCCACCCAGGTCCAGCCAATCTCCAGGGAACGGTGCTCAGGACGGATATTCAGGTAGCGGGTACTGCCAACCACTTTACCCTTGAGCGTCTCAACGATTGCAAAAGGCTGCTGGTCCGGCGCTTCTCTGGCCTCATCTATCCACTGCCTGGTATCTGCCAGGTCAATAAAACAGGCCCTGGGCATATAGGCCCAATCGGCGGCGGAGCGCCCCCGGTTATACAAGCCCTGGGCATGCTCTTGCGCCAAAGGTTCCAGACAAACACCACTACCCTTGAGGGTACCGGCTGCAATCACTGCTGACACGCGTCAACTCCTGTGTGACCGGCGCGATGCAATAGCGCCAAACAATTGTAGTGCACAGCGCCGACCGGGTTACACCGCGACACGCGGGCAAGGGCAGCAGATGAACAGGTCGGGAGGGACCATCTAGCCGCTCGCGACGGCCGGGTAAAGAAACTCAGGGCAGTAATACCGTGGATCCTGTGGTTTTTCTTGCTTCCAGATCCCGGTGGGCCTGCTGCACATCCGCCAACGCATAGCGCTGGTTTATTTCAATGCGGACAGTACCGTCCAGAACGCGAGCAAACAGGTCGTTCGAGGACTGCCGCAGGTCCTCGGCGGGCCCCGTATAAGTCATCAGGCTGGGCCGCGTGATATACAAGGAGCCCTTATTGGTCAGCAGCTGCAAGTCCAGCGCTTCTGGTGCCCCCGAAGCATTGCCGAAACTCACCATCAAACCCCTGGGGCGCAGGCAGTCCAGCGACATGGCAAAGGTGTCTTTGCCCACACCATCGTAGACCACCGGCAGCATATCTCCGCCGGTGATTTCCATCACCCGTTCTACAACATTTTCAGTACGATAATTGATCACGTGCTTATAGCCATGCGCGCGTGCCAACTCGGCCTTCTCTTGCGAACCCACTGTGCCGATCACATTGGCGCCGATACTCGCAGCCCATTGACCAAACACCAGACCAACACCGCCGGCAGCCGCGTGAAACAGGCAGGTTTCTCCCGCTTTTAAAGCGTAAGTGCGCTGCAGCAGGTATTCCGCAGTTTGCCCCTTCAGCATTATCGCCGCGGCCTGCTCGAAATCGATACCTTCAGGAATCTTCACCAGGCGCACCGCCGGCAGATTGAGTTTCTCCGCGTAGGCACCAAACCCGGCCGAGCAATAGGCTACCCGCTCGCCCGGTGCGAAATCCACACCTTCGCCCACAGCCTCCACCACACCGGCGCCTTCCAGGCCTATTCCGCTAGGCAACGCCAGCGGATAGAGACCGTTGCGATGATAGGTGTCAATGTAGTTCAAGCCCACTGCCCGGTTGGCCACTGTCACCATGCCAGGTCCCGGGGGTTCAATGTCCACGTCCTCCCAAAGCATCACTTCAGGAGGGCCGGTCTCGTATATTCTTACTGCCTTGGTCATAACGCTGTCTCTGCTCATCGCCGCACTACAGGCCGCCGCATGCTGGGAATTACCGGGATGTGCCCACGGCCTCTTTCAATATCAGGTCTCGCCGCGCGAGGATGGCCTCAATCTGACGCGGGTGCAGATAAGGGGATAACTGCTGATCCAGGTCCGTTTTATTCAGCCCCTGCAAACGTCCGCGCAATAGGTCAGATACTTGCAAGGGAACCTTTTTATATTGCTTGGGCCGCTTTTCCGTGGTGCGAAATGCCAGGCTGTGATCGATGAACCTCATCATAAAGTCCTTCTTGGTCCACAGGATGTTGGTCAGATTACGATCGTCATTGTAAATCAGAATGTCGAACACAAAACGCATGCGGTACTGGTCATACTGCTTGCAGTAGCCATTGAACGGTAGCTCTTTCTCCAACCGATCGCGCTCATTGATGGCGTTTTCCACCCAGTCAGACAAGGCTCCCTCGTCGCCTTCCACTTCACCAATGACCGCCGTGGGAACCAATTGCCAATCCAGCATGCGGTCCAGCTTGTAGGCCGCCACATCGTAAACATAGCGGTCACTGTCGTTATAGCGCCGGGAGATGTACTTCTCCTTGGTCTGCAATTGCGGGTGCGTATCCTCATACTTGAACACCGCATCATTACTGACACCGCCTTTGGCCTGGGTAACCCGCTTGGGGTTGGTGATGCCCGTATCCAGTTTTTCAATATTGACGATAGGCGCGGTGCGCATAAAGTCTTCAAGCTCGGCGTCACTCATACCCGACAATTGTTGCGACAGACTGCGTGTCTCGGCCACCGGTTGCGACTTGCTGCTGCTGCCCAGATAGTGCACATAATCATTACCGCCCTGTGATACCAGCGCGGAGGCACGCCCCTTGTAAACGCTTTTGAGCATGCCGGTATCCAGACGGATTGCCAGTCCATCCATGCGCACATGCACATCGCCCTTGGTGGGGGTATGGCCCATGACCAGCTGCTTCGCCCCTACCCGTTTCAGGAAACGCTCGGTATTGAAAGACTCGGAATAGGGGTGACACATCGCGGTACCGCGGTACCAGTTGGGACTGTCGTCGCTAAACACAAAGGCTTTTTGTGCCTCGAAAACCTGCTGCACGGGGGCAAACCATGCGGCCTGTTTCTTCGGATTGGCAGCTGTGAACTCTTCCACCCTGGCATTCAGGAACCCCAGGCGATCGTGATAGGAAACGTGCCAGGGCATCACCCCCGCTGCGCGCAAAGCGTCCATACTATTCAGAAAGTCGCGCAACTCTCCCTGTAATTTAGTGTTGAGAGCGACCAGTGTTTCCTCACTGGATTCACCGGCAATCCCACCGTGCATATACACCTTGTCATTAACACGAACAATAAAAGGCTGCTCTAGCAACCAGTTGCCTATGGCACCCTGCTGTGAAAATGCCTTGCGCAAGGCCACAAAGCCCGCCGGATATTGCTCATCGAAAGTACGCCGTACCGTCGCCTCCTCACCACCGGTATTAAACCGGCGGTAATCGGCATAAAACTGCTCACGCTCCTCGGGGGTCTCATCACCGGCAAATGCGGCAAACTCTGCCGCAGATACATAGCGCAGGTCTCCGGTCATGACCATGACCTCATGATTGCCCAACACCAGGTGCACCGCGCCTCCGGCCTGCTCCGCCTGTACATCAAGTTTCATCAATAATTCCACGACTTTGCGCGAACCAGGCCCACGGTCGATTAAGTCACCCAGGGACACCAGGTGGGTATTGCCGCCGGCCCAGTTCAATTCAGCGTCCAAAACACCCACTTCTTGCAGCATTTGGGTCCAGTCGTCAAAAGCGCCATGCACATCGCCAAAAGCGACCACCCGGGAGGCGGTATCAAAGTCATAGCTAGCGGCGAACGCGGCAGTGTTGAGGCCAAGGGCGACGCTCAGGAACAATATTCTTGTTAATACACGCATAAGAGATATTCCAATCATAGTATTAGTAGCGGTTCTCAGATGATTCTAGCGTCAATAACGGACTTTGCCACTGCGAAAACGCAGCGACATCATTCGACCCAGCCCAGTACGTCGCGAATGACTGACCAACGCGGCTCTCGGACTTTGGCCGCGCCACCCAACATCCAGTAGTGGTAAAGGTCCTCGATGGTGCCATCCTTGCGCTTCAGGTCTATCCAGTTACTCACAAACTCCAGCATCTCCACGTCACCCTTGGGCACTGCGTAACCCGCCGGCAGGCGTATACGCCCATTCTGCACCCTGGCTACGGAATATTGTGGATAGCGGTAGCTGTAAGCGGTGCCCTCCTCGGCTGAAAGCAACAAGGCATCAGCGCCTTGACTGCCGCCGTTAAAGAAGTCTTCCGCCGCCTCCAGGTAGACGATGTTGGCCTGGGGCAACAGGCGCTTAAAGCGGGACTCGAAGTAATGGGTGCTGACCATGGCAATGGTGAGCTGCTCTCGCTCACGCAACAGGGCCAGATCACTGAACACTTCCCGCTGGTAATCGGGCACGATAAACGCCAGGGTCAGGTCCAGGTAGGGCCTGGAAAATGAAGCGTAGGCATAACGGTCCGGCAGACTCGCAATACACGACATCGCCATATCCACCTGGCCGGAGGAGAGCATCCTGCCCAATGAATCGAATTCAAAGGGTACAAACTGTAAGTCCACCCCCAGGTCTTCCGCCAGGATATGCGCCATCTCCACATCAAAGCCTACCAACTCCTTGCCTGACGCCAGAAAACTACAGGGCAAATTATTGGGGCGGTAACCAACCTGCAGCATACCTTTGTCGAGGATATGATCGAGACGGGTGCCCGCAAGTTGGGTGACACTGGCCTCAGGCAGCGACAGCGACACGCTGGCCGGCACACGCTTCTCCATCAACTGGATGTTGGTAAGTACCTGATCCCGCGGTGGCGGCTCCGGCACAAAAAACTGGAAATAAGCGCGCAGGGCAAACACCAGAGCAAACAGGGCAAAACTGGTGATCAGCACGTAACGCAACAGGCTGGCTGCCCGCAGTTGAATACGCCCACACAAAGCCAGGGTACCGATAACACTGAGCACAATAATATGTAGCGCCGCCAGCATCGCCCCGAAACGCCCTACCACTATCCCTGTCACCAGGAACAGCTGAAACATATCGGCGGGAATGTGCAGTGAATCCAGCATATAGGGCACGGCAATATTGATGCTGCCAAACAAGCTGAACAGGCCATTGAAGGCGAGACTAACGCGATCGGCCGCGTTAATCTCGGTATCGGTAAACCACGCGGCAAACAACACAAACAGAAGTACCAACAACTTGCCCAGCGAGGGAAAGTTAAATGATACCGGCACGATAATATCCACCGCAGATTCAGACTCAGGGCTATTCAGGTTGTGCCGGCGCAACAACTGCTTGCAGTTTTCTGCAATTTGCGGCAACACCACAAACTGGTTGCCCGTGGCAAACGCGGTCACCAGTGCATCACGAAATGTGCTCAGTACCTCGCGATAGGGAATACCGCTGACAGCGGCAACCAGGCCGGGAAAAATCCAGAAAGTAATCAACAAGGCCAAGCTGATATAGGTCACCAGATAAACCTGCACCCGGCTGACCTCCTCTATTGTCATGGTGCCAGCCGCCGCTGCCGCCACTGCGAAAATACCGTAGGGGGTCAGCTGTACGATCGCCGTATTGATCTTGCTCATAGCCTCGGCCAAGCCATCAAAGACCGGCATAATGCCGCTCTTGTCCTCAACAGAGATCAATGCCACACCCACCAGAATACTGAAAAAAACCACCGCCGGGACAAGGTTATTAGACAGTGAATAGAAAATATTGGCGGGAAGATAAAGCTCAAAAAGGTCGGGTTGCTGCAGTTCCTGCGCCTGGGGGCTACCAAAGAACGATGCGGTATCCAGATCAGGAAATGCCAGAGGCGCGATGAAAATAATCAGCAGTGCCAGCGCCCAGATCACCAGCAAAACCAGGAAACCGCGCACCGCCAGTCGCTTGGCTTGGTCCATTTGCATACGACCGAAGCCGGATATCAACGAAACAACGATGTAGGGAAGGACGGTGATCTGCAGTAGCTTGATGAAAATATCGCCAACCAGTTTCAGCTCGGCGACCAACTCACCAAAAAACAGACCGGTACAAATTCCTGCCAGAAGGCCGATGAATATTCTCGTGGACAAAGTCATTTAGATACTGTCGTTCTGGGCTTATTTACCATAGGATGATATCAGATGAAGCACCTCTAGGGCGGATACAATCCAGTTCCTACGTAATTAGTCGCCGCAATTCGTTGCGCCAGTGAGTACCGCCACCATGTTCGAACACCTCAATCTTGACCGCAGTCTGCAACTGGGACTTGACGCGCTGGCTTTTACTGAGCCGACCGACGTGCAGGAGGCGATGATACCGCTCGCGCTGACCGGCAAGGACCTGCGCGTATCAGCTGAAACCGGCAGCGGCAAAACTCTGGCCTACATCGTGCCTGTCGCCCAGCGCATTCTGGCAGAGACTCCCGCGCGCGACGGTGGCACGCTGGGCCTGATCCTCGTTCCCACCCGGGAACTGGCGCGACAGGTGCTCAAACACTGCCGGCAGTTACTGGCAAAATCACCATTGGACGCACAGGCCATTACCGGTGGCGCCGATTTCAAGTACCAAAAATCCCTGCTGCGCAAGAACCCGGAAATCCTCATCGCCACCCCGGGGCGCCTGTTGGAACACTGTGAAAAAGGCAGCGCAGACCTGCGTTCGCTGCAAACGCTGGTACTGGATGAAGCCGACCGTATGCTGGATATGGGCTTTCGCGAGGATGTGCTGAAAATCGCCGGGTATTGCAGCCCGCAACGGCAGGTGCTGATGCTCTCCGCCACACTTCAGCATAAGGGACTGGGCGGCGTAGCCAGGGAACTGCTAAACGACCCCCAGGAAGTCGCCATTGGGCAGGTGCGCCAGCCACACAGCAACATTTATCACCAACGCATCCTGGCCGACAGCCAGGAACACAAAGACAAGCTGCTGATAGCGCTGCTGCGGGCAGGCGGCTATAAAAGGGCGCTGGTTTTCGCTAACAAGCGCATAGGCGCAAAACGCCTGGCTGGCCTGCTCGACTACCACAAACTGCGCAGTGATTGCCTGCACGGTGAAATGAGTACCGAGGACCGCAAGCAGGTAATGACCCGCTTCAACGATGACAAACTGGATGTGCTCTGCGCCAGTGACGTCGCCGCGCGCGGCCTGGATGTCAAGGACATCGACCTGGTGGTGAATTACGACTTGCCGCACAGCGGCGACGACTACCTGCATCGCACAGGTCGCACGGGTCGGGCAGGTGCCAATGGCCTGGCGGTATCGCTGGTAAGCGCCCCTGAATGGAACCTGATGATCAGCATTCAGCGCTACCTGAGTCTCGAATTCGAACAGCGCAAGCTGCCTGGGCTCAAGGCACGTTACAGTGGACCGAAGAAAACCAAGTCCTCAGGCAAAGCCGCGGGTAAAGCCGCTGGCAAAAAGAAAAAGAACGCTAAAGCGTCGACGGACAAAAGTAAAAGCCGTGATCGCAATCGCAAGAATCGTGGCAAAACCAATAGTGGTGATAACCAACAACCGCCTGTTGATGGTTTCGCTCCGCTGATGAAGAAAAAGAAACAGGACTAGCGCAACATGACCAACCCCCTGCAGGAACACCATACGCTGCCCCCCTTTTCGCGCATCGAACCCGCACATGTAGAACCGGCAATTCGGCAACTGATAGAACACAACAAACAGGCAATAGAAGACCTGTTGCAACAGCAAAATAAGTACGCTTGGGAAAACCTGTTGCAGCCTATTGAACAACTGGAGGATGAACTGGCCCAGGCCTGGTCCCCGGTATCCCACCTCAATAGCGTGTGTAACACAGACGCCATGCGCGAGGCCTATAACGCCTGCCTGCCCTTGCTGTCGGAATACGGCACCTGGATGGGCCAGCACAGCCAACTGTGCAATGCCTACCAGTCCATCGCTGACAGCGACACGTTTTCATCACTGGACAGGGCACAGCAAAAATCGATAGACAATGCGCTACGGGATTTTCGCCTGGCTGGCGTCTCCCTGCCTGCAGAGCAAAAAGAACGCTATGGCGAACTGCGTAAACGCCTGTCGGAGCTGGGCAGCAAATTTGGCGAGAATGTGCTGGATGCCACCAATGCCTGGTCGCGACAGGCCAGTCTGGAAGAATTACAGGGACTGCCAGCCACGGCGCTGGCCAATGCGCAACAGGCCGCGCAGCAAGCGGGCCTTGAAGGCTACCTGATCAACCTGGAATTCCCGTCCTTTTCTCCAGTACTGAACTATTGCGACAACCGCCTGTTACGGGAAGAGGTCTACAGCGCCAACTGCACCCGGGCATCGGAAGTTGGCCCTCACGCCGGACAGTGGGACAACAGCGCAATTATCGAGGAAACTCTGGGCTTGCGTCAGCAACTGGCTGAGTTACTGGGTTTTGCCAACTACGCTGAATTGTCCCTGGCGACAAAGATGGCCGATAAGCCCGAAAGGGTCATCGAGTTCCTTGAGCAACTGGCAACCCGGTCCGCAGACCAGGCGCGAAAAGAATGGCATGACCTGGAAGACTTTGCACGCCAGCAAGGCGTGCAAGAACCATTGCAGGCCTGGGACGTTAGTTATTACAGCGAGAAGTTACGCCAGGCGCGCTACCAGGTGTCGCAGGAAGACATCAGGCCCTACTTACCAGTATCCAGAGCGCTGCCCGGTTTATTTGCGGTAGTGCACAAGCTTTACCAAATTGACATTCGCGAGGTGGAAACTTTCGACAGCTACCACCCGGACGTACAGCTATTCGAGGTGTCACAGGATGACACTGTCATTGCCCGTTTCTTCCTCGATTTGTATGCCCGGGCGGACAAACGCGGCGGCGCATGGATGGATGACTGCCGCGTCAGGCGCCATTACCAGGGGGAGCTGCAAATCCCGGTGGCTTACCTGGTGTGTAACTTCACTCCACCGGTAGGGGACACCCCGGCATTATTGAGCCACAACGAACTCACTACCTTGTTCCACGAATTCGGTCATGGCTTGCACCACATGCTAAGCCGCCAGACAGTGGCCGCGGTCTCGGGCATTAATGGTGTAGCCTGGGATGCGGTGGAACTTCCCAGTCAGTTCCTGGAAAACTGGTGCTGGGACCGCGCAGCACTGGCCTTCATTTCCGGCCACCACGCAAGCGGCGAGCCACTGCCGGAGGCGCTGCTGGACAAACTGTTGGCGGCGCGTAACTTCCAGTCAGCCATGATATTGGCCAGACAATTGGAGTTCTCCCTGTTTGATTTCCGTCTGCACCGGGAATGGAAGGCGCAGGAAGGCACTAGCGTACAGCAATTACTGGACGAGGTGCGAGAACAGGTAGCGGTGGTCAAACTGCCGGCATTCCATCGCTTCCAGAACAGTTTTTCACATATTTTTGCCGGCGGTTATGCGGCGGGGTACTACAGCTATAAATGGGCTGAGGTGCTATCGGCAGATGCCTTTTCCCGTTTCGAGGAAGAAGGTATTTTCAATCCAGACACCGGCGCGTCCTTTCGCCGACATATTCTTGAGGCGGGGGGGTCGCAGGATCCGATGGAGCTGTTCGTGGCATTTCGCGGCAGAGAACCGGACATTGAGCCACTACTGCGACACAGCGGTATCAACGCCTAGTCGAGACTGAACAATAAGGCCTGACGGCCGCGCGCGTGGCATCGATCGCGAGCACTACCGCGTCGGCTGCATCGCGCTGCACCGGCAACTGCTCCCAGTGTTGCGCCCAGCCGTTGCGACAGTTCCTCAGCGGCCATGGCGCAGGCGATCAGTCCTCGCTACCCAGCCAGTTGTAGACCAGGCCGGCCAGCGCTGCACCGACAATAGGTGCTATCCAGAACAGCCACAACTGGGAAATTGCCCAGCCACCCTCAATCAGGGCAACGCCGGTGCTGCGCGCAGGGTTTACTGAAGTGTTGGTTATCGGAATGCTGATCAGGTGGATCAGTGTCAGACCCAGGCCGATGGCGATAGGAGCGAGGCCAGCCGGGGCGCGCGCATCTGTAGCACCGAGGATAATAATCAGGAACATAAAGGTCATGACCACCTCAGTGACCAGCGCCGCCGTGAGGCTGTAGCCGCCCGGTGAGTGCTCACCAAAGCCGTTGGAGGCAAAGCCCGCGGTTTCGAAACCTTCCGGACCAGCGGCACCACTGGCGATCACGTACAGCACTGCAGCGCCGGCAATACCGCCCAGCACCTGGGCTACGACATAAGGAAGCAACTCTCCAGAGGGAAAACGTCCTCCCACCACCAGACCCACCGACACAGCGGGATTAAGGTGACAACCGGAGATATGCCCGATGGCAAAAGCCATGGTAAGCACAGTCAAGCCAAACGCCAGGGATACCCCCAGAAGACCGATACCCACATCGGGAAATCCCGCGGCCAGCACAGCGCTGCCGCAACCACCCAGTACCAGCCAGAACGTACCGATAAACTCGGCGCCTAGTTTTTTACTCATGCTCATAACCACCTCTTTTATGTATTGTTGTTATCCCGAAGCACGAAATGCATGTCAGGTTAAGACTCCGTCTATCAACCAACCCCGGCTATCGCGGAATTCACGGACGGACACTGGCTAAAGCGTAGCACAGCACTGCTTAATGTCCGAAAAATGCTCGCCCGCTTGATCAGGGTTTAGACCAGCTGGCGCAACCCTTTTGCCCCGGACCCGAGGCCACGCATAATTCAATTTCACGCAGATCGTCATCGCCAGAGACAGCTAGCAAGCCCTGCAGCAGGTAGCGAGAGAATTCTTCCACGGTGGCGTTGCGTATAGGCAGCACCTGGGTGTCACTTTGCAGAAACAGCATGTGTTCGTCGGCAAAGCTGACGCGATAACAGGCGCCATCCTGCTCGATCTGCTGATAGGGCGAATCGCCCGCTAGCAACATGTATTCATCCAGGGCATCACACAGGCCGGCCAGACGATTCTTATACACGTTGTAATCAGCCGAAAAGCCATTATCTCCCATGGGTGCAACAATGCGCGCAGAGACGGAGTAGTTGTGCCCGTGCAGGCGCTCGCGCTCACTGGCGGAGAAAATCGTATAGTGTGCCGCAGAGAACTTGTGGCTCTCCTTATCTATATACAATGTGGTTAAACTTTCCATGCTTACCTACCTTAAAACTATCAGTCCATTGTCATGCCTGTGTTGAACCAGCGCAACTGCCGGAACTTACGCCAGCGCCATGCCGACGGATCATTAACGGATAATTCGAGCATACTGATCAGGTAAGGCCATGGCGTCGTATAATGATGGCTTGGCGCCTTGACGCCACCACTTAAATGACCGAATCTGCTATGCCACGGCGCTGTAGGGCGCGGTCATTGATTGCCGCAAAGGAGAATGAACAGCAGATGAACACCGCGATTATCACTGGCGCCAGCGTGGGTATAGGCCGGGCAACTGCCCAGGCTTTTCTTGACGAGGGTTACCAGGTTTTCAATCTGTCACGGCGCGCCTGCCCGCTGCCACAGGTGAACAATATCCGCTGCGATCTTTCCAGCGACGCGGAGATAGATTCAGCCTGCTCTGTGCTGGGCGAGGCGATCGCTAAAAGCAGCTCAACAGTGCTGGTGCACAATGCCAGCCAGATGCTTAAGGACAGCACCAACGATTGTGACTCCGGGGAACTGCGCCAGGTGCTGGAGACCAATGTGGTGGCTATAAACAGCCTCAATCAGCAATTGCTGCCACTGCTGGGGCCCACATCCAGCGTTATCTACGTAGGTTCAACGCTTTCCGAGAAAGCCGTGGCCGGTTCTTTCAGTTACGTTGTCAGCAAACACGCGCAGCTGGGCATGATGCGTGCTACCTGCCAGGACCTGATGGGCTCTGGCATACACACCGCCCTGGTATGCCCCGGGTTCACCGACACCGAGATGCTGCGCACGCACCTGGGTAATGACCCCGAGGTGGAGCAGGCCATTGCCGCAATGAACAGCTTCAAACGCTTGATCGACCCCGGTGAAATCGCCGAACTGATTCGTTGGGCACACCACAACCCGGTAATCAACGGCGCTGTACTGCACGGCAACCTGGGCCAGAAGGAAAGCTGAGGGTGATTGCAGCAGACGTATTACAGGAGCGTCGTGAACGTGTGTTCCTGGTGCTGGCGGGTACCTTCCTGTGTGCCATGACCTTACTCAATGTGATCGGTATTACCCGCTTCGTGCAACTGGGGCCCATGGCGCTAGCGGTGGGCGTACTGCCCTACCCCCTGACCTTTCTGTGTACCGACCTGGTCTGTGAACTGTACGGCAAGGCCCGGGCCAACTTCCTGGTCACCGTGGGCCTGGGGCTGAATATCTTTATCCTGCTGGTACTGCTGCTGGGTAACAGCATTCCGGCCGTACCCATGGAAAACATGCCGCCCTGGCAAATACTGCAACTTGCAGCACCGGTGTCCCTGCCCAACGGTGAGGTCGTGGAGCACAGCGTAGGACTGTACCAGTTGATCTATGCCACCACTTCCGGCGCGGTGTTTGCTTCCATGCTGGCCTACATCGCCGCCCAGTACTGCGACGTGCAGCTATTCCACTTCTGGAAGCGCGTTACCAAGGGAAAATACCTGTGGGTACGCAACAATTTCAGCACCCTGGGCAGCCAGTTGGTGGATTCTATTACTGTTATCTCAGTAACCTTTGGCGCCGCCTTCTTTCGCGGCGATATGGCCTTCAATACAATACTCGTGCTGATCGGCAGCAATTACCTGTTTAAAGCCACCGTTGCTTTACTGGATACCGGCCCTTTCTACCTGGCGGTGCATTACCTGCGTCGCTACCTGCAGCTATCTCCCAACGAAATGGCAGTACCCGGGGGCAGCCCCTCGACAGCACCATGATAAAGAGCAAACTGCCCCACGTAGGGACCACTATATTCACCCAAATGTCGGCCCTGGCCAGTCAGTGCGAGGCGATCAATCTGTCTCAGGGCTTCCCTGATTTCGACGCACCACTGGCGCTGCGCGAAGCGCTGGGTGCGCATGCAATGGCGGGGCACAACCAGTACGCACCCATGGCGGGAGTGTTGGCGCTGCGCGAACAGATTGCCGCTCATGTGGCCGCACGCAGGGCTGTGGAATGCCACCCGGAGAGCGAAATCACTGTGGTCCCGGGCGCGACGGAAGGCATCTTCTGTGCGGTAATGGCCTGTGTTCACCCCGGTGATGAAGTCATCATTTTTGACCCCTGTTACGACTGTTACCAACCCAGCATTGAGCTGGCGGGTGGGCGCGCGGTGCACATCCCCTTAAACGCGCTAGATTTTTCTATCGACTGGCAGCAGGTTGAGGATGCCACTAACCCGCGCACCCGACTCATCATCATCAACTCGCCACACAACCCCAGCGGCAGCACGCTGTCCAGCCACGATCTACTAAAACTGGAGCAGCTTGCTGAAAAGTATGATCTTCTGGTGATAAGCGACGAGGTCTACGAACATCTGGTCTATGACGACCAGCAGCACCACAGTGTGCTGCAGCTCGAAGGTCTGCGCCAGCGCAGCTTCGCCATGTTCTCTTTTGGCAAGACCTTCAGCGTAACCGGCTGGAAAACCGGCTACTGTATAGCACCACCGGCGCTGAGCGCAGAACTGCGCAAGGTGCATCAGTTTGTTTCTTTTGTGGCGGTGACCCCGGTGCAAATGGCGCTAGCTGATTTCATGCGCGATGATCCCGGCTATCCGGCTACCCTGGCAGATTTTTACCAGGGTAAACGCGACCTGTTCTGCGCCCTGCTGGAGGACTCGCGCTTTTCCCTTAAACCCAGCCAGGGCACCTATTTTCAGCTACTGGACTACAGCGCTATCAGCACAGTGCGCGATGCGCAGCTGTGCGAGGACTGGACCCGGCAATACGGCGTGGCTGCCATTCCCATCTCCGTGTTTTACCAGGAGGCGCCAGAGGATCTGCATTACCTGCGCTTCTGCTTTGCCAAAAGCGATGCGCTGCTCAAGCAGGCCGCGGAGATACTATGCAGGATCTGAATGCCACATTGATCCAGTGCGAACTGGCCTGGGAGCAACCAGAAGACAACCGCCAACAAATCGGCGCAATCATTGCAGGTCTGGAGCAGGCCACTGACCTGATTATTCTACCGGAGATGTTTACTACCGGATTTTCCATGAACGCAATTGCCAATGCGGAGCAACCCGGCGGCGCCACAGAACAGTGGCTACAGGCGCTGGCCAGGGACTACGATTGTGCACTGACCGGCAGCGTGGCGGTGCACGGGGAAGACGGCGTGTATAACCGCATGCTGTTTGTCACCCCTGAGGGGGTGAGCTACTACGACAAACGTCACCTGTTCCGCATGGCCGGAGAGCACAAACGCTACCGCAGTGGCAGTGAGCGGGTCATCGTGAACTGGCGCGGCTGGCGCATTTTGCTGCAGGTTTGCTACGACTTGCGTTTCCCGGTATTCAGCCGCAATCGGGATGATTACGATCTGGCCCTGTACGTGGCCAACTGGCCAACCCCAAGGCGCCTGCACTGGCGTCAGCTACTGCTAGCACGGGCCATCGAGAACCTGGCCTGCGTTATCGGTGTGAACCGGGTCGGCAGTGATGCCAAAGGTATGGGTTACAGCGGCGACAGCCTGGCGATAGCCGCCGACGGCGAATTACTGGTAGATATGTTCGATAGAAAGAGCGCGACCCAGGTACGCCTGGACGGCACCAAACTACAGCACTATCGCGAGAGTTTTCCCTGCCACCTGGATGCAGACAATTTCAGCGTGGACTGAACACATCACCAGCCCAGGGCCTGTTTGACGAAAGGGATAGACAGCGCGCGCTGTTCCGCGAGGGAGGCCTTATGCAGGGTATCCAGCAACTCCAACAGATGCTCCAGGGAGCGTGGCGCCCTGGTGACAATATAGAAGGCTACCTCCGCTGACATGGACAACCCTCTGCGTCCGGCGCGAAAGCGCAGCACCGCAGACTTTTCCTCATCGTCAGTCTGGCTCAGCTGATAGACAATGCCCCAGGACAGGCGCGAGCGCAGATCGGCCAGTTTGACCGCCAGTGTACGTGGTGCACCCTGCCCCGCCACTAACAGGCGGCAACCCCACTGCCGGGCGCGGTTGCACAGGTCGAACAAGGCCAGCTCCCAGTCGTCATTGCCCAGCACGGCATCCACATCGTCCAGACACACCAGGTCCAGCGTCTCTACGCTTTGCAGCACGTCTTGCGGGGAGTACTCGGCCAGCTCTGCCAGCGGCAGATACAGCGCTCCACCCCCGGCGAGATGACAGGCGGCCTGCAACAGGTGCGACTTGCCGCAGCCGTCGGGTCCATACAGGAAGATTATTGCTTCGCCATCGGGGGTTGTTTGTTGCTGCAGCGCCAGCAGCAGCGGCTGCACTGCGGGGGCACCCAGGTAATTGTCCAGCGTCGCGTCATCGCGCAGCTGCACCTCCAGGGCCAGCTGTCGCTGGCCAATATCTAGTCCTGCCACAGATAGCTCAACTGGTTATGCGCCGCCACCGGTGGCATTGGGGTGAGTCGCTCATTCAACTCGATGATTGCCGCCAGCTGTTGCGGTCCCGCCTGGGCCTGCAAGCGCAATTCGATGGTATCGCCACTAACGCGCTCTATATTGGCGCGTTCGATCAACTCCAGGCCTTCCAGCCAGGCGACAATATTGGCGTAGTCCGCGTAACGCCTGACCCCCTGCACCGACATACTGATACCGCCGGCATCGGCGGCCGTGGGCACAACCGCGTAACGCGCCGCCATGTCCTCTGCCACCATGGCCGCCCCCTGGGCGGCAAATTCTGCCGCATCAGCCGCACTGATGGAGCGATCCAGGCGATCGCCGGTGGAGAAATAACTCCAGTCTCCGGTAGCGCTGCCCGAAGACAGGGCAACCAGGCGCCCGGCCATAATATTCTGCACATCATAGCGCTGCGACGCGGACTCCAGCGCCGGGCGATACTGGCGCCAGGCCTGCTGTGTTGACAGCGCAGAGGAATCGGCCAGGTCAAATAGCGGCATCTGCATCGGCACGCCGCGCCGGGAGAATGCCGTGGTCAGCGCCGCAGACAACTCAGGTGCCGTCTCAGCATTAACGAAATACCGCCCGCTGCTGTCCTCCATTACCAGCCAGACCAGCACCAGCGGTCGATTAGCGATCCACAGGGGCACGCCTGCCCGGGTGATCAGGTCCATAATATAGCTATCGTCAAATTCAATTTGTGCTTCCAGGCCACTTTCAATGCGCCCATTGCGCACGTACGAGTATTGCAGCACATGCTTGCGGGCCTGGCCCAGGGCAGCTGCGATGACCGGATCACGCAGCACTTTCACGCTGCCGGAGACTTTCACCAGCACGTCGGACAGGGCATCACGGGAAGCGACTGCCAGCGCTTCTGCACCCTGATCAGCTACTGGCACCTGCGCCGAATAGAGGTCACGCACCAATTCAGCGCGCAGGGACATAGCCGCCAGCAACAACACCGAGCACACCATTGCAGTGACAAACTTTCTCACCGGTTAACTCCTTAATGCCAGGAAAAAAAACGCATTGTAGCAGCACTGGAGGCCTCCTGTGACAACTGCCGAGTCCCGCGCTGACGCAAGAACCAGGCAAAATGCATTTTATCGCCACAGATGAAGAATTCGAAGTGCGCTACACGCTTAGGCAAGCTAAAATAGCCCGCTTTGCAGCAGCATCGCCACACTATCCAGCGGACACAACACCCATGAGTGACAACACAGGGCAAACACCTCTTAGCTACAAGGACGCAGGGGTCAACATCGACGCCGGCAACGCACTGGTAGAACGTATTAAAGGCGT